>JAAZXY010000019.1:17851-37854 GCA_014239855.1 Acidimicrobiales bacterium | reverse complement strand
TCGCCCCCGGTCCGGGAACCACGAGTTCCTGGCCCATGAAGAGGCGGTCGGGATCGGTGATCCCGTTGGCGGCCATGAGTGCCGAGACCGAGGTCCCGTGTTCCGCGGCGATCTCCGAGAGCGAGTCGCCGGCCTCCACGATGACGGTCACGTCGGCAGCCACCGGCGAGACGACAGCGAGCGACCCCCCGACGAGGGCCGCCACCACGACGAGCGAACGGACCACCGGACTCGACCGGCGGACACCGGTGGTCACGAGACCGCCCATCGGGTCGTCGAGCGGAGGCGTTCCACCAACAGGGCGGCCATCGACAGGGCGGCCACCGACACGGTGGCCAGCAGGCCCAACTCGACCCGGAGGAACAGGTCATCCCCGAGGGCCACGACGATCGGGAAGGCCACCAGACCGAGGACCCACGCGGCGGCCATCCGGCCCTGGGCCCGACAGGCCATGAGGGCCTGGGCGAACGAGAGGGCGACCATGAGCACCGCGCTCGATGCCGCGAGCAGCACCATGTCGCGGCGATCCACGGCGAAGTCGGCTCCGAAGGCGAACTCGACGATCCGGGTTCCGATCGCTGCGAACACGAGGATCGCCACCCCGCCGATCCCCACCACCAGGCCGAGGAGTCGACGAAACACGTGGACCAGTTCGTCGAACCGACCGGCACCAACCAGCGCCGACAGGCGGGGAAGCAGTGACGCCTGCACGGCCTGGAAGAAGAAGAGCGGCACCCGGGCGATCAGGAGGGCGTTCAGGAACCGGCCCGGATCGTCAGCCTGATCCGGTCTGGCCAACACTTCCACGGCCAGCGGGCTGACGTTCAGGACGAGTGCCGTGGACACCGATGCCACCAGCAGGGCGCCGAGAGCCCGGGAGAGTCCACCGACCGGTTCGGCCGGCCCCTCCAGCGACAGCTTCCGTTGCCCGGCCAACGCCAGCACAACCCCGATGAAGGGAGCCAGTCCAACCGCCAGGCCGTAGGCACCGACGCCCCCCACCGTCGCCGCGAACACCAGGACCATGACGAGACGCCCGATGCCGTCGCCGATGAAATAGCGGGCGTATCCCCCGAATCGACCCAGGCCGGCCAGCACGCCGCGAACCAGATGGCCGATACCCAGTCCAACCAGTACGAGCAGCAGGCCCACCACCAGGAGACCGTGGCCGTCGAACAGGTCCTGTCGGATCCGGCTACCCAACATCAGCGCCAGGACGACCAGCAGGGCGACCATCGCGGCACCGATGGCCGCTGCGGTCCTGACCACGGGACCGACCCGCCCGTCGGACCGGGCGGCGACGATCCGGGCCACCTCCTGTTCCAGCGGCTGGAAAAATCCCGGACCGAGGAGGAAGCTCAACGCCCACAGGAGTCCGACCGGCGTGTAGGCCTCGGGGCCGAGGTCACGAGACGCCAACGTGATGAACGCATAGGCCGCCAGGCCGTTGACCACCAGGCCGCCGCCGACCGCGAGGGTCCCCGAAGGAAGCCGATCCCGAATCCTCATCGTCGAATCAGACGGGTCAGACGACCGACTCGGCCGACCGGAAGTGGTCGATCATCCCGGCCAGTCCGTCACGCACGCTGACGGTTGGCGACCATCCCAGCAGGTCTCGGGCGCGGGAGATGTCCGGACGACGCTGGGCCGGATCGCCTGTCCGTTCCTCGGGCATCGGGATCGAATCGATCCGACTGGTCGACCCGGTCATCTCGATGACGATCTCGGCGAGGGTTCGAACAGTGAACTCGTCGGGATTGCCGAGGTTGACCGGGCCGTTAGTGGAGTGATCCAGCAGCGCGGTCAGGCCTGCCACCAGATCAGATACGTGGCAGAAGCTCCGAGTCTGTGATCCGTCGCCGTGGACGGTCAGGGGCTCTCCCCGCAATGCCTGAACGATGAACGTGTTGACCACTCGCCCGTCGGCAGGGGCCATCCGCTCACCGTACGTATTGAAGATCCGCGCGATGCCCACCCGAGTTCCGTGGACCCGGGCGTGCGCCATGACGAGGGCCTCGCCGAACCGCTTGGCCTCGTCGTAGCAACTACGGGGACCGATCGGATCAACGTGGCCCACGTAGTCCTCATGCTGCGGGTGCACCTCCGGGTCGCCGTAGACCTCACTTGTCGACGCCTGGAGAAACCGTGCATCACATGCCAGAGCCAGATCCAGAAGCCGCCGGGTTCCCGTACTCCCGACCTCGAGGATGGCCAGTGGGATTCGGGCGAAGTCATCAGGCGATGCCGGACTGGCCAGGTTGGCCACCACATCGAAACTCCCGAGGTCGGGCAACCGCTCGGTCACGTCGTGCTCCACCACTTCGACCTGCGCGGTCGAAGCCAGATGGTCGAGGTTCGATCGACGACCGGTGGAGAAGTTGTCCAATACCACCACCTCGTCGCCGCGATCCAGTAGGCGATCGGTCAGATGGGAGCCGACGAAACCACCGCCACCAGCAACGAGAATTCGCATCGACTTCAGCGTCCGATGCCGCGGTGGACGAACCCGTGACGTTCCCAACGGGCCCGGTCCAGAAGGTTGCGGGCATCGACGACCGATGGCGTCGACATCGTCGCCGCCAGTTCTGCCGGATCCTGCCAGCGGAACTCATCCCATTCGGTCAGCACGACGAGGACGTCGGCTCCATCGCAGGCAGCAGCGGGGGTCGCAACGACCTCGATGCCTGTCGCCTCCGGTGGCAGGTCGGCATCCGAACCGACGGTCGGGTCGTACGCCCGGACCACGGCGCCGGCCGCTACGAGTCGCTCGATCACCGACAGCGACGGTGACTCCCGGAGGTCATCGGTACCGGCTTTGAACGTCAGTCCCCAGACCCCGATCGCCCGACCCGTCAGGTCTCCCCCGACAGCTTCCCGGACCTTGTCGGCAATCCTCGAGAACTGCTCCTCGTTCACGGCGATGACGCCGTCCAGAAGCCGGAAGTCGTAGCCACCTTGTTCGGCAATCCGCACCAACGCCCGGGTGTCCTTCGGGAAGCAACTCCCACCCCAACCCGGGCCGGGCTTCAGGAACTCGGATCCGATCCGGGTGTCGTAGCCCAGCCCCAGGATCACGTCGTTGACGTCGGCACCCACTCCCTCGCACACCGCGGCGATGGCGTTCACGAACGAGAGCTTGGTGGCCAGGAAAGCGTTCGCCGCGTACTTGATGGTCTCGGCCGAGGCGGGGTCGGTGACCACCGTCGGCGCAGTCACGCTGAGATAGAGCGACAACACCTTGATGGCCGCCGACTGGTCCTCGCACCCGATCACGATGCGGTCCGGGTGGAGGAAGTCCTGGATGGCCGAGCCCTCCCGCAGGAACTCCGGATTCGACACAACGGTGACATCGGGCCGGCCCAGCACCCGCTCGACCACGCGGGTCGAACCAACGGGAACCGTCGACTTGTTCACCACGATGGACTCGGCGGGCAGTACCGCGGCGATCTCGGCGCTGGCCGCCTCGATGTAGCTCAGGTCTGCAGTCCCGTCGGGGTTCTGAGGCGTGGGTACGCAGAGGAACGCCACCTCGCAGTCAGCCACGGCTTCGGCCGCCCCGACGACGAAACGGAGTCGACCGTCGTCGAGCCCCTCACGGACCAGCAGGTCGAGCCGATCCTCGACAATGGGCACCTCGCCTGCCGACAGACGGGCCACCTTGTCCGCGTCGACGTCCGCACAGACCACGTCGTGGCCGAGGTGGGCGAAGCATGCGCCGGTGGTCAGCCCGACGTACCCCGTGCCGATGATCGCGAGACGTGCCATTGCTCAGGATTCTCGCATGGGGCCGGTCGGACTCCCACGCATGCCTCGAATTCTCCGGTCACATCCTGAATCCGAACTGGTACCGCCCGACGGACATCGGCAAGCGCGCCCGGTTCGACGTCGGGTCAGCCCTCGGGCGGTGCGGTCACCTTGGGCATGCAGAGGCCGTCCAGCTCGGCGATCTCGATGCGGTCCCGGTTCTCCCAGGTCACCTCGAGCGACGGGTCCTTCTGCAGGCGGTACTCCCGGAACGACATGTCCATGGCGTCGAACGCCACCAGACGCCCCGAGAGGCCCTCGCCCAGGCCGAGGATCAACTTGATGGCCTCCAGCGCCTGGATCGATCCGACGATTCCGGGCAGCACGCCCAGCACGCCGGCCTCGGCGCAACTCGGAGCGAACTCGGCCGGAGGCGGCTCGGGGAGCATGTCCCGATAGGTGACCCCACCCCGGGGATCGAACACCGTGACCTGGCCCTCGAAGCGGAAGATGGAACCGTGCACGACCGGCACGCCGAGCTTCACCGAGGCGTCGTTGAGCAGGTACCGGCTGGGGAAGTTGTCGGCCCCGTCGACCACCACGTCGTACTGGGCGAGGATGTCCATGATGTTGTCGGCGCCGAGCCGAACGTCGTAGGTGACCACGTCGACATCGGGGTTGAGCGCGGTGAGGGTCTTCTTGGCCGAATCGACCTTTCGTTCCCCGATCCGATCCAGGTTGTGGAGGATCTGGCGCTGGAGATTCGACTCGTCGACCACGTCCATGTCGATGATGCCGATCCGACCCACGCCGGCCGCCGCCAGATACAGGGCGGCCGGTGATCCCAGGCCGCCGGCTCCCAGCATGAGGACGCTGGCGTCCAGCAGCTTCATCTGGCCCTCCTCTCCCACCTCGGGCAGGAGCAGGTGGCGCTGGTAGCGGTTGCGCTGGTCGGGGCTCAGGGTTCGCGGCGTACGCCAGTCGCGACCCTCGTCCTTCCAACGGTTGAAACCGCCGTCCATCGAGATGACGTCGGTGTAGCCGAGCTGCTGGAGGGTGTCGGCCGCGAACGCCGAGCGCACCCCACCGGCACACATCACGACGATCGGCTGGTCCCGGTCGGTGATCCGGTTCTCGATGCTGGCCTCGAGATTTCCCCGGGGGATGTGGATCGAGTCGGGAATCGCGCCCTGCTCGAACTCATCGGGTTCGCGGACGTCGAGGAGGAGGTGCCCGTCAGCCAGCAGCGCCTCGGCGCCCGCCGGGTCGGTCTCGGTGATCTGGGACTTGGCGTCCCGCAGGAGGTCTCGAAAGGTGGCCATCCGTAAATCCTACCGATCTGGTCAGGATTCAACCACCGGGCGGAGCGGACCCGGGAGAACCGAGGATGGTCGGCAGCACCTCGCTGATCGAACCCCGCACCACCACATCGGCCAGGTCGTCCATCTCGGTCGGCGAACCGTTCACCACCACCACCGGTCGCCCGGACCGCACGGCGGTCGGCACCATCAGGTTCACCGGGCCCACCGCCAACGTGCTTCCCACGGCCAGGAGCAGGTCGGCGTCGGCCGCCGCGGCCAACGCCCGGTCGAGGTCGCCGTCGAAGAGGGCCTGACCGAAACTCACGGTGGCCCGCTTCAACAGGCCGCCACAGGCCGGTCGGACACACCGGGGGTCCTCGTCGCCGGCCCGCACCCGGTCGAGGACCACCTCGATGTCATCCTGGACCCCGCACCCGAGGCACATCGACCGCCGGACCGTTCCGTGGACCTCCACGATGTGGCCCGGGTCGGTGCCGGCCATCAGGTGGAGTCCGTCGACGTTCTGGGTGACCAGCGTGTGCAGCCCGCCTTCCCGATCCAGTTCGGCCAGAGCGTGATGCCCGACGTTGGGTTCCACCCCGTCCCACATACCGCCGACCATGACCCGCCAGTTGGCCTTCCGGACCTCGGGCTCGGCCATGTACACGTGGATGTCGGATGCCCGTTCCGCCTCGGGATTCAGCGTCCAGACACCCTGCGGGCCGCGGAAGTCCGGAATGCCACTGTCGGTCGAGATTCCCGCACCGGTCAGCACCGCCACCGACCCCGACGACCGGATCAGCGATGCTGCCGATTCCACCGATCTCGCGTCTGGCAACTGGGCTGGCGTCTCGGATGTACCCGGCATCGACAGATGCTGCCAGACCACACCGTCACTTGCATCGAACGGCCAAAAGGCATTGAAGGGGTTGACAGGGACTGAAAGACACACCAGAGTCGCGGCTGCTTCCCCGTGCACCATCTCAGGACAGGCCCGTCACCCGACGGCGCATCCATCTCCAGCACGAGGAGGCCCCGTGCCCAGCCAACCGACGTTCCCCACCGACCGACTCCGCATCGAACGCTGGGACGACCCACTGGTCGACCAGCTCGGCCACGACCCCCGGTCGGCCTATGTCGAGACCTACTGGTTGGGCATCCTCGGCCCGAGCGCCTGCTGGTTGTTGCGCCGCCTGGCCGAAGGCCTGGACGCCGAGCCCGAAGGCTTCGACCTCGAGCTCGCCGAAACGGCGTCGGCCATCGGCCTGCGCCTCAACGGCGGACGCCACGCGCCGTTCCTCCGGACCCTCGGCCGACTCTGCCAGTTCAAGATGGCCCGTCAGTGCGGGCTCGACGTGCTGGAGGTACGACGGCACCTCCCACCCCTGACCCTCGCCCAGGTCGACCGTCTACCTACCGCCCTGCGCGATCGGCATCAGGCCCTGGCCAACGACCGGAGGAGCGCAGCCGCCGGCGACGAGGTCACGACCCGCCGGGCCCGGCGTCTCGCCCTGACCCTGGTGCAACTCGGCGAGGACCGTGAGGCCACGGCACGACAGCTCGTCGAGTGGCGGTTCGACCCGCACCTCTGCGAGTCGGCCTCCATCTGGGCATGGGGCGCCCGACACCGGCTGGCGGCTCGTCCGGCAGCTCGGCGGACACCGGTTCCGCCAGCCGTCCGCCGGACACTCGATGGGGCTGCGTGAACCAGCCCGCACCCCGGCCGGAGGAAGACCACACCGGCTGACCGTCCAGACCGGCCGCCGAGACCGTCCCTCTCCCCCCGGGGGCGGCACCGCGGCCCTGCTTCCCCCGACGGTCACCCGACCCGTCCCTCCCGGGTCGAGAACCGGACGACGTCGACGCCATGAGCGTCGGCGTCGTCGCGTGGAGACCTCGGATCAGGCGGTGAACGAGGCCGCCAGATCGACCAGAAGACGCACGCCGAAACCGGTACCGCCACGCACCACCTCGGCATCGTCCGCGTCGGCGAACGCCGGGCCGGCGATGTCCAGGTGCGCCCAGTCCAGGCCGTCCGGCACGAACTCGCCGAGGATGAGGCCGGCGGTGATGGCCCCGCCGTACGCGCCCCCGATGTTCTTCATGTCGGCCACCGGGGAGTCGACCATGGAGCGGTAGTCGCCTGGGAGCGGTAGACGCCAGACCCGTTCGCCGGTGTTCGACGATGCCCTCTCGACCTGCTCGAGGAAGCCGTCGCCACGGCCCATCAGGCCACCGATCTTCGGACCGAGGGCCACCATGCAGGCACCGGTCAGGGTGGCCAGGTCGACCACCGCATCGGGCTTCGCCTCGGACGCCAGGGACAACGCATCGGCCAGCACGAGGCGACCCTCGGCGTCGGTGTTGAGCACCTCGATGGTCTTGCCGTTGCGGATGGTCAGCACGTCGCCGGGACGGGTGGCGTCGCCGCCCAGCATGTTGTCGGTCATCGGCAGGTAGGCCCGGACCCGACAGCGGGGGGCCACGTCGGGCAACGCCGACATGGCACCGACCACGGCCGCCGCGCCGCCCATGTCCATCTTCATGTCCATCATCCCCTGACCGGACTTGATGGACAGGCCGCCGGCGTCGAAGGTGAGGCCCTTGCCGACCAACGCCAGGGTCCCCTTGGGACGACCCTTCGGCGTGTACGTGAGCTCCACGAAGCGGGGAGGCTGGGTGGAACCCCGGTTCACGCCCAGCAGGCCACCGAGGCGGGCCCGCCGGATGGCCGCTTCGTCCATGACCTTGACGGTCAGCCCCCGTTCGCGGGCCATGCGCCGCACCCGGTTGGCGAACTTCGGCGGGGTCAGGCTGCCGCCCGGCTCGTTGACCAGATCGCGGGCCAGGACCACCCCGGCCGCTACCGCCTCGGCCCGCTCCACCGATGCACGGACGCCGGCGGCCGTGCTCCCCACGAGGGACACCCGGGCCAGCCGGTCGGCACCCCCCTTTCGGGAACCGGTCGACTGGTAGCCGAAGCGGTACAGGGCCAGGGTCAGGCCCTCGACGACCGCGGCGACCCCGTCAGACTCGACCGGCCCATCAGCGCCCGCCACGACCGACGCCAGGTCGGTGGCCAGCGATCGACGGGAACGTACGGCACGGGCCAGCGCTGCAGCGGCACGACGGAGACCATCGGTGGACAGATCGTCAGCGCCGCCCAGCCCGACGGCGGCCACCAGTCGGCCCTCGACCGGCACGACCTGGACCTGCCCGGCCTTCGCCTCGAAACCGAGACGGCCCAGATCCGCTCGGTCCAGGCCCGGCGGCAACGGCTCGTCGCCGGCCAGGCGATCGGTGGTGATCCCATGGGCCACCACCTCGGCTCGGGCCGGAGCACGACGGGCCGTGGAGAACTGCGGGGCGGTGAACGTGACGGACATGGCGCTACCTCGGGGAATCGGGATCGAACGGGGTCAGGTCAGGGTGAAGCAGTCAGGACGAAACGGACCGGGCGGTCATCGAGCCACCCTCTCCACCGCTGGCCTCCTGCCAACGGGCAAGGGTCCAGAGCAGGTCGGAGAGGCGGTTCAGGTACGGCACCACCGAGGAGCCCTCCACCGCGGCCGACAGGGCGGAGCGCTCGGCGCGGCGGCACACCGTGCGGGCCACGTCCAGACGGGCCGACACCTCGTCCCCACCGGGCACCACGAACTCGGTCGGAGGCTCGAACCGTTCGGACACGTCGTCGATGAGGCCCTCCAACGCGGTGACCATGGTCGGCGTGGGTCGAGATCCCGACTCGTCCAGCTGACCGACCTTCTCGGGGTTGCAGGCCAACTCGGCCATGACCAGCCAGAGGTCGCGCTCCAGGCCGACGAGGATCGAGTCCATTTCCAGACCGCCCGTATCCAGACTGCCCGCATCCAAGGTGCAGGCCGCCCGGGCCAGGCCGATGGCCGCCTGAGCCTCGTCGACGTCGCCGTAGGCCATGGGCGCCGGCGAGTCCTTGGCCACCCGTCCGCCGTACAGCAGGCCGGTCGTTCCGTCGTCGCCCTTCCGGGTGTACACGCGTGCCTCGGTCATCAGGTCGCGAACCCTACCGGTCGGGCTGTTTTCACAGGAAAGATGCCGTTTCTCAGGAAAGGGTCGCCCGGGCCACCAGGTCCATGCCGAAGGCGGTGAGGATGGCCAGGTAGAGCAGGCCGGTGGCCGCCATGACCGCCGAGTACTGGCGTTCCCGGAGGGCGGCCCGGGTGGCCACCACGAGGGCCAGCGTTCCCACCGTCGACGCCACCCAGAACCACCCCAGCAGGCCGTTGTACCCGTCGGCAATGGTGCCGTTCAGCACCGAGACCATGCCGGTCGGCCACAACAGGACCGCCAGCTCGAACGGCCACGCCAGCCCCGTCCACCAGACCAACTCGATCAGTGGCCCCCGGGCCAGGCCGGGCTGCACCAGGTACCAGTGGCCGAGCAGCATGGCGTCGCTGACCGCGCCGAGGAAGACCGCTCCCACCAGCATCCGGGCCACCGAGAGGGCGGCCGGATCCCCGGCTTCCAGACCGGCGGCCACCAGGCCGACCAGCCCGATCAGAGGCGCCACCAGGTCCAGATGGGGCGGAAACTCGGGGCCGTCGTCAAAGGTGCGGGTCTCGCGGTCGATGCCGGTCATCTCGGCCACCCGGGCCGTCCGACGCTCCTCGACGCCCCGCTGGCCGGCCACGCCGGCTCGCCGACGCACCACCGATACGACCATGGCCGCCGTGGTGGTCACCACCACGCCGATTCCGGCCGCCTCGCGTACCGGGTGCGGATCGACGAGGAATCCGACGGCCACTGCGCCGGCCGCCATCACCCCGAAGGTGATGCGCATCGTCCAGCCGTAGCCGATGCCGACCTCGCGGCGTCGCCCGGTCACCCAGAGGAAGAACAGGCCTCCGGTGGCCCACTGCAGGAGGACGCTGGCCGCGTCGAGGTCGATCACCGGAAACTGGTCAGGGGTTGGTCAGGCGTCGACCACGGCCAACCCGTGGTCGATGCGGTTCAGCGGCTCCGGGCCGGCGTCGGTGGCCACCACGATGTCCTCGAGGCGGGCACCCCACACCCCCGGCACGTAGATCCCGGGCTCCACGGAGAAGGCGTGCCCGGCCACCAACGGCAGGTCGTTGCCGGCCACCATGTTGGGGTGCTCGTGGGCCTCCACCCCGATGCCGTGGCCGGTGCGGTGCACGAAGAACTCGCCGTATCCCGCGTCGTCGATGACCCGTCGGGCCGCGGCGTCCACGTCGGCGCACGGCGTTCCCACCGTGGCGGCGGCCACGCCGGCGGCATGGGAGGCGTACAGCACCTCGTACAACTCGGCGAACCCGTCGGCCGGCGGCCCGATGTGAACACACCGGGTGATGTCGGAGCAGTAGCCGACCCCGTCAGGCCCGGCCATCGTCCCACCGATGTCGAACAGGACCGACTCGCCGGCCCGGATGATCCGCTCGCCGGCTTCGTGATGGGGGCTCGCCGCGTTGGGGCCGGACGCCACGATGGTGAAGTTCACCCGCTGGTGGCCCTCATCGATGATCCGACGGGCGATCTGGGCGGCCACGTCGGCTTCGGTGCGACCGACGAGGGGCATCCCGCCGGCCTGGACGTCAGCCAGGATCCGGTCGACGGCGGCTGCCGCGTCCCGTAGTACCGCGATCTCAGCGGCGTCCTTGACCATCCGGATGGGGGCGGTCACGTCGGACGCCCGGGTCAACGTCAGCGTCGGGCAGGCGGCCAGCAGGTCCACGGCGAAGCCGGCCCACATCTGGTCGCCCACGGCGGCCGTGCCGACGCCGGCCAGTCGGTCGGCCACCAGGGCGATCGGATCCTCGCCGTCGCGCCAAGTGACCATCTCGAACACGTCGGGCCGCTCGGCGACCCGGGGCGCCTCGAGGTGGGGCACGACGAGGGTGGCGTCGCCGTCGCGGGGCACCACCAGCATGGTGAGCCGTTCCAACGGCATGGCCTCATACCCGCAGAAGTACGGCAGGTCGGCGCCCACTGACAGGAGGAGGACGTCGACCCCTCGATCGACCATTGACGCCCGGGCCCGGGCGAGTCGCTGCTGGAACACCCGGCCAGACTATGGGGCCCGGTTACCGGCGGTGCCCACGGGCCGGGGTCAGCGCCGGCCCGACAGGGCCACCGGTACGGGGCTCCCCGCCCTCTTGGCCACCCTCTTGGCCGCCTGACGGGCGTGGTAGCTGGAGCGGGTCAACGGGCCGGCCTCCACGTGGCCGATGCCCAGTGCCTCACCCACTTCGCTCCACCGGTCGAACGTCGCCGGAGCCACCCACCGGTCGATGGGCAGGTGGGTGGTGGTCGGTTGGAGGTACTGGCCGATGGTCACGATGTCGCAGCCCACGGCAGCCAGGTCGGCCAGGCAGCCGTCGACCTCGTCGTCGGTCTCACCGATCCCGACCATGATCGACGACTTGGTGGTCAGGCCGGCCGCTCCGGCCCGGGCCAGGACCGAGAGGCTCCGGGCATACGACGCCGACGGTCGGACCCGGCGTTGCATACGGGCCACCGTCTCCACGTTGTGATTCAGCACGTCGGGACGGGCCGCGAAGATGATCGACAACGCCTCGACGTCGCCCCGACAGTCGGGAATCAACACCTCGACGGCCGTCGACGGGTCGGCGTTCCGGATGGCGTCGATGGTCGCCGCGAAGGCACCGGCCCCATGGTCGGCCAGGTCGTCCCGGGCCACCGCGGTGACCACGGCGTGCGACAACCCCATCTCGACGACCGCTTCGGCGACCCGGCGTGGTTCGTCGGGGTCGAGGGCATCGGGCCGTCGGGTGTCGACCAGGCAGAAGCCGCAGGCCCGGGTACATCGCTCGCCGTTGATCATGAAGGTGGCCGTGCCGTCGTTCCAGCACTCGGAGATGTTCGGACAACCGGCCTCCTCGCACACCGTGGTCAGACGCTGCTCACGCATCAACGACTTCAGACGTCGGTAGCCGGGGCCGGTGTCCAGCGGCACCCTCATCCACGCCGGCTTGCGCCCCACCCGACCGTCAACCGGAATCGGAACCGCTCCGGGCCCCGCTCCTCGACTGAACGGGCTGAGGTCGAGCCGCTCCCTCGAAGATCGGGTCACGTCGGCCCGATCCACCGGGCCGGCCGCCCACTGCTCGGCCGCACGCGCCGCCACACGGTCCACCACCTCGGCCATGGTCACGTCGATCCCCTCGGCCGCCAGGGAGGTCACCCCGAACTCGGTGATCCCGCACGGCACCATCCGGTCAAAGTGGGTCAGGTCGGGCGCCACGTTCAGGGCGAAGCCGTGCATGGTCCGGCTCCGGGTGAGCTTCACGCCGATGGCCGCCACCTTGCGGGGCCGGTCCCCCTCGGGTTCCACCCACACCCCCGGGTACCGGTCCAGGCGACCCACGTCGGTCAGGCCCAGGTCGCGGCACACCGCCATCACGACCTCCTCCACGGACCGGACGTAGGCCGCGGTGTCGGCCATCCCGCCACCCCGCTTTCCCGGAAGGTGGAGCAACGGGTAGCCGACCAGTTGGCCGGGTCCGTGATAGGTGATGTCGCCGCCCCGGTCGGCCTGCACCACCTCGGCACCGATCTCGGCCGCCGGAGCCAGCAGGTGATCCAGGCTGGCCCGCAGCCCGAGCGTGTAGACGGCGTGGTGCTCCAGCAGAAACAGGTGGTCCTGGGGCGCAGCCGACGACCCGGAGTGGACCCGCTGTTGGAGGGCCAGGGCATCGCGGTAGCGGACCCGCCCCAGCCATCGGACCCGGAACGGCCGATCGGCAGTGGCTGGATCGTCAGGGATCGTGCTCACCGGCCAGCGCCGGCCACCCAACCGGCCGCCCAACGAGAAGCCCAGTCGGCGCCTTCCAGCGTGCGCTTCATCGTCCGGAGGAAGGCCGCCGCGTAGGCCCCGTCGAAGGCCCGGTGGTCCCAGGCCAGAGCGAGCACGCCCAGCGATCGTGCCTCGATCGACTCGTTCCCGTCCTCGTCGACGACCACTGAGGGACGCCGGGAGATGCCGTCCGTCGAGAGGATGGCCACCTGGGGCTGGTTGATGATCGGAAACTGGAACAACGTGCCGTACTGACCGGGGTTGGTCACCGTGAACGTCCCACCGGCCAGGTCGTCGGGGGCCAGGGACCGGCTGCGGGCCCGGTTGGCCACGTCGACGATCGAACGGGCCACGTCCTGGATGGATCGCTCGTCGACACCGCGGACCACCGGGGCCACCAGACCCTGGAAGTCCAGGTCGACGGCCACCGCCAGGTTGACCGTGCCGTGGACGATGAGCTCGTCGTCGCCCACCGAGGCGTTCAGTCTCGGAAACTCGGCCAGCGCGTCGCACAACGCCGAGACGATGAACGGAAGGTGGGTGAGGCTGGTGCCCTCGGCGGCCCGCCAGGCCTCCTTCTCGGCCGACCGGACGACGTCGACCGCCGTGAAGTCGACCTCCATGGCGGTGAGTACGTGGGGCGACGTGGCCTTGGACGCCACCATGTGGCGGGCCGTGGCCCGACGGATCCCGTCGAACGGTTCGGCCCGGCCCGGGTTGTCCCGCAGGAACCGCTCGACGTCGGCCCGCGTGATACGCCCGGCCACCCCGGTCCCTGTCACCCGGGCCGGATCCACCCCATTCTCCGACAACAACCGCCGCACCACGGGCGAGAGCAACCTGCCCGACGAAGCCCTACCGCGCACACCGCCCGATGCCGGCACCACTCCGCCCGCCGCAGCTGGCGCAATGCCGTCGGTCGAATCGGCACCGGCACCGGGCTGGCCGGAAACGGTCGCCGACCCGGTATCGGCCGATGTCTTTGGCGTAGACGCAGCGGCCGGGGCCGGGTCGGCGGCTGGCACGCTGGTGGAGTCAACGGGGTCGATGCGGCAGAGGAGGGCGCCGACGGCCACCACTGCACCCTCGCCGGCCACGATCTCGGCCAGCACGCCGGCCAGCGGCGACGGCACCTCGGAGTCGACCTTGTCGGTGGAGACCTCGTACAGCGGCTGGTCGGCGGCCACCGACTCTCCGACACCCACGAACCAGCGGGTGATGGTCCCCTCGGTGACCGTCTCGCCGAGCTGCGGGAGGAGGACGTCCGTCATGTCGATCGTGCTCCCGGTCAGCCGTGCAGAGCGCGGCCGGTCAGCGACAACACCGTCTCGCCGAAGAGTTCGCTGAGCGTCGGATGGGGTTGGATGAAGGCCGCCACCTCGTCGACCGTGGCCTCCCAGTTCACGGCCAGGTAGCCCTGTCCGAGCTGTTCGGTGACCCATGGGCCGACCATGTGGACGCCCAGGATCCGTCCGGCCCGGCCGTCGGCGTCCTTCTCGGCCACCACCTTCACCAGGCCGTCGGTCTCGCCCAGGATCATGGCCCGTCCGTTGGAGACGAACCGGTGGCTGCTCACCACCACGTCATGGCCTGCCTCGATGGCCGCCGCCTCAGTCAACCCGGCGAACGCCACCTCGGGGTGGCTGTAGATGCACCACGGCACGGTGGCGGGATCGATGGGCCTCGGCGACTCACCCAGCAGGTCGCCCACCACGAACATGCCCTCGGCGAAGCCCACGTGGGCCAACTGTGGGGTGGCCACCACGTCGCCCACCGCGTAGACGCCGGGCTCGCCGGTTCGGAGTCGGTCGTCGACCTCCACGAAGCCACGATCGTCGACGGTCACCCGGGTACCGATGAGCCCCGCCGAGTCGCCGCGGGGACGGCGACCCACCGAGACCACCACCAGGTCCACCTCCAACTCAACTGCGGACAACTCGGTGACCGATCCGGCGTCGGCCTCATCCATCGGGCCGAAGGAGACCACGGTGGTTCCGTCGCCGGTGGGCTGGTGGCCGTGGACCGCGGTCCCGACGTGGACGTCGATCTTCCGGCGCCGGAAGGACCGCCTGATGGCCGTGGCCACATCGGCGTCACAGCCCACCAGGATCTCCGGGGCCGCCTCCAGCAGGGTGACGGCCGAGCCGTAGTCCGAGAGCATCGAGGCGAACTCGCAGCCGATGGCCCCGCCGCCGATCACCGCCACCCGGTCGGGAACCCGGTCGATGGACAGCAGTTCGTCGCTGGTCACCACCAGGGTGCCGTCGATCTCAAAGCCGGGAATGGTCCGGGGCGTCGACCCGGTGGCCAGCACGATGTGCGCGGCCACCACCAGGGTGGGATCACCCTCGCCATGGTCGATCGACACGACGTGGGCGGCGCTCAGCCGGCCGGTCCCGTCGTAGACGGTGACGTTCCGGCCCTTGAGGAGCGACGCCACCCCCTTGGCCAGACCGTCGATGACCTTCTGTTTTCGGACCTGGCTCACCGCGAGGTCGACCGTGGGCCCACCCTCGCCCGGCCCCCCGTCACCGACCACCACCCCGAACGTGCCCGCATCCCGGACGGTCCGAAGTACCGACGCCGTCTCCAGGAGTTCCTTGGCGGGGATGCACCCGACGTGCAGACAGGTGCCACCCAACAGGTGCTCCTCGACCAGCCCCACGTCGAGACCGGCCGCCGCTCCGTACAGGGCCGCCGCGTATCCGGCGGGGCCGCCACCGATGACCACGAGATCGTGCTGGACCAGCGACGAACCACCGAGGCCCATCACCATGGGTCGGGTCACGGGGCCACCACCACCTGCACGGTGAAGGCCACCAGCAGGGCCATGCCGCACAGGAGTGCGGAGATGATCAACATCCTCGTGCTCACCCGATCGACGGTACCCCGCCTAGGGTCATGGCGTGAGGCGAAACGTCGGGATCCTCGTGGCCCTGACCCTCCTGGCCGCCGCCTGTTCTTCCGGCGCCCCCAGCGCCACGCCCAGCGCCGCCGCTGCCCCCACGACCGGGGCGGCCGCCGGCACGTCGTCCGTCGCTGCTGTCGCAACGACGACGGCCGCCGCCCCCCCGACCGCCGCACCATCTGAAAGCCCGTCCACCACCGCCGAGCCCACCGAAGACCAGCCCTCCACCCAGTCATCCGACGAGAACGAAACCCCGACGACCGTCGTGTCCGCCGATGAGGACGGGTCCGACGGGAGTTCGACCGACGACCCCGTTTCGGAGGAACAGGCGCCAGCTGCGCCGGCCGAGGCGGCCACGGAGCCGTCTGAGCCAGAGGAGCCGGCGCCGTATGAGGTTCCGTTCGAGTTGGAGTTCACGGCCACCCTGATCGGTGGGGATCCCTTTGACGGAACCAGCGTGGCCGGGAAGGACGTCCTGTTCTGGTTCTGGGCACCCAGTTGAGCGTCCTGCCGCAAGGAGAGCTCGGCGGTCGCCGAGTTGAGCACCCTCCCGGGAGTCACCGTGATCGGCGTCTCCACCATTCCCTCCGACGAGATGGACTACGCCCTGGCCACAGCCACCGAATGGGGAATCAGCGGGTTTCCCAACATCGCTGACGACGGCCTGGTCCACATTCGGTTCGGCATTTTCGGTCATCCGGCCGCCGTGGCGATCAGCGCCGGAGGCTCACTGGTCACCGAGACCGGCGAACTCGACGTCCAGGGCGCACTGGACCTGATCGACAAGGCCCGTTCCCGGGACGCCTGACCCGCGCTCCCCCGATCCGGGGACCTGACCCGATCAGACCGACGGTCCGGCGACGGTCCGGCCCCGTATCCTGACCGGACCCGATCGACCACCTGACCCTCCCCGTCAGGGCACACCGTGGAGCGACCCTCCCGAGGAGCAACCATGTCCGGTTCCGACGCCCCCAGGACCCTCAGCCAGAAGGTGTGGGACCGCCACGTGGTGCGGGCTGCCGACGGCGAACCCGAACTGCTGTTCATCGACCTCCATCTGGTCCACGAGGTCACGTCGCCTCAGGCCTTCGATGGTCTGCGAATGGCCGGTCGCCGGGTCCGCCACCCTGAATTGACGGTGGCCACCGAGGACCACAACGTTCCCACGACCGACATCAACCAGCCCATCGCCGATCCGGTGAGCCGGACCCAGATCGAGACCCTGCGGGCCAACTGCGACGAGTTCGGGGTGAAGAACTATCCGATGGGCGATCCCGGCCAGGGCATCGTCCACGTCATCGGTCCCGAGAAGGGCCTGACGCTCCCCGGCATGACGGTGGTGTGCGGCGACAGCCACACCAGCACCCACGGGGCGTTCGGCGCCCTGGCCTTCGGCATCGGGACCAGCGAGGTCGAGCACGTCCTGGCCACCCAGACCCTCCCCCAGCAGCGACCCGGCACGCTGGCCGTCACGGTCAACGGCACGCTCCCCGAGGGCTCCACGGCCAAGGACGTGATCCTGGCCATCATCGGGCGACTGGGCACCGGGGGCGGCATCGGTTCGGTCATCGAGTACCGGGGCGAGGTGATCCGAAACCTCTCCATGGAAGGCCGGATGACCGTGTGCAACATGTCCATCGAAGCGGGTGCCAAGGCCGGCCTGATCGCCCCCGACGACACCACCTTCGAGTACCTGGCCGGACGACCCCACGCCCCGTCGGGTGCCGACTGGGACGCCGCGGTGGCCGACTGGCGCACGCTGGTCACCGACGAGGGCGCGACCTTCGACCACGAGATCGTGCTGAACGGGGCCGACATCACCCCCCACGTCTCGTGGGGCACCAACCCCGGCCAGGTCATGCGAATGGACGGCGACGTCCCGGACCCCGCCTCGTTCGACGAGCCGAGCCAGCAGGAGTCGGCGGCCCGGGCGCTCGAGTACATGGGCCTCACCGCCGGCACGCCGATCCGCGACGTGGCCGTCGACACGGTGTTCATCGGCTCATGCACCAACAGCCGCATCGAGGACCTCCGGGCGGCCGCCGAGGTGGCCCGGGGCCGCAGGGTGAAGGACGGCATCCGCACTCTCGTGGTGCCCGGTTCGTGGGTCGTCAAGGGCCAGGCCGAGGCCGAGGGCCTTCCTGAGGTGTTCATCGAGGCCGGCTTCGACTGGCGGGAACCGGGCTGCTCGATGTGCCTGGCCATGAACCCCGACAAGTTGGTGGCCGGCGAACGGTGCGCCAGCACCAGCAACCGCAACTTCGAAGGTCGACAGGGCCGGGGCGGACGTACCCACCTCGTATCGCCGGCCGTCGCCGCGGCCACCGCCATCGCCGGCACGTTCGCCACGCCGGACGACCTGGCCTGACCGGAAGCCGAACAGGAGCACGACCATGGAAGCCGTACAGATCGTCTCAGGCACCGCGGTGCCGCTACGTCGTTCCGACGTGGACACCGACCAGATCATCCCCAGCGACTGGCTGAAGCGGGTGGAACGCACCGGCTTCGACAAGGGCCTGTTCTCCGAGTGGCGCGACGACCGGAACTTCGTGCTGAACGACGACCGCTACTCCGAGGCCGTGGTGCTGGTGGCCGGGCCCAACTTCGGGACCGGCTCGTCGCGTGAGCACGCCGTGTGGGCCATCCAGCAGTACGGGTTCGGTGCCGTGGTCTCCCCCCGGTTCGCCGACATCTTCCGCAACAACTGCACCAAGAACGGCCTGGTGCCGGTGCAGGTGTCCGAGGAGGTGGGCGCCGCCCTGCTCGACGCCGTGGAGGCCGACCCCGACCTGGTCATCACCGTCGACGTGGCCGCCCTGACACTCGAGGCGCCCGACGCCGGCATCTCGTGCTCGTTCCCGCTGGAGGCCTCCACCAGGGAACGCTTCCTGGAGGGGTTGGACGACATCGGCATCTCGCTACGTCACGAGAGCGACATCAGTGGCTTCGAGGCCACCCGTCCCGCCTGGCTGCCCACCACCGCGTGATCCGTCCACGAACCCGCAGGCCCCTCCGGGGTGCCGGGCCGGGCTCCCTCCTGGCGCTGGCCCTGCTGGCCGGCGCCTGCGGACAGGACCCCGAGGGTCCCGGACTGACCGGGGGCCGCACCACGACGACCGGTGTCGTGGACGTCACCGACACCGAGTTGACGGCCGGTCTGGTGGCCTTCACGGCCTGTGACGAGTTGCTGGTCCACCTGCGGTCCGAGGCCGCCGAGCGGGTCGGCCCCTACGGGCTGGGCGGGGGCGGCTACGGCATGCCGGTGCTCGAGTCGGCCGTCATGACCGAGGACTCGATGGATGCCGGAAGTGCCGTTGCCAGCACCCGAGGGTCTGACGGAGGGGCGCTCGTCGAGGGACAGGACTACTCGGGGACCAACGTCCAGGAACTGGGCATCGACGAACCCGACCTCATCAAGACCGACGGCCGCCGGATCCTGGTCATCGAGGACGACCGGCTCCACCACATCGACGTCTCCGGCGGGGAAGCCACGCTGACCGACTCCGTCCGCATCAAGGGCCACTGGAGCCGTCAGATGCTGCTGGCCGGCGACCGGATCCTGCTCATTGCCGACACGTACGTCGACGGCGACTCGGCTCGCCGACCGGCGTTCTCGAGCCTCGTGTCCGACGGGAGCTGGCAGCAACTGACCAGCCTCATCGAGGTCGACCTCTCGGACCCGACCGACCTGCAGATCGCCAACGTGCTGACCGTCGAGGGCTACCACGTGTCCACCCGACTGGTCGGCGGCTCGGCCCGGGTCGTGGTGGCCACGCCTCCCGACCAGCTCCCGTTCGTGTACCCGCAGAACACCAACGGCGAGGAGCGGGCCCGACGGTTCAACCAGGAGGTGGTGGCCGAGACCACGCTGGCCGACTGGATGCCCGGATTCGTACTCGAATCGGCCGACGGCACGGTGGTCGACGGACCACTCCACGAGTGCACCGACGTGTCCCGGCCCGTCACGTTCGCCGGCCTGTCCACCCTGTCGGTGCTCACCGTGCCGATGGCCGAACCACTTGGTCGCCCGGCTACCACGGCCGTCCTGGCCGAGGGGTCGACGGTCTACGCCGGGAACGAGCACCTCTACGTGTCGACCAACGCCTGGATCGATCCCGACGTACTGGCCGACGACCAGCAACGGTCCTGGTGGGACCGCAACTGGGACACGGCCATCCACCAGTTCGACGTGACCGATCCGGCCCGGACCGCCTACACCGCCTCCGGTCAGGTCCCC
>JAAZXY010000019.1:0-17841 GCA_014239855.1 Acidimicrobiales bacterium | reverse complement strand
GTCCGACACCGGCATCGTCGAGGAGGGACGCATCGACCTGGCGCTTCGACGAGGACGCCGAGTCCATGGTGTCGGTCATGGCCCCCCTGGACGGCGCCCTGGAGGTGGTGGGCCAGGTCGGCGACATGGGTCGCGGTGAACGCATCTTCGCCGTGCGGTACGTCGGCGACGTGGCCTACGTGGTCACCTTCCGCCAGACCGATCCCTTCTACACCGTGGACCTGTCAGACCCCACGGCGCCGGTGGTGCGCGGCGAGCTGAAGATCACCGGGTACTCCGGCTACCTCCACCCGGTCGGACCGGACCGGATCCTGGGCATCGGCCAGGAGGCCACCGACGAGGGCCGCACCACCGGCACCAAGGTCACCCTGTTCGACGTGTCGGACCTCGACGCCCCCGTCGACCTGGCCACCTGGTCGCCGGGCGGCGGACACAGCGGTGCCGAGTGGGACCACCACGCCTTCCTGTGGTGGGACGGACGGGCCGTCCTGCCCTTCGACGACTGGCGGGCCGACGAACACGGCGCGGTGGTGCTCGGAGTGTCCGACACCGGCATCGTCGAGGAGGGACGCATCGACCACCGCGACACCGACCAGATCGATCCCGTGCCCCCCTGTCCGGTGGTGTCGGCGGCCGACGGCGACGCCCCGGTGGTCATGGTCTGCGACCCGGATGCCGCCACCTCGATGCGTGGCCACTGGTGCGAGCCCATGCCGCGCGGGGAATCCAAGTGGTGGGCCGAGGAGTTCGGGGTCGACCCGGAGACGCTTCCCACCGACCACGACGTCGTGGTGTGCTGGCCCGACGGTGGGCACGTCCAACCCATCCAGCGCACCCTGGTCATCGGCGACGGTCTCTGGTCCTACTCCCGGCAACGCATCCAGGAGAACGCGTGGGCCGACCTGTCCCGTCGACAGGTGGTCCCGCTCGGCTGAGGTCCGCCCCGGGTCGGACCGGATCCGTCGATCCCGGTCAGGCCTCCAACACGGCGAACGAGCCCTGGACCGAGGCCACCGGTCGGTCGTCGCCCTCCATGAGCACCCGGCCCTCCAGGTGGACGATGCGCCGGCCCGGCTTGAGCACCGACACGGTGGCCACCAGTCGGCCGCCGGTGGCCGGGCGCAGGAACCGGACCGAGACCTCGATGGTGGCGCAGATCATCCCCTCGTCGAGGATCGACATGGTGGCCCGGCCCATGGCCGTGTCCACCAGGGTGAACACCACGCCGCCGTGCACGACCCCGTTGGGGTTGAGGTGTCGCTCATCGACGTCGAGCGCGGCGGTGGCCGAACCCGGCAGGCCGTCCGGGCCGTCCCCGATGGTGAAGTCGAGGAAGGTCCGGAGCGGGAACTCGCCGTCGAGTGCCTCCGTCATGGTCGTCGCGTCACTCTCAGGTCAGGCGGCCGGGGCGATCCACGGCGTTGGGGTCCTCACCCGAATCGCGGATGCGGGCGATCTTGTTGAGGGCCCCGATGAAGGCCCGGGCCGAGGCCTCGACCACGTCGGTGGAGAGTCCCCGCCCGGAGACCTTCACGCCCTCGACGCTCTCAAAGGTGAGGGCCACGTCGGCCAGCGCATCCACGCCACCGGTCACCGAAGTGACGTTGTAGTCGGTCATCCGACCGGCGGCACCGGTGGCCTCCTTGATGGCCGAGCACGAGGCGTCGACCATGCCGTCGCCCTCGCCTGACACCGAGACCTCGTCGCCGCCGACCCGCATGACCAGGTCAGCCGTCGGCGTACCGATGCTGCCACCACGCACCTCGAGGCTCACGAACTCGTAGGCGTGGTCGACGCTGCCACCCACCTCCTCAATGGCCAACGCCTCGAGATCGGCGTCGCTGAGCTGCACCTTGCGGTCAGCCAGTTCCTTGAACCGGAGGAACGCCGAGTTGAGGGCGTCGCCGTGGATGTCATGGCCCAACTTCTGGAGTGCATCACGGAAGGCGGCGCGCCCCGAGTGCTTACCCAGCACCAACTGGCTCTCGCCCTGGCCCACGGCCGCCGGATCCATGATCTCGTAGGTGGTGCGCTCGTTGAGCACACCGTGCTGGTGGATGCCCGCCTCGTGGGCGAAGGCGTTGCGCCCCACCACGGCCTTGTTGTACTGCACCGGGTAGCCGGTGAGCCGACTCACGATGCGGCTGGACTTCGCCAGTTCCTCGGTGCGGATGTCCACCTCGAGGCCGGGGTAGGAATCCGGGCGGGTCCGTAGGGCCATGACGATCTCCTCCATGGCCGCGTTGCCGGCCCGCTCGCCGATGCCGTTGATGGTGCACTCGACCTGGCGGGCCCCGGCCTCCACGGCGGCCAACGAGTTGGCCACGGCCAGGCCGAGGTCGTTGTGGCAGTGGGTGGAGATCACGTAGTCGCCGGTGATCCGCTCACGGATGGCCCGGATGCGTTCCGACCACTCCGATGGGGTGGCGAAGCCGACGGTGTCGGGGATGTTCAGCGTGCCCGCGCCGGAATCGACAGCGGCCTGGAGCACGTCGCACATGAAGTCGAAGTCCGACCGCGAGGCATCCTCAGGGCTGAACTCCACGTCGTCGGTGTACTCCCGGGCCCGGGTGACCGCCGAGATGGCCTCGGCCAGCACCTGGTCGGGGCTCATCTTGAGCTTGTGTTCCATGTGGGTGGGGCTGGTGGCGATGAACGTGTGGATGCGACGACTGGCCGCCGGCTCGATGGCCTCCCAGCAACGGTCGATGTCCTTGTGGGCGGTGCGCGACAGACCGCAGATGGTGGGGCCCTCGATCGACGAGGCGATGGCGTGTACGGCCTCGAAGTCGCCCTGGCTGGCGATGGGGAAACCGGCCTCGATGTAGTCCACGCCCAGACGGGCCAGCTGCTCGGCGATCTCCAGCTTCTCGCCCACGTCCAGGGAGATACCCGGCGACTGTTCGCCGTCACGGAGTGTGGTGTCGAAGATGATCACCCGATCGGAGCTCGTGCTCTGGCTCATGGCTGGTGCTCGTTTCCCGGGCCGGCGGAGCGGCCCCTGTCGTTGGTCTGTCTGGTGGTTGGTCTGTCTGGTGGATGGTCTGTCTGGCGGCTGGAACCGGAACCCGACCCTGAAAAGCAGGAAACCCCCCGGCCCGGAGGGCGCAGGAGGTTCGGGCGAACGCTATGGAAGGCGTCGGCCCTAGGTCAGCAGCAGGAGGTCGAGGATCGGTCGCATCACGTTCCAGTGTAGACGGGTCCGCCCGACCGATCGCAACCTTGTTCGTCGGGCCGTGACACCGGCCGGTGGATCAACGCTGATCGAGGGCCCGGACCGAGACGATGCCGTCGTGCCCCCGCAGCCCGTCGAGCACGTCGACCGGCACCGGCGCGTCGGTCGACATCACCATGAGCGCCGACGGACCGTCGCCTGCGTGGCCCACCGCCATGTCCGACACGTTCACGCCGGCCTCGCCGAGCGCCGTGCCCACCACGCCGATCATTCCCGGCTGGTCCCGGTTCCGCACCACCACCATGTGGTCCGACGGCGGCAGGTCGATGACGTGATCGTCGACCATCACCAGACGCGGCTCGCCCCGGAGACCGACCAGCGTGCCGGCCACCGAGTGGTCACCGGAACGCAGCGTGATGAGGTTCCGGAAGTCGGGTGACTCGGTGGTGGAGATGGTCCGGACCTCCAGGCCCCGCTCGGCGGCCATCTCGGCTGCATTGACGTAGGTGACCGCCTCGGCCACCACCCGGTCCAGCAGGCCCTTGACGACGGCCAGGGTGGCCAGACGGTCGTCGACGTCACCCACCTCGCCCCGGAACTCCACGTCGAGACGATCGGGCAGCCGGTCGGCATGCGAACCGAAGAGGGCACCGAACAGGGCGCCCAACTGTTCGGCCAGCGGCACGAACGGCCGGATGGCGTCGGGAGCGTCGCCCACGTCGACGTTCACGGCGAACGGCACGTAGTCGCCGGCCAGAGCCAACTCGACCTGTTCGGCAATGGTGGTTCCCGCCTTGTCCTGGGCCTCGGCCGTGCTGGCCCCCAGGTGCGGCGTGACGATCACCCCTTCGAGCCCGACCAGGGGGGAGACGGGACGGCCGTCGACGATGACCGGCTCGGTCTCGAACACGTCGATGGCCGCTCCGGCCACGGTCCCGGCCTGCACCGCGTCGGCCAACGCCTGCTCGTCGATGATCCCGCCCCGGGCCACGTTCACCAGTCGGAGGCCGGGCTTGGAACGCCCCAGCATCTCGGCGTCCAGCAGGCCGACGGTCTCCGGGGTGCGGGCCAGGTGGAGGGTCACGAAGTCCGAGGTGGCCATGAGGTCCTCAAGTTCGAGGAGTTCGACTCCGGCCCGGCGGGCGCTGTCGGCCGACACGAACGGATCGTGGGCCACGCATCGCATCCCGAAGGCCGTGGCCCGTTCGGCCACCATCCGGCCGATGCGTCCCAGACCGATGATGCCCAGGACCTTGTCGGACAGCTCGACACCGGTCCACGAGGAGCGGTTCCACTCACCGGCCACCAGGTCGGCATGGGCCTGGGGGATGTTGCGGGCCTGGGCCAGCAGGAGGGCCATGGTGTGCTCGGCCGCCGACACCGAGTTCGACATGGGCGCGTTCACGACCATCACGCCCCGCTGGGTGGCGGTACGGACGTCGACATTGTCGAGGCCGATGCCGGCCCGACCCACGACCAGGAGCCCGGTCACCGACTCGAGGACCTCGGCGGTGACCTGGGTGGCCGAGCGGATGATCAGTCCGGCCGCGCCGTCGAGGGCGGCCGGAAGGTCGGCAGCGTCGAGTCCGAGCCGGACGTCGACCTCGTGACCGGCGACCCGCAGTCTCTCCAGTCCCGACTCGGCGATTTCTTCGGTGACCAGGATTCGTGCCATGGCCCCATGGTGGCCGATGGGTGAACTGTTGGCCCACTCCTTTCGGTGTGCGATCCGTCGCACATGTTCCGGTCAGGTAGCCCGGGTCCCGACCCCGGGCCGGCCTCAGTCCGAGGCGACCGGGAATCCGAACCGGGCGGCGAAGAAGGCCAGTTCGGCCTCCAGCGCCCGCACCACGTTGGCGGCCTTCCGGAACCCGTGACCCTCGTCCGGAAACTCGATGAGCTCGCACGGCACACCCCGGCCGGCCAGGGCGTCGGCCATGGCGTGGGCCTGGGAGGGAGGGACCACCCGGTCCTCGGAGCCCTGCAGGAGGAGGAGCGGCGTCGAGAGCCGGTCGACGTGGTGGATGGGCGACCGCTCCCGGTAGACGACCTCGTCCTCGGGCCAGCGTCCGACCAGACGGTCCAGATAGCGGGCCTCGAACTTGTGGGTGTCGGCGGCCAGCGCGGCCAGGTCGGCGATTCCGTAGCGGCTGGCTCCGGCGGTGAAGACGTCGTGGAAGGTCAGGGCGGCCAGCACGGTGAATCCACCGGCACTCCCCCCGCGGATGGCCAGACGGTCACCGTCCACCCTTCCCGATTTCGGACGATCACCGGAGGACAGGTACCTCGCCACGGCCACGCAGTCGTCGACGTCCAGTACGCCCCATCCACCTCGGAGCCGGTGCCGGTAGGGCCGGCCGTATCCGGTGGAGCCCCGGTAGTCGACGTCGGCCACCGCGAAGCCCCGGCTGGTCCAGAAGGCCACGGCGAGTTGCAACTGCGTCCGAACCGAACCCGTCGGCCCACCGTGAACCAACACGATGAGCGGGGGTAGTTCATCGGCCGGGACCCCGTACCCGGGGTTGGTCGGCGGGTACACGACGGCATGGGCCTGCTCGCCCACCCCCGTCGGGTCCGAGGTGGGGAAGGTGACCTGTTCGGGCACCGGGAGCCATCCCGGGTCCAACCCGAGGTCACGGGGCGCCCGGAGCATTTCGGACCCACCGTGGTCGACGGCCACCAGTGCCGGCTCGGTGGTCCACGACGCGGCGACCAGGACCACACCGTCGGCATGCGCCCTCAGGGATCCGATCGAGGTGGCGGGCGTCGACGACTCCAGCGGTTCAACCTCGGCGACGATTCCGTCGGCATCGAGTACCGCCAACCGGTCGACGCCTCCCTCCCGACGGGCGAACCAGATGTCGTCTCCGGCGAACGCATACCGGGAGAGCCCGAACACCCACTGGGGGGTGGCCACCTCGAAGGTGCCGGTGGTCAGCTGCTCCAGCGTGTCGGTGTCCGGGGCGACCCGATACAGGTGCCACCAGCCGTCCCGATCGGTGACCACGTGGAGTACTCCGTCGGCTCGCCACTCCGGCTGGAAGAAGGACTCCCCCGCGTCGTGGCCTGCGGGGTGCCCGGTGCCGATTCGCCGGGTGTCGGTCAGTCGTCCCGCGGCGGACAGGTCGCCGACCCGGAGTTCGGTGTCGTCCCACGGCAGGTCGGGATGGTTCCACTGGATCCAGGCCAGACGACCGCCGTCGGGCGACACCCGGGGTGACGACACGAAGTCCGGCCCCGAGACCAGCACCTCGACCTGCTGCGAGCCGTCCATGGCCACGGCCACCAACTCGTTGGCCGGCTCCGACCCCTCACCGACCGGTCCCTCCCCGGGATGGGATTCACGGACGCAGACGTACCACCGGCCATCTGGGGTGATCCGTCCGTCGGCGTAACGCAGGCCCCGCACCGTCTCGGGTTCCGGGGTGAGGACGAGGGGATCGACGTCAGCCTTATCGGGCTCCCGGCGGACCAGGCGCTCATCTGATCGGTCGCTGTGCACCAGGAC
Source organism: Acidimicrobiales bacterium (assembly GCA_014239855.1). GTDB lineage: Bacteria > Actinomycetota > Acidimicrobiia > Acidimicrobiales > MedAcidi-G1 > UBA9410. Next base: position 11,158 of record JAAZXY010000019.1, on the reverse strand, counting down.
GCCGTCGGCCGCCCACCAGGCGCCACCGCCGTACTCGTGGACCCCGGTCCGGACGTCGGCGTCCGGCGGCACCGCATCGACCACCGTTCCGTCGGGGCCTCGCCGGACCACCACGGTCCGCCCGCCCTCGTCGGGCCGGGACTCGGACCACCAGATGGTTCCGCCGTCGACGCACACCTCGCCGAGGCCGGCCGCACCGGCCACCAGCAGCTCGGCGCTGATGGGCGACGACCAGGAGCCGTACGGCCGAACCGGATCCATGCTCAATCAGCCGTTCAGCAGGTCGCCCATCCGGGTGATGCCCTCGACCAGGTCGTCGTCGCCCAGCGCGAACGACAGACGGGCGTACCCCGGCGTGCCGAAGGCCTCTCCGGGCACGATGGCCACCTTGGCCTCGTCGAGGATGATGGCCGCCAGTTCGGACGTGGTGGTGGCCACCCTCCCGGCGATCTCGCGGCCCAGGAAGGCCGTGAGGTCGGGAAAGGCGTAGAAGGCCCCCTGAGGCGTCATCAGGTCGACCCCGTCAATGGCTCGCAGCATGTCGGTCATGGTCCGGCGGCGACGATCGAACGACGCCCGCATCTCCTCGACCGCCGTGAGGTCGCCGGAGACGGCGGCCAGCGCAGCCCGCTGGGAGACGTTGGCCACGTTGCTGGTGGCATGGGACTGGAGGTTGCCGGCCGCCTTGATCAGGTCGGCCGGTCCGATCATCCACCCGATCCGCCATCCCGTCATGGCGTAGGTCTTGGCCACACCGTTGATGGCCACGAACTGTTCGTCGATCTCGGGAACCAGGGCCCGCATCGAATGGTGCACGTGGTCGTCGTAGGTCAGGTGCTCGTAGATCTCGTCGGCGAACACCCAGATGCCGTGTTCGACGGCCCAGCGACCGATGGCCGTGATCTCGTCGGCCGGATAGACGGCCCCCGTCGGGTTGGACGGCGACACGAAGAACAGCGCCTTGGTGTTCGGGGTCCGGGCCGCCTCGAGCTGGTCGACGGTGACCCGGAAACCCGACGCGGTGTCGGTGGGCAGGGGCACCGGGGTGGCACCGGCCAGGGCGATGGACTCCGGGTAGGTCGTCCAGTAGGGCGCCGGGAGGAGGACCTCGTCGCCGGGGTTCAGCACCGCGGCGCACGTGTTGTACACGGCGTGCTTGCCGCCGTTGGTGATCAGGATCCGTGACGCCTCGGGGCGCCAGCCCGAGTCCCGCTCGGTCTTGTCGACCAGGGCCTCCTTGAGGGCCGGAAGGCCGCCGGCCGGGGTGTACTTGTGGCTGGCCGGGTCCTGACAGGCCGCCACCGCGGCAGCCACGATGTGGTCCGGCGTGGAGAAGTCGGGCTCACCGGCACCGAAGCCGATGACCGGCTCGCCGGCCGCCTTCAGGGCCTTGGCCTTGGAGTCGACGGCCATGGTGGCCGATTCGGCGATGGCGGTGATGCGGCGGGACAGGCGTTCGGTGCTCATGTGCCTTCTGTCTTCCTGGGGACGGGGACGTGTCGGAGACCGGGCCAGCCTGCCACCACGCCGCCCCGATGCCCACGGGATATTCGATCCGGGTGGGTTGCCCGATCAGGAGTGACGTTCAGGGGGTGATGGCGGTCCGGGCGGTCGGTTCGGCGGCCTGCTGCCGACGGGACAGCCCGCGTGCCACGGCATCCAGCAGGACGTTCCGGAGTTCGCCCGGCGCCACCACCTCGTCGAAACCCAGTCGGGATGCCGAGCGGTAGACGGCGTTGGCCTCGGCCGCCGCGATGGCCTCGGCGGTCGCCTCGTCGGCCCCCACCGCGTCGCCCGCTCCCCGTGCGCCCATGGCTCCCAGGGTCGCCCCCGGCAGGGCGACCGACACCGTCTGCCCGTCGAACGAGACCATCGACATGGCCAGCGAACCGAAGCCGTAGGCCTTTCGCAGCGTGGCCTGGACCTTGACCGTGCGGGCCTGGGTCTGGGCGGCGAACATCCGGGCTCCGGCCCGCAGGATCCCGGCCCGTTCCGAGGCCGTACCGGCCAGCACCCCGGGATTGTCGGTCAGGAAGACCAGCGGCAGGTGGAACGAGTCGGCCACCTGGATGAAGTGGGCCGCCTTGTCGGCGGCCGCCACGTCAATGGTGCCGGCCCGAACCGCCGGCTGGTTGGCCACCACGGCCACCGGGTCGCCCCCGAGGTGGGCCAGACCACAGACGATGGATGCGCCGAAGCCGGCCTGGACCTCCACGAAGCGGCCGCCATCCATCAGGCACTCGACGACCGGCCGGACGTCGTAGCCCCGGGTGGATCGTCGGGGGATCAGGTCCACCAGCTCGTCCACGGCCCGGGGCCCCGTGTCGTCGCCCTCGAGGCGTGACGGGTACGACCAGGCACTGGTCGGGAAGAACGACAACCACGTCCGGATCCGATCCAGGGCCTCGCCATCCGACTCGGCCACGTCGTGGACGAGGCCACTGGCCACCGCCACGTCCGGACCACCCAGTTCGTCGACGCTGACGTCCTCACCCAGGGCGGCCTTCACCACGGGAGGACCGGCGGTGAACACCGCGGCATCGCGGCTCATCACCGAGTAGTCCGACAGGGGCGCCACGAGCGCACCGTGACCGGCCGACGGGCCCAGGATGCCCGTCACCAGGGGAACCCGGCCGGAGAGCCGGGCCTGCTGATGCAGGTCGGTCGGGGCACGACCCGGTTCAGCACCGGTGCCCGGCGGTCGGTGGCCGGCGCCCTCCAGCAGCATGACCAGGGGCATCCGGTCCCGTTCGGCCAACTCGGCGATGCGGTGGCGCTTGGCCGTGCTGCCCGGGCCGATGGAACCACCCAGCACGGTGAAGTCCTCAGCGCCGATCATCACCGGTCGACCGTCGACCATGCCCGATCCGGTGACGATTCCGTCGGCCGGCACGTCACCAGCGGGAGTACCGACCAGGGTGCCGATCTCGCGGAACGAGCCAGCGTCGAGCAGGTGGTCGATCCTGGCCCGGGCGTCGAGTCGGCCACCGCCACCCTTGTCCCGGTGTCGGGCCAGACGATCCTCGCCTCCCATGGCCCGGGCAGCCTCACGCCGCCCCTGCAGGTCGTCGAGCAGGGGATCCCAGGCATCGGGGTCGGTGGTCACCGGACCAGTCTCGCCGAGATCCACGGCAGACCCAGAAGCCGGTCAGAAACAGGCAGCCGGTCAGTCACAGGCCGCAAAGTAGGGGGCGAGGAATTCCCGGGCCGCCTCACCACGGGCCGCGGCGGACAGCCCCTGATAGGAGGTGCAGGCCCGCCGGACGAGTTCCGCCGCACCGCAACCCAACGCCTCGGCCCGTTCGGCGAACGCGTCAGCCCGGAGCAGACGGTCCACCTCGGCAAATGGTCGAGCAGGGTCATTCTCGGTGAGTTCAGCCCCTGTCACCTCAGCAAGTGTCCGATCGCCCAGGACGTCAAGTACTGCCTCGGCAGTGGATCGGCCGGCCTCCACCAGCTCGGCGCACGTGGTGGCCCTCCGGGGATCAGAGACCGGCTCGTCTCCACACCCCGTCACCAGGGCGCCCGCCGCGAGGACCGCCACGGAGAGGACGGCCACCGCGCTCAGCCGGGTCATCCGGCGACGATGAGGCCCACCAACACGAAATGGAGGGCCACGGCGATGGTCACCAGCGTGTGCCAGACCTCGTGGTAGCCGAACACCTCGGGCGACGGATCGGGCCAGCGTGCCCCCAGCATCAGGGCGCCCCCGCTGTACAGGAGCCCCTCGGCGACCACCAGGAGCAGTTCGGTGAGGCTGAGGGAGCGGATCAGGTCGGGCGCCACCACGATGGGCACCCAGCCCAGGGCGATGAACAAGGTGTTCATGAGGCCCTTCGGCGGGTGGAAGGGCAGCACCCGGACGCCGACGCCGACTGCGGCACCGATCCAGACCGCCCAGAGCAGGAGGGTGGCCGACCGGCCCTCGAGCGCGCTCAACCCGACCGGCGTGGCGCTCGCCGCGATGAGGACGAAGATCGCCCCGTGGTCGACGCGGAACAGCACCTCCCACGTGGGGATGGACCAACGCCTCAGGTGGACGAGGCCGCTGGCCGAGAACATCAGCACGGCGCCCATGACGAACACCGCGGCGCCCACCCGGTCGCGGCCCGCCGGAGCCGAGGCCACCAGCACGACGCCTCCCACCACCGAGCACGGCACGGCCATCCGGTGCATGACGCCGCGCCACCGGGGTCGGGGCAGCAACAGCGACCGCTGCACCGACGCCGAGACACCCGCGAACTCCGAAGGGTCCATCTCAGGTTGATCCGCCGGTCCACCGTTCACGGTTCGAAAATAGACGCGACCAGCCCCCGGTACGCGGCAGGGCGCCACGTTCCGGGCCTGACCCGTTCAGGCCAGGAGGCGGAGCCCGGCGGTGGCCAGCATGGCCAGGCCCACCACCACGGCGAACGGTGCCCGACGGATGACGGCCACCACGGCCACCGACACCCCGAGCAAACGGGCGTCGAGCACCAGGGCGGTGCCGTCGGCCACCGTCATGAGCACGACAATGGCCGAGAAGAGAGCCGCCGGAAGCAGCGTCGTCACCGGTGCCAGCACCGTGGCGAAGCGGTCCCCGGCCACCACCCCGGTCAGCTTGGCCAGGTAGCACCCTCCGGACAGGATGAGGATGGCCGTCCAGCTCACGGCGTGCCCCCACCACTCGTTCGCCCACCGATCGACCGCCTCTGTAACACCATCCCGACGGGGACGGCCAGGGCGGCCAGGAGCATGGGCAGCCCGGCGGTGACGACCGGTACGGCGACCAGTGCGATGGCCCCGCCCAGGAAGGCGGTCACCTGACCCGGGCGGGTCCGCAGGTGCGGGACCAGCAACGCCACGAAGGCCGCCGGGAACGCCGCGTCGAGACCGAGGGCCCCCGGATCGTCCATCGCTCCGCCGGCCACCACGCCCACCACCGTCCCGACGTTCCAGAAGGCGAACAGCCACAGCCCGGTGGTCCAGAAGGCCTCCCGGGCCCGTGTCGGATCATCCTGTGCAGTGGCCATGGCCGTGGTCTCGTCGATCACGAAGTGGGCCGACAACGCCCGACGGGCACGACCGCCTCGCAGCAACGGAGCGATCGACGGCCCGTACAGGCCGTTGCGGGCACCGATCAGCAGGGCGCCCCCCACCGCGGCGACCGCCGTCCCGCCGCCGGCCACCACCGAGACGAGGGCGAACTGCGAGGCCCCGGTGAAGGTGAGGATCGACAGTGCCGACGCCTGGCCGAGGCTCAGACCGGAGGAATCGGCGAACACGCCGAAGGTGATGCCGATCAGGAAGCAGGCGGCGGCCAGCAGAAAGCCGTCACGCCGGTGGGCCGGCATCCGCCAAGGAAGGATCGCCGAAGCGTTCACCGGCAGGGACCGAGGCGAGCCACCAACGTGTCGACGAGCCCGTCGAGGGTCACCGCGCAGGTGTCGAAGTCGACCTGATCGCCACCGGCCGGATCGACGACCTCCTCCCACTCGGCGACCTCGACCTCGGCGAGAGCCAGTGCTCCGACCCGGTCAGCCAGGTCTGCGGCATCTCCCGGCACCAGGTCACGGGCCAGGCGTGGGAGCGACGCCGTCCGCCCGGCCGCCGCCGGGTGGTGACGGCGGATCCACGCCACGTGCGACGGCTCCATGGCCACCACGAGGTCGGCCGCCTCGTGGTCAATGCCGAATTGCCGGCTGCGGTGGTCGGGATCGGCCAATCCATGATCAGCCAGCGCGTTACGGGTCCGCTGGCTCATGGGCAACCCCTCGAAGACGAGCGTGCCGGCGCCCACGGCCCGCCAGTCGGGCGCCCGATCGGCGAACATGACCCGGGCCATGACCGAACGGGCGGCGTTGCCCGTGCACAGGAAGCACACGGTAGGTGGGGTCACGAGCTCTCCGCCGGGCCGGATTCCCGGCGGCCGGCTTCCTGGGAACGAGCCGCCACGGCCACGAAGAGTGCCTCGGCCTCGGCCGTCGACCGGTCCTCGCCGGGCACCATGCAGCGGGCACGGGCCACCAGGCGTCGGCCGGAATGACGTACCACCCGGGCCTCGAAGCGGAGGTCCACGTCGAGCGGCGTGGCCTGTCGGTAGCGGATGGCCAGTCGGGCCGTCACCGCCGGCCCCATGTCGACCAGCGACGGGACGCCGCTCAGCACGTCGTCGAACAGGCCGGCCAGATAGCCGCCGTGGAGGCGTTCCGGCGGCCCCTCCCGACATCGGTCGAGGCGGACCGAACCCACCACGAACGGACCGCCGTCATCGGTCTCGGTCGACACCACCAGCGGGGGCGCCAACGGGTTCCGGCGTCCCCTGAAGAGGCTGTGGTCGCCCGCCTCGATTCGCAACCGGGCCTCAAGGTCCTCGTCGATCTCGTCGACCGGCACCTCGTACCAGCGACGACGCTCGGGGCCTTCGAGCCCCCGGCGAGCCTCGGCCACCAGCCGACGGGCCTCCGTCAGGCCATCCACACCGGGAGCCAGACGATTCACGTCGGCCACCAGGGCACGAACCTCGTGGGCCAGGTCGATACCGGCCGCCCGGAGCGGATCGCTCTCCGGCCCCGAGGTCACGACGCGACCAGGCCCAGACCCTCGGCGATTCGACGGTGGTGGTGACGGGCATCGCCCCACGAGGCCGACAGGGCCCAGCCCCGCTTCAACCAGAGTTGCAGGTCGTATTCGATGGTGTAGCCAATGGCGCCGTGGCACTGCAACGCCGAACGGCAGGCCTGATCGACGGCGTCCGACGCCAGGGCCTTGGCCGTGGAGGCGGCGATCGACGGGCCACCGTCGGCCTGTCCCGGGGGCGTGGTGCCATCGGGCATCCGGCCGGTGGACAGTGCCCAGGCCGCGGTCTGCACCATGGGACGGGCGAACTCGATGGCGATGGCCACGTTCGAACAGTGGTGCTTCACGGCCTGGTTGACACCGACCGGTCGACCGAACTGCTCCCGCTCGGACACGTAGGCCACGGTCAGGTCGAGCAGCCGCTGGGCCACCCCCACGGCCTGAGCGGCCGCGGCCCATGCGCCGCGGTCCCGTAGAGCCACCAGGGCCGCCGGATCATCGGAGAGCAACGTGTCGCCGGACGTCTGGACCGAGACCTCGGCCATCCGGCGGGACCCGTCGACGCTCTCGCGGGGCTGACCGGAGACCGATCCGGCCGGAACGGCGTGGACCGCGCCGTCCACCGCGAGCACCACCAGATCGGCTCGGGTTCCGGCCAACACCAGGGGCCGGTTGACGTCGCCGGCCGGCGAACCGGCGGTGAGCACCGCCGAGCCCTCGGCGGCCCGGCCCAGCCACTCCTCCTGCAGCGCGGTGGACGCCAGGTCTCGCAGCAACGGCACGGCGACCGCCGAGTGTTCGACCACCGGATCCGGACAGGCCGCCCGGCCCAGTTCCTCGAGCAGGAGCACCTGGTCGACCTCGTCCATTCCGAGGCCACCGTGGGACTCGGGCACGGTGAGGCCCAGGACGCCGGTCTCGGCCAGCGTCTCCCAGAGACCTTCGACGGCCCCCGACGGGTCGTCCCACGAGGCTCGGACGGCGTCGGCCGTGCAGACGTCGTCGAGGATGTCGCGCAGGGTCTCGGCGAACAGCGTCCGATCCCCGCCCAGCGTGAAGTCCATGGTGGCGCCCGCTACTTCCTGGGGAGGCCGAGCACCCGCTCGGCGATGATGTTGCGCTGGATCTCGTTGGTGCCGGCGTAGATGGGGCCCGACAGGCTGAACAGGTAGCCCGACATCCAGTCCGTTCCCGGGGCTCCCGGTCCGGAGGCCGAGTCGACCAGCTCACCCCGCTCGCCCAGCAGGCGCAGCGCCGTGGCGTGCAACTCGACGTCCAGTTCGGACCAGAAGACCTTGCCCATCGACGATGCGGCACCCAGTTCGCCACCCCCGGACAGGTGGGCGGCCGTGCGGTAGGTCTGCCACCGGTAGGCCTGTGCGCCGGTCCATGCCCGGACCACCTCGTCCAACAGTCCGTCGTCCGCGGTACCCGAGTCCGACAGCTCCCGGTACAGGTCGGCCAGGCGGTCGGCGGCCGCCAGGAACCGGCCGGGGGCCCGGAGGTTCAGGCCCCGTTCACTGGACGTGGTGGCCATGGCGACATTCCAGCCCTCGCCCTCTCCGCCCAGGAGGTTCGACTCGTGTACCCGACACCCGTCGAAGAAGAGTTCGGCGAACGCCGGCTCGCCATCCAGACGCCCGACCGGGCGCCGCTCGAGACCCTCGGCGTCGGCCGGCACCAACAGGTACGAGAGCCCTCGGTGGCGTTCGGAGTCCGGGTCGGTCCGGACGATGCAGAACATCCAGTCGGCCCACGCGCCCCTCGAGCACCAGGTCTTCTGGCCGTCCAGCACGAACCACTCGCCATCGCGGATGCCCTTGGTGGAGATGGACGCCAGATCACTCCCCGAGTCGGGTTCGGACCAACCCTGGGCCCAGATCTCCGCGCCGGAGGCCATCCGGGGCAGGAAGCGGTCCTGTTGTTCCGGCGTTCCGAAGGCGAACAGGGTGGGCCCCAGCAGGCTGATCCCGTTGGTGTTGACCCGACCAGGTGCACCGGACCGGTAGTACTCCTCTTCGAACAGCAGCCACTCCACGAGACCGACGTCGCGGCCGCCGTACGCCTCGGGCCACGCCACGACCGACAACCGGGCGTCGTGCAGCACGCCCTCCCATTCCCGGTGGAGCTCGAAGCCTTCCGGGGTGTCCAGGGAGGGAAACGGCTCGGCCGGGATGTTGTCGGCCAGCCAGCCCCGGACCTCGTCACGGAAGGCCATCTGGTCGGTGGTGAAGTCGAGGTCCATCGTCACGTCCCCGGGATCGGGTCGGTTTCCGGGGTCGGATCGGCACGGGGGCCGGTCAACCGGTCCAGGGCCGCGGTGGCCTCGGCCATCGTGCGGGCGATCAGGTCGGCACACGTCGGGAGCTCGGCAATGGCGCCCACTCCCTGTCCGGTCGGGAGGATCCCCACCTCGGAACGCCCCTCGACCATGGTGGCCCGGGTCAGCATCGGTGCGTTGGCGGCCATGGCCACCTGGCTCCACGTCATCTCCGACGAGCGCTTCATGCGCAGCCCCTCGGCCAGCAGTTCTCGCAGCGGGGTGGACGTCAGGCGTCGGAACCGCAGGGCGTTCAGGGCGGCCCGGGGAAAGGCCAGCACGCGGGACCGTTCTAGGCGGGCCACCACGTCGGTGGCCACCACCCGCTGCGGCGCACCGTCGACCGCCCGGGTGACCACCGTGCCGGTGACCGGGGTGGCCAGGTACACCGACTTGACCTCGTCGGGCACGTCGCTGTCGGCGGTGAGCAGGAACCGGGTGCCCATGGCCACCGCGTCGGCACCCCAGGCCAGGGCGGCGGCCAGACCGCGACCGTCGGTGAAACCACCGGCGGCGATCAGGGCCACGCCGCTGCCCTCGAGAGCATCGAGCACCTGGGGCACGAGAATCGAGGTGGGCACCAGACCGGTGTGGCCACCGCCCTCGGCGCCCTGGGCGATCACCGCGTCCACGCCCCATTCGGCGACCTTCTCGGCGTGGCGGGCCGCGCCGATGGTCGGAATGACGACCACCCCGGCCTCCTTGAGACGTTCCACGATGGCCTGCCCGGGGGCCTGGGCGAACGAGGCGACCCGCACGCCTTCGGCGATCAGGTGGTCGACCCGGCGGTCCACGTCGGCGGCATCGGTCCGCAGGTTCACCCCGAAGGGGGCGTCGGTCGCGGCGCGCACCTCGGCAATGGCGTCCACCATCTGGTCGTAGGTCATGGGGGCCGCGGCGATGATTCCCAGGCCACCGGCCTGTGCGGTGGCCGCCGTGAGTCGTGATCCGGCGACCCAACCCATGCCGGTCTGGACGATCGGATACCGGACGCCGACCAGGTCGCAGAACCGGGTGTGCAGGCGCCGGTCAACCGGCGTCGGATCCGAGGTCGTATCCGTGGTCAACCGGTCCATGGTCAGGCGGGGAACTCGGCCTTGCGGAAGCCCCGGGGATCGAGCACGTCGCGGATGAGGTGGAGTTCCTCATCGGTGGGCAGTCGGCTCTCGGGAACCTCGTCGGGCACGACCAGATCGAAACCGGTGGCCTCGACCACCTCGTCGACCGTCACCCCGGGATGCACCGAACGCAGCCGCATCCGACGGGCCTCTCCGTCCGATTCCGGAGCCTCGAAGTCCATCACGGCCAGGTTGGACACCACCCGGCGGATCTCATGGCCGGCCCGGATGGCCGCCGACAACGGGGCCACCCGGTCGTAGCCCGGGCCCGACACCACGTCGACGCTGGGCACGAACGACCGGGTCGAGTGGTTGGGTACCCAGTAGGTGGTGGCGTGGTTGATCAGGTTGCCCGGCGCCCCGCGCAGGCCCAGGAGCTGGGCCTTGGGGCGTCGCCAGTCGCCGATGGCCGCCAGGTTCTGGTTGCCGTGGGCGTCGATCTGGCTGGCGCCCATGACCACGTGTCGACGACCCGACCAGACGATGTCGAACACGTCGCGGTACGGCATCCACGCTTCGACGAGACGCTCGGCGTCGTCATCGCCCACCGAAAGCGGGTTGGCAGCCAGCACCGCCACGGCGTCGGTCATCACCATGGCCGGTTCGAACGTGGCCCGGGCCAGGCGTCCACCGATGATCGGCGTGGTGCCGATCGGGTTGCAGAGGATCTCGCCGTCGCCCCGGAAGGCCTCGGCGATGGCCACCGCGCAGATCTCGTCAATGGTGGCCGTTGCGGAATCGTTCGTCATCTCAGGCCCCCTCCCCTTCGGCATCCAGCCGCTCGAGGTACTCGGCATGGCTGGGGGCCTCCAACCAGCGGTCCACGAAGGCCCGCCACGCCTCGGGGTCCTTGGCGGTGGCCGCGTAGGCCCGCTGGAAGGCCTCGTCGCGGCCGTAGTCCGGCGGGCATTCGGTGAAGTGGGCACCCCGGGGCGACTCGACCACGCCGTCCACGAAGAGTCGGGGGATCTTGAGGGTGTGGAGCGACCCCTCAGCCAGCAGGTCACCGGTGTCGATGACCTGCTCGCAGGACATGTAGGTGGACGCCGCCGCCTTGGCGAACAGGTCGTCGAAGTAGAGGTCGGGACCCAGGAACTGGCCGTTGCCCGCCGCATCGGCCCGGTTCATGTGGATGAGTGAGGCGTCCAGTTGGAAGGCCGGG
>JAAZXY010000018.1 GCA_014239855.1 Acidimicrobiales bacterium | reverse complement strand
ACCCGGACGAGATCCCGTCCAACGCCGAGGCCGCACTGTCCCCGACGGAGATGCCGTTCACGCCGGACGACTTCGACGACCAGATGGAGACGGCCATCGAGTTGATGGACATGCTGGGCGACGCCGAGATCAAGTACGCCATCAACGGCCTGCTCTCGCTGACCCCCGACACCATGCCGTGCCTCGGCGAGACCACCGAGGTGCGAAACCTCTGGTCGGCCGCCGCGGTGTGGGTCAAGGAGGGGCCGGGCATGGCCCAGGTGGTCGCCGAGTGGATGACCCACGGCTACCCCCGGGTCATCGACGTCCACGGCGCCGACATCGCCCGCTTCTACGACCAGGAGCGCTCCGACGAGCACATCTGGTCCCGGGCCGACGAGCACTTCATCAAGACCTACGGGATCGTCCACCCGGCCGAGCAGTGGGAGGGACGCCGCAACCTCGAGGTGGGCCCGTACTTCTCCCGCCAGGAGGACCTCGACGCCACCTTCTTCCAGGCCCGGACGTGGGAGCGCCCCCAGTGGTACGGCGCCAACGCCGACCTCGTGGAGCGCTACGGCCTGGCCGAGCGCGAGGTCGAATGGGACAACCGCTGGTGGAGCCCCATCACCACCGGCGAGCACCTCAACATGCGCGAGCACTGCGGTGTGGTCGACCTGAGCGCCTTCCAGATCTACGAGCTGGACGGCCCCGGGGCCATCGAGTACGCGGAGCGCCTGGCCGTCAACAAGGTCGACGTGGCCGTCGGCCGTTCGATCTACACCCCGTGGCTGACGCCTGACGGTGGCTTCCACTCCGACCTCACGATGATGCGCCTCGGCGAGGACCGCATGCGGATCGTGACCGGCGTGTTCGACGGTGGACGCGACGAGTTCTGGACCCGGCGTCACATGCCGACCGACGGCTCGGTGACGTTCACCAACATCACCCGAGAGCTGACCACGCTCGGCCTGTGGGGCCCGAACGCCCCGGCCGTGCTGTCCCAGCTGACCGGTCAGGACCTCAGCCAGGACGGCTCGCCCTACGGCTCGATCATCGACGCCGAGGTGGCCGGCCTGCCCGTCCAGTTGTTCCGCATCTCCTACGTCGGTGACACCGGCTGGGAGATCTACACGGCGTGGGACAACGGCCCCGCCCTGTGGGACGCCCTGATGGAGGCCGGTGCCGACCTGGGCATCCGGGCGACCGGCGGCGGCGTGTACGGATCGTCGGGTCGCCTCGAGAAGGGCTACCGCCTGATGGGCGCCGAGCTGGAGAGCGAGTACAACCCGCTGGAGGCCGGCCTGGCCCGCCCGAAGCTCAAGGCCGCCGACTTCATCGGCCGTGACGCCTACCTGGCGGCCCGCGAGGCCGGCGATCCCGAGGTCTCGATGTGCACCCTCACCGTCGAGGACCAGACGGACGGCCAGGGCCGGGCCCGTCACATGATGGGTGGCAACGAGCCCATCCTGGACGCCGACGGCGGTCGCATCGTCGACAGCCACGGTCGGGTCAGTCGGGTCACCTCGGCGGGCTACGGGCCGTCGGTCGGAAAGCACCTGCTGATGTCCTACCTCCCGCGGGATCTGGCCGTGGCCGGCACCGACCTGCAGGTCATGTACATGAACGAGCTGTTCCCGGTGAAGGTGGCCTCCACGGGGGCCGTGTTCGACCCGGATGACTCGCGGTTGAAGGGCTGACCCGACGACCATGAGGATCCTCGTCTGTGTCAAGCGCGTCCCGGCTCCCGGGGCCCGCATCAACGTGACCGCCGACGGCCAGACCGTCGACGCCGCCCACCTGGGCTTCACCACCAGCCCGCACGAGGAGTGCGCGGTGGAAGAAGCCGTCCAGCTCACCGAGGCCCACGGGGGCGAGGTCACCGTCATGACCCTCGGTCCGGCGGCGGCCGAGGAGCAGCTGCGTTACGCGGCCAGCGTGGGCGCCCACCACTTCGTGCTGATCCCGATCGACGATGTGGACTGGGACCCGCAGCGCACCGCCACGGCCCTGGCCGAGGCCATCTCGGCCGTCGAGGAGACCGACGGTGCGTTCGACCTGATCCTGTTCGGGAACGAGTCGGCCGACGCCGGTGGTTTCCAGGTCGGGGTACGGGTGGCCAACCACCTGGACCGTCCCATCGTGAACGGCATCAAGGGCATCGAGGTGCCCGCCGACGGTGCCGGCGACGTCGTTTCGGCCCGTCGGGAGATCGACGGCGGCTTCGAGGTCTACAACGTGCCCATGCCGGCGGTACTGGGCGTGAAGGAGGGGATCAACCTTCCCCGGTACCCGACCATGAAGGGTCGCCTGGCCTCCAAGAAGGCCGTGGTGGACACCAACGAGCGAACCGTCGAGGCCGGTGGACAGGTGCGGTTGCGCCTCCACCGCCCCGAGGAACAGATCAGCGAGACGATCATCCTGGGAACCGGTCCGGAGGCCGCCTCGGCGGTCGTGGACCTTCTCGAAGAACTGGGGGTGCTCGCATGAGCCTCCTCGTCATCTGTGACCACGATCGCGGGGCCCTTTCGGACGCCTCGTTGGAGGCGCTCACCTTCGGGCGCCCGCTGGCCGCGGCGGCCGGCCTCGAGATGGCCGCAGTGGTCATCGGTGAGGGCGCCGATGCGGCGGCGGCCGGTCTGGGCGCTCACGGAGCAGCCACCGTGCACGTGGCGTCCCATCCGTTGCTGACCGACTTCGGTCCCGAGGCGTGGGGCGAGACGGTGGTCCAGTTGGTGCGGAGCGCCGGGGCCACCGCCGTGCTGGCCTGTGGGACCGATCGGGGCAACGAGGTGGTGGCCCAGGTGGCCGCCCGCCTCGATCAGCCCTTTGTGGCCAACTGCCGCAGCGTGGACCCGACGGGCGACGGTTCGGGGAACTGGACCATGACCCGCGTCCAGTGGGGCGGCTCGTTGCTCGAGGACGTCACCCTGACCGCGGAGGTCCGCCTGGTGACGGTGGCCCATCACGCGGTGGAGGGGGTGGTCGCCGAGGCGCCCGCGGCGGGCACCGTGGCGCCGTTCGCCCCGGAACTCGACGATGTGCTGGCCCGCACCGTGGTGGCCGACCGGGTCGTGCTCACCCGGGGCATCACCCTGTCGTCGGCTCCGGTGGTGGTGGGTGGCGGCCGTGGCGTCGGTTCGGCCGAGGCGTTCGCTCCGCTGGAGGAGTTGGCCGCCGAGTTGGGCGGCGTGGTGGGTTGCTCACGTGCCGTGACGAACAACGGTTGGCGACCCCACAGCGACCAGGTCGGACAGACCGGTACGCGGATCGCGCCGGAGATCTACATCGCCAGCGGCATCTCGGGGGCCATCCAGCACTGGGTGGGCGCCATGGCGGCCAAGAACATCCTGGCCATCAACACCGATCAGGAAGCCAACATGGTCACCCGGGCCGGTCACGCGGTGATCGGTGACCTGCACCAGGTCATTCCGGCCATCACCGAAGAGGTCCGCCGCCGGCGCGGTTGATTCTCAGCGGCGCTCCACGGCACTGAAGGCCGTTGCCGGGTCGGTCATCGGGATGATGGACACCCAGCCGCGGACCGAGTTGACCATCCACACGGCATCGGCCCGATCCAGGTCGCGGCGATCCACCGGTCGTTCGGTGACCGTCCCGTCGGCCAGCAGCTGGGCCCGGAAGGTGCCGGACAGCAGACCGCAGGACACCGACGGGGTGACCAGGTCCCCGTCCAGGTCCAGGACCACGTTGCCGATGGTCGTCTCGGTGACCTGACCGACCTCGTTGACCAGGAGGACGTCGGGCGCCCCGGGGAACCGGGCCCGGGCGTCGTCGTAGACCTCGCGGATGGTGGTCTTGTGGAGCAGGAACTCGTGCCCGGCGGGCACGGCCTCCACGTCGACGGGAACGTCCCACGGTTCGGTCGACGGGCTCGGAGCGTCGTGGATCTCGAGTTCCAGCGTGCCGTCCGGGGCGCCCAGCAGTCGGAGCCTCAGGTCGGTGTCGGTGGTCGACCCACCGGAGCCGGTGACCCCGTCCAGGAGGGCGTCGACCCGGGCGGCATCGAACTCGAAGCCGAAATGGGCGGCCGAGGCGGCCATGCGGGTCGCGTGCCGTTCCCGGAGCAGCACCCCGTCGGCGGCCGTCCACCGCATCGTCTCCAGCAGGCGGAAGTCGGACCGGGCCCGCCCCAGCACGAGGCTCTTGTGCTCGACCTCGGTCCATTCCTCGTCGGGATCCGAATCCCAGACGATGCCCCCGCCCACTCCGTACTCGGCGGTGCCCCGGTCGCGGTCCACCCAGACGGTCCGGATGGCGATGTTGAACTCCATGGTCCCGTCAGGGGAGATGGCGCCCACCGCACCGGTGTAGACGCCGCGTCCGTCTCCCTCCAGGGCCTCGATGATCTCGGTGGTCCGGACCTTGGGGGCGCCGGTGATGGAGGCGGCCGGGAACAGGGCGCCGAACACCTCGCCGAGACCGGCGTCGGACTCGGCCACCACGGTCGACGTCATGGTGTGCAGCGTCGGGTAGGTCTCCACGGTGTGCAGGGCGGGAACCCGTACCGAGCCGGGGTCGGCCAGTCGGCTGAGGTCGTTGCGGACCATGTCCACGATCATCGTGTTCTCCGCCAGGTCCTTCTCGGATCGGGCCAGATGGGCGGCGGCGAGCGCGTCGAACCCGGGGTCCGGGTGGCGGCCGATGGTGCCCTTCATGGGTCGGGTGGTCAGGTTCCGACCCTCCCGGCGGAAGAACAGCTCCGGTGAGGCCGAGCAGACGGCCCGGTCGCCGAGGTCCAGATAGGCGGCGTGGTCCGCCCGCTGGGCCCGGACCAGGTCGCCGAACAGACCCAGGGGATCACCTCGGAAGGGTGACCGCAGCCGCAGCGTGTGGTTGACCTGGTACGTCTCGCCGGCGGCGATGAGTTCCCGGATGGTCCGGACCGAGGTGAGGTAGGCCGGTCGGGACCGGTTCGGTACCCACGGGCCGACGTGGTAGCCGCCGGTGGTGGTGGGCCGACCGTCGGGACCGCCGGTGGTCGGACGGGGGGCGTCGAACACTCCGAAGGAAACCAGTGGGCACCGCCGGATCCTGGCGGCCCGGATGGCGTCGTCGAAGGCCGGGCCGGCGTCGTAGGACACCATGCCGACCACCCAGTGGCCGTCGGCTGCCGCCTGCTCGGCGGCCGCCATGGCCGCCGGAACATCGCGGAGCTCATCGGCCACGATGACCCTCCTCGGGGACTCGAAGGAGAGCCACCGCCGTTGGCCGTCGACGGGAAACTGGAGCAGCGCCCGCTGGACGTGGGCCCCGGTCATGCGATGGCCGGCACGACGGTCGGGGTGGTGATCAGTCGTCGGCCTCCGGCGCGACAGCCTCCCGGTCGAGTCGACGCACGAACACGCCGGACCGGGGCTTGGGCTCAAAATACGACGACTTGGGAGGCATGAGCCCGTCCTCGTCGGCCACGGCCATCATCTCGGCCACCGACGTGGCGTGCAGGACGAAGCCGACGCGGCCGGCAACGTCACAGCGCGCCACCAACGCGTCGATGCCGACCGGTTCGGGCACGTAGCCGATCATCGGGTCGCTGCCCGGATCGGTGACGTCGAACACCGGGGACAGGATCCCGTCCTGGAGTCGTGACACGTCCAGCAGGTCGACCGCCCGGTCGCCCGAGGCGGGCGGCAGGTCCATGGCGAACCACTGACCACCGACGTACACGCCGACCGCTCCGGGGCCGTGAGGTCGGGCGTCGGCGGCGTCGGCGCACGGCGTGAGCGGGCCGACCGTCGACAGGGTCCCGATGAGCTCGTCGGCCGAACGGCCGGCCCGGTCACCGACGCTCCGGTGGGCGGCCAGGACCTGCATCTCGGCGTCGGGGAACAGCACGGCCTGGGTCCACTGCAGGGGATGGTCGTCGCCGATCTCCGGGTTGCGATGTCGGGCTTCGACGGCGGCCGCCAGGCGGTGGTGCCCGTCGGTCACGTACAGCGGCCGGTCGCCCATCGCGGCGATGAGGGCATCGGCGGTCTCGCCGGTCAGCGCCCAGACCGTCTGGTGGATGCCGTCACCGTCGGCTTCCAGCACCGGTTCGGTGGCGCAACCGGCGGCGATCGCCTCGTCGAGAATCTCGTCGGTCCGGTAGGTGAGCGAGATGGGGCTGGACGACATGCCGACCTCGAGGAGGTGCCGGGTCAGGAGGTCGGCCCGGCCGGGACGCACCGCCTCGTGGCGCAGCACCCGACGGTCGCCGGGCTCGGTCACCGGGACCAGGCCCATCACGCCGGTCTGGGTGTGATCGCCGGCCTCCAGGCGGTACAGGAACAACGACGGCTCGTCGTGTTCGACGTAGGCGCCGGCGTCGTAGATGTGCTGCATGGACTGGACGCACTGGTCGATCAACCAGTCCACGTCGTCGCGCCATTCGACGGGCACGTCCTCCTGGGATCGGGTGACGTTCAGGAAGCTGTAGGGGTTCGACTCGGAGATGGCCGCCCGCTCATCGGGGGAGTAGGCGTCGTACGGACCGGTGGTGACCCGGTCGGCCCATGCCGGGTCGACGATCAGCCCCGGAAAGGGGCGCAGCACGCTCACTGGTCGCGGGTGGTCATCTGGACCTGGATCACGTTGTCCAGGCCGGACAACTCGTCGGTGACCTCATGGGTGACGTCGCCGGCCACGTCGATGATGGCCATGGCGGCGTTGGAACCCTGGAAGACCTTGTTCTCCATGGTCTGGACGTTGATGGCGGCCCGTCGCAGGACCTGCAACGAGGCGGCCAGCACACCCACCCGGTCGAAGTGCCGGATGGTGATGGTGGCCGAGCCCATGCGGGTCCGGGCCACGTTCACGCAGTTCACCGGGTCGCCGGCCCGGTAGGCCTCGATCACGTCGACGGTGCCCGCCGAGGTGGCGTCCTGGGCCTGCTGGGTGGATGCCCCGATGTGATGGGTGCCGACCACGTTGGGGTGGGCGGCCAGTGCCGAGGTGAACTCGCCGGTGCCGCCGGCCGGTTCATCGCGGAACACGTCCAGGCCGGCCCGGATGCCCTTGGCGTCCATGGCGGCAATGAGCGCCGCCTCGTCGACGACCTCGCCCCGGCTGGTGTTGATCAGGATGGCGCCGGGTTTCATCAGGTCGAGGAAACGCTCGTCGACCAGGTTCTCGGTCGACGAACCCCCGGGGACGTGGATCGACACGATGTCGGACTCGGAGACCAACTGGTCGAGGTCCTCGACCAGTCGGATGCCGATGGCCCGGATTCGGGCCTCCACGTCGGGCCGGCGGTCGGCCTTGCGTTCGGCGACCACGGTCATCCCGAAGGCCCGGGCCCGCTCGGCGGCGGCCAGTCCGATCTCGCCCACGCCGACGATGCCGAACGTCTTGCCCATGAGGCCGTCGGCTTTCGAGTACCCCTTCTTGTTCCAGGTGCCGTGCTTCAGGTCGGTCGCCGCCGACGGGATGTGGCGGTCGGTGGCCAGCAGCAGGCCGATCGCAAGTTCGGCCACGGCCACCGAGTTGGTGCCCGGCACGTTGCACACGTAGATGCCGGCGTCGGCCGCCGCCTGGCAGTCGATGGTGTTGGTTCCGGCGCCCGAGCGGACAATCAGGCCCAGGCGGTCCGACCGCTCGATGGTCGCTGCGGTGACCCTGGTGCTCCGGACGACGAGCACGTCGATGCCTTCGATGGCGTCGGGGATGTCGTCGGCACCCAACTCGGGGGAGACGATGCACTCGTCGCCCCGGTCCCTCAGGAGGTCGATGTACGCCTCGGGGAGAGCATCTGCGAACAGGATCTTCATGATTTGCTCCTTCGGCACGCCGACGTCGGAACCTGAGGTACGGACGGCGGGGTAGCCTGCGCGGATTCTGGGACGGACCGGGTCACCGATTCCCGATCGGGGAGGATGATCCGGGCCGGGGGCAGCCTACGCAAGGCCCGTTCCCGGGACAATGGGGGGCCGTTCCACGGGGGCGGGCCGTTCGAGAAGCCGACGGAGAAATGCCGACTGAGAAATGGGGCCATCGTGACCCGAACCATGAACCGTGACGTCATCATCTCCTGCGCCGTGACCGGCTCGGGAGACACCTCGGGGCGTAGCGAGCACGTACCGGTCACCCCGGAACAGATCGCCAACTCCGCACTGGACGCCGCATCGGCCGGGGCGGCCATCGTCCACTGTCACGTGCGTGACCTCGAGACCGGGAAGGGCACCCGCACGGTCGACCTCTACCGCGAGGTGGTCGACCGCATCCGGGAGAAGAACACCGACGTGGTGGTGAACCTCACGGCGGGCATGGGTGGCGACCTGAACGTCGGACCGGACGACGACCCGATGTCCTGGCAGCCCGGCACCGACCTGGTCGGTGGGCTGGAGCGCCTGGCCCACGTGGAGGCCATCCGTCCCGACATCTGCTCGATGGACTGCGGGTCGTTGAACTTCGGCGACCACAACGAGGTCTACGTGTCCACCCCGGCCATGTTGCGCATCATGGCCGAGCGGGTGCGCGAGCTGGGCGTGCGTCCCGAACTGGAGGTCTTCGACACCGGCAACCTGTGGTTCGCCGAGACGATGATCGCCGAGGGCCTGATCGACGCTCCGTACTGGCTCCAACTCTGCCTGTCGATCCCGTACGGCACGCCGTTGGACGTCGGGATCCTCCAGGCCATGGTGAATCGCCTGCCCGCCGAGGCCGAGTTCACGTCGTTCGGCCTGGGTGCCATGCAGATGCCGATGGTGGCCCAGTCGGTGATGCTGGGCGGACACGTGCGGGTCGGCCTGGAGGACAACCTCTACCTGGAGCGCGGGGTACTGGCCACCAACGCCCAGTTGGTCGAGAAGGCCATCCGGATCGTGGAACTCATGGGTGCCCGGGTGCAGACCTCGGCCGACGCCCGTCAGACGTTGAACCTCCGATGAGCTCGGCCGGGAACCTCGGTCAGGGCTGATCCGATGGGCACGGCCGCCGAGGGGCGCACGATCGGCGTGGTGGGCACCGGGGTGATCGGTGCCGGTTGGGCTGTCCGGGCTCTGGCCCGGGGGCTCGACGTGGTGGCCTGGGATCCGGCGCCGGGCGCCGAGGACAAGCTTCGTGCCGCGGTGGCCCGGGCCTGGCCGTCGGCCACCAGGCTGGGACTGTTTCCGGGGGCCGACCCGGACCGCCTGACGTGGGCCGACACCGCCGAGGATCTGGCCGGTCGGGTCGACTGGATCCAGGAGAGCGCCCCGGAGAACGAGACGGTCAAGCGTCCGCTGCTGCAGACGTTGGCCGCCCACGCCGGACCGGAGGTGGTCATCGCCTCGAGTTCCTCGGGTCTGCTGCCCACCAACCTCCAGGAAGGCTGCGAGCATCCGGAACGGATCCTGATCGGGCATCCGTTCAACCCGGTGTACCTGCTGCCCCTCGTGGAGATCGTGGCCGGCGAACAGACGTCGACGTCGGCCATGGATGCTGCGGTGGCCCACTACGACGACCTGGTGATGCATCCGCTGGTGGTGCGAAACGAGATCGAGGGCTACCTCTCGGACCGGCTCCAGGAGGCCCTGTGGCGCGAGGCCCTCCACCTGGTGAACGACGGGGTGGCCACCACCCGAGAACTGGACGACGCCGTCAACTACGGGCCGGGGCTGCGGTGGGCCGGCATGGGCACCAACCTGACCTTCCACCTGGCCGGCGGTGAACAGGGCATGCGCCACATGCTGCGCCAGTTCGGTCCGGCCCTGAAGTTGCCGTGGACGAAGCTCGAGGCGCCGGAACTGACCGAGGACCTCATCGAGGCCATGGCCGACGGCTGCGAGGAGCAGGCCGAGGGACGGTCCATTGCCGAACTGGAGCGCCTCCGGGACGACTACGTCATCTCGGTGATGCGCTCGTTGCGGCCCCTCGATCTGGGTGCGGGCCGGTTGATCGCCGAGCGGGAGGCCCGGATCCACGAGGCCGGATCACCGGCGCGGTGGAGCCCGGGCGATGCCGGTGTCGATGACCTGTCGGCCCCGCTGGCCCTGTACGAGACGGTCGTGGAGCCCGACTGGGTGGACTACAACGGCCACATGTCCGAATGGGCGTTCCTCACGGCGTTCGGCTGGGCCAGCGACAAGTTGTTCCGGTACATCGGGATCGACGAGGACTATCGGGCGGCCGGCCACACCTTCTTCACCGTGGAGACCCACCTCAACTACGTGAAGGAGGCGTCGCTCGGCGAGCCGCTGCGTTTCACCACCCAGGTTCTCGGGGTGGACGCCAAGAGGCTGCACTTCTTCCACTCGATGTATCTGGTGGACGAGGGCGGATCGACCGGCGACCTGTTGTGCACCACCGAACAGATGCTGCTGCACGTCGACACCGAAGCCGGTTCGACAGCGCCCCTGCTGCCCGGCCCGGCCGCCGCCCTGGCCGCCATCGCCGAGGCCCACGCCGACCTGCCCGTTCCGCCCCAGGTGGGTCGGGTCATGCGGATCCCCGCCTGACCCGAAGACCTGATCAGGACCATCCGAACCACCGTTTCGTAGGGAGCCTCCATGGACTTCGCCCTGACCGATGAACAGGAGATGGTGGTCGACACCGTCCGGGCTTTCACCGAGCGTGAGCTGGTGCCCCACGAGGAGGAGGTCGAGCGCCTCGGTGACGTGCCACCTGAACTGGTGGCCCAGATCCGTGACCGGTCCCTGGCCGCGGGGATCTACGCGGCCAACATGCCGGCCGACCTTGGTGGCGGTGGTCTCGACAACCTGACCATGGCGCTCGTGGACCGGGCCTTCGGCTGGACCCAGTACGCCCTGCACTATGTGGTGGCCCGCCCGTCCAACATCCTCCAGGCGTGTGTGGGGGACCAGATCGAGGAGTACCTGCTGCCCACCATCCGGGGCGAGCGGGTGGACTGCCTGGCCATGAGTGAGCCCGACGCCGGGTCCGACGTGCGGGGCATGACGTGCCGGGCGGTGCGTGACGGCGACGACTACGTCATCAACGGGACCAAGCACTTCATCAGCCATGCCGACCTGGCCGACTACACCATCCTCTTCGCGGCGACCGGCGAGGAGGACACGCCCCGGGGCCCCAAGAAGCTGATCACGTCGTTCCTGGTCGACCACGACACGCCGGGCCTGGAGATCGCCGACGGCTACCGGTCGGTGTCCAACCGCGGGTACCACAACTGCATTCTGAACTTCGACGACTGCCGGGTGCCGGCATCCGCGGTGCTGGGTGAGGAACACCGTGGCTTCGAGGTGGCCAACGAGTGGCTGGGCGCCACCCGCCTGCAGGTGGCCTCGGTGTGCCTGGGCCGGGCCGACCGGGCGATGGCCGTCGCCCTGGACTGGGCGGCATCGCGTGAACAGTTCGGGCAGAAGATCGGGAAGTTCCAGGGCGTCTCGTTCAAGCTGGCCGACATGCGTACCCGGATGATCTCCGCCGAGTTGATGACCTACCGGGCGGCGTGGTTGATGGACCGTGACGAGATGGCCGACGGCGATGCAGCCATGGCCAAGATCTCGTCGACCGAGATGCTGCAGTTCGTGTCCGACGAGGCCATCCAGATCCTCGGTGGTATGGGCCTCATGGACGAGCTCCCCCTGGAGCGGATCTGGCGCGATGCCCGGGTGGATCGGATCTGGGACGGCACGAGCGAGATCCAGCGCCACATCGTGAGCCGCGAGATGCTGCGCCCCCTCGGCGCCTGACCGGGGGATTCCGAAGGTGACCCATGGCGGAGAGCGTGGCGGAGAACTTTCCCGGCTGAGCCGGCTGCTGGTGCCCCGGTCGGTGGCCATGATCGGTGGCCGGCCGGCCGAACTGGCCATCGAGCAGTGTCGCCGTCTGGGTTTCGACGGTGAGCTGTGGGCCGTGCATCCCACCCGCAGCGATCTGGCCGGGGTGCCGTGCGTGCCGTCGGTCGATGATCTGCCGGGAGTGCCCGACGCGGCGCTGGTGGCCGTGAACCGTCACGCCACCGTGGAGGTGGTGGGGCGCCTGGCGGCCATGGGGGCCGGCGCGGCGGTCTGCTACGCATCGGGTTTTGCCGAGGTGGGGCCCGACGGCGCGGCCCTGCAGCAGGCCCTGGTTGCCGCGGCCGACGGGATGCCCGTGGTGGGCCCCAACTGCTACGGGACGGTGTCGGCCACCGTCGGGGCCGCCCTGTGGCCCGACCAGCAGGGCTGTCGGCGGGCCGACCGGGGCGTGGCGTTGGTGACCCAGAGTGGGAACATCGGCCTGGACCTGACCCTGCAGTCCCGACCCATGCCCATTGCCCACGTGCTGACGTTGGGCAACCAGGCCGACGTGGGCATCGAGGAGTGCCTCGAGGTGCTGGTGGCCGATCCGGCGGTCACCGCGGTGGGGCTGCACGTCGAGGCCCTGCACGACGTACCCCGGTTCGTGGAGGCCTGCCGGCGGGCGTCGGCGGATGGGGTACCGGTGGTGGTGCTCAAGACGGGCTCGTCGACCCGGGGGGCCGAGATCGCCGCGTCGCACACCTCGTCGTTGGTGGGCAGCGACGAGGCCTATCAGGCGCTCTTCGACCGGGTGGGCGTGCGCCGGGTGCGGTCCATTCCCGAACTGCTGGACACCTTGCACGTGCTGGACCGTTTGGGCGGCCTGAGGGGAAACCGGATCGTCAGCCTGAGTTGTTCGGGGGGCGAGGCCTCGATCGTGGCCGATCGCTCTGAGGGCCTGGACCTCTCCCTGCCGGGGTTCGACGGGTCCCGGGTGGATCGCATCCGGGCCGCGTTGGGCGGTGGCGCCCAGGCCGACCTGGTGTCGGTCTCCAATCCGTTCGACTACCACACGTTCATCTGGGGTGATCCGGAGCGCCTGGAGGCCACGTTCACCGAGGCGGTCTCCCGTGATCCCGACGGGGCGCCGGATGCCGCGCTGCTGGTCCTCGACTTTCCGTCGGAGGGTCCGGCTTCGGATCTTGACGCCTCAAGTTGGTGGCCGACGTTGGATGCCTTCGGTGCCGCCTGCGAAGCGGCCGGAACCCCGGGCGTGATGGCCGCCTCGATGGTCGAGAACCTGCCGGCCGCCGTCGAAGCGCACGCCGTCGACCTCGGGCTCGTTCCGGTCCGGGGGATCGACGAGGCCCTGGTCGGACTGGAGGCCGCGGCCTGGTGGGGGCGGCGGGTGGACGCGCCGGCGCCCCTGCCGGCAGGACCGGTCCGCGGGACCCGGGTGACCCTTTCGGAGGCGGAGGCCAAGGCGGTGCTGGTGGGTCATGGGGTGCCGGTCCCGAAGGGCGAGGTGGTGGCGGTGGCCGAGGCTGTCGCGGTGGCCGAACGGATCGGGCTGCCGGTGGTCGTCAAGGCCGTCGGGGTGGACCACAAGACCGAGGTCGACGGCGTGGCCCTGGACCTGCGGGACGCGGCGGCCGTCGACGCCGCGGCGCGGCGGATCGCCGCGGCCACCGGGAGCGACCGGGTGCTGGTCGAAGCCCAGGTGGGCGGGCGGTCGGCCGACCGGACGCTGGACGGGCCCGTCGAGCTGCTGGTGTCGGTCCGGCGGGCCGATCCGGTGGGGTGGCTTCTCACGGTGGGCGCTGGCGGCACGCTGGTCGAGGTGCTGGCCGACACCCGCTGCCTGTTGCTGCCGGCGACCGATGACGACATCCGGGGAGCGCTCCGGGGATTGGCCGTCCGACCGTTGCTGGACGGCCACCGGGGCCGGCCGGGAGTCGATCTGGACGCGTTGGTCGATGCCATCCAGAGGATCGGAGCGGCCGCCCTCGCGGTGGAGGGCCTGGTCGAGGTGGAGGTCAACCCGTTGCTGCTCGACGCCGAGGGTGCCACGGTGGTGGACGCCCTCATGCAGGTCGAGGTTCCCGAAGTCGAGGTTCTGGAAGATGCTGGGAACGATCAGGAGGAATCATGAGTGACGAAATGGCGAGCCCGGCCCAATCAGCGGCCCAGCCATCAGTACAGGTGTCGGTCGAGGGTCCGGTTCTGAACGTGGTGCTGGACCGCCCGAAGGCCAACGCCATCGACGCCGAGACCAGCCGTGAGTTGAGCCGGGTGTTCGCCGGGTTCCGGGACGATCCGTCGCTACGGGTGGCCGTGTTCACCGGCGCCGGTGAACGCTTCTTCTCGGCCGGTTGGGATCTGGGGGCGGCGGCCGACGGCGAGGCGTTCGAGGCCGACTACGGCGAGGGTGGCTTCGGAGGGTTCTGCGAGCTGCCGGGTCGGAACAAGCCGGTGATCTGCGCGGTGAACGGCATGGCCGTGGGTGGCGGATTCGAGCTGGCCATGGCGGCCGAGTTCGTGGTGGCCGCCGAGCACGCCACCTTCTTCCTTCCCGAGACCGGGCTGGGCATCATTCCCGACGCGGGGGCCATCCGGTTGCCCCGTCAGTTGCCGCCAGTGGTGGCCAACGAGGTGCTCTACGGCGGTCGACGTCTGGATGCCGCCGAGGCCGAGCGCTGGGGCCTGGTCAACCGGGTGGTGGCCGCCGCCGACCTGGCCACCGCGGCCCGGGAGTTGGCGGAACGGATCGCCGCCGCGGCACCGCTGGCCGTGGAGGCCGTGATGGCCATCGACCGGGCCACCGGCCACCTGTCACTGGACGAGGCCTTCGGGCACCTGCGGTCCGGTGACCTCGAGGCCTATGAACGCATGTTGGCCTCCGACGATGCCCTTGAGGGGCCGAGGGCCTTTGCCGAAAAACGAGATCCCTACTGGCAGGGACGCTGATCTACTAGTAGGAAAGTCCGTGAGGATAGGAAATGCGCTAGGTTCCGGCCCCGTCGGTCGGGCCCTGCGTGGTCCGCCCGCTCGGATCGGACAACGATGTCCGGTCACCGACCAGCAATGGGGAACACATGAGCAAGCGTCTGACGACCCCGATGGTCCGGGACGATGGCGTCCTCCGCGAGGCCACCTGGGAGGAGGCCCTCGGACGGGCCGCCACCGGGTTCCGCACCGCGGTCGATGCCCACGGCCCGACCGCCTTCGGGATGTTCAGTTGTTCGAAGACGACCAACGAGGTGAACTACGCCGCCCAGCGTTTCGCCCGTCGGGTCATCGGCTCGAACAACATCGACAGCTGCAATCGAACTTGACACGCTCCCAGCGTCGTCGGTCTGGCGACAGTCTTCGGAGCCGGCGGTGGCACCTCCTCCTACGTGGAGATCGAGGAGGCGGACGTCATCGTCATGTGGGGATCCAACGCGCGTAACGCGCATCCGATCTTCTTCCATCACGCCCTGCGGGGCGTGGCCAACGGTGCGCGCCTGTGGACCGTCGACCCGCGTCGTACCGGCACCGCCAAATTCGCCGACCACTGGTTGGGCCTCAACGTCGGGACCGACATCGGACTGGCCCACGGCGTGGCCCGCGAGATCATCGCCGCGGGCCTGACCGACGACGAGTTCATCGCCAACGCCACCACCGGCTACGAGGAGTTCGTGGCCTTCGTCGAGCCGTGGACCCTGGAGCACACTTCGTCGGTCACCGGCGTGCCCGCCGAAGCCATCCGAGACCTGGCCCACGCCTACGCCACGGCGGACAAGGCCCAGATCTGCTGGACACTGGGGATCACCGAGCACCACACCGGCGTGGACAACGTGCAGTCCCTCTGCAACCTGTCGCTCCTCACCGGCCACGTCGGCCGATGGGGCTCGGGGCTCGTCCCGTTGCGGGGCCAGAACAACGTGCAGGGCGGAGGCGACATGGGTGCGCTGCCCAACAAGCTCTCCGGGTTCCAGGACGTGGAGGACGACGAGGCCCGGGCCAAGTTCGAGGCGGCGTGGGAGTGCACCATCCCGCCGACCAACGGCTGGAACCTCACCCAGATGTTCGAGGCCATGGGCCGCGACGAACTCAAGGCCGTCTACTGCATCGGCGAGAATCCGGTGGATTCCGAGGCCGATGCCGTGCACGCCCGAGCCATGTTGGAGCGCCTCGACCTGCTGGTCGTCCAGGACGTCTTCATGACCCGGACCGCCGAGATGGCCGACGTGGTGTTCCCGGCCGCTCTGGGATGGGCCGAGTCCGACGGGACGGCCACCAACAGCGAGCGACGGGTCCAGCGGATGCGGGCCGCCGTGCCGCCACCCGGCGAGGCCCGTCAGGAGGTGGGCATCATCAACGACCTGGCGGCCCTCATGGGCGATGACGACTGGGGTCAGCCCACCCCGCAGGAACTCTGGGACGAACTCCGCACCGTGTCGCCCATGCATGGCGGAATGTCGTGGGACAGGCTGGAGGCCGAGGGCGGCATCCAGTGGCCGTGTCCCACCGAGGACCACCCGGGCACCTCCTTCCTGCACGGTCGTCTCTGGGAGCGTCCGGCCCAGGGTCGACTGGCCCCCTTCTCGTGCGTCGACGATCGGCCGCCCCTGGACGTGTTGACCGACGAGTTCCCGTTGCGCCTCACCACGGTGCGGGCACTCGACTCGTACAACACCGGTGTCCAGACCGAGCACTTCCCGTCGCCCATCCGGACCGGTGAGGCGCTGTCCATCTCGACCACCGACGCCGAGGCTCTCGGTCTGGTCGACGGCGAGCGGGTCACCGTGTCGTCGCGGCGTGGCGCCATCGCCATGACCATCGAGGTCGAGGAGCACCTGGCGGTGGGCCTCTGCCACACCACCTTCCATTTCCCGGAGACCACCGACATCAACCAGATCACCAGCGACGCCGTGGACCCGAAGTCCGGTACCGCCGAGTTCAAGGCGGCGGCCATCCGGATCGACAAGCTGGCCTCGCCGGTTGCTGAAGATCGGGCTGCTGAAGATCGGGCTGGCGACCCGGCGTCGACCAACGACCCGGTGGGGACCCATGCCTGACCTGTATTTCGGAGCGACCGAGGAGGCGACGGAGGCCGAGCGGGCCGCGGTGGCCGAGGTCCTGGTCGGCTTCGGGGCGGTCACCATCCGTGAGTCGGAGCGCCTGGTGCACGCCGGGCGGACCCGCACCCGTGAGCGTCGCCACCTGCTTCTGCCGGCGTTGCACGCCCTGCAGCGCGCCTCGGGGTGGATCAGCCCCGGTGGGCTGGACCACGCCTGTGCCGAACTGGAGGTCCCGCCGGCCGAGGCCTACGGAGTGGCGACCTTCTACCACCTGTTCACCCACGAGCCGCCGGCCGCCACCGACACCGTGCACGTCTGCGACGACGTGGCCTGTCGCCTGTTCGGCGCCGTCGACCTGATCGACGACCTGCGGGCCGAGGGCCATCACGTCAAGGCCAGCCCGTGCCTCGGCCAGTGCGAACGGGGCCCGGCGGTCATGGTGCAGCGCACCGGGGCGTCTGATCTCACGGTGACCGCGGTGGACAACGGGTCGGGATACGGCCCGGTGGCTCCCGCCGAGGTGGCGGTCGCCATTGCCGGGTCCGCCTCCACCCCGTCGGTCAGCCTCCCCCAGGCCGGGGATCCGGGGCTGCGACTCCTGGCCCGGGTCGGCGTGGTCGACCCGACCAGCCTCGAGGACTACCGGGCCCACGGCGGCTACCGGGCGCTGGAGGCGTCGCTGGCCATGGGTGGCCAACAGGTCATCGCCGAGGTCGCCGCGTCGGGTCTGTCGGGCCGGGGCGGCGCGGCGTTCCCCACCGGCGTGAAGTGGCGCGGCGTGGCTGACCAGGAGGGTCGTCCCCGCCACCTGGTGTGCAACGCCGATGAGTCCGAACCGGGGACCTTCAAGGACCGGGTGGTCATGGAGGGCGACCCGTTCTCCCTGGTCGAGGCCATGACGGTGGCCGGCGTGGCCATCGGGGCCGAGCAGGGCTGGCTGTACATCCGGGGCGAGTACCCGGTGGCCACCGAACGCCTGGCCCACGCCATTGCCGAGGCCTACGACGCGGGCCTGCTGGGTGCCGACGTGGCCGGCTCAGGAGCCCGGTTCGACCTGCATCTCCGCAACGGTGCCGGCGCCTACATCTGTGGCGAGGAGACGGCGCTCTTCAACTCCATCGAGGGGTACCGGGGCGAGCCCCGCAACAAGCCGCCGTTCCCGACCACCCACGGGCTGTTCGGCGAGCCGACGGCCATCAACAACGTGGAGACCCTGGTCAACGTGCTGCCCGTGGTGCTCATGGGGGGCGAGGCCTACGCAGCCGAGGGCACCGAGCGCTCGCCGGGAACCAAGTTGTTCTGTCTCAGCGGGCGGGTGAACCGCCCCGGCACCTACGAGGTCGAGTTCGGCGCCACGTTGCGCGACCTCATCGACCTGGCCGGCGGGGTGCCCGAGGGTCGCGTCCTGCGGACCGTGATGCTGGGGGGAGCGGCGGGCAGCTTCGTCGGCCCGGACTCGCTCGACATGCCGTTGACGCTCGAGGACACCCGGGCGGCCGGGGCCTCGCTGGGGTCCGGCGTCATCATGGTCTTCGACGAACAGGACGACATGGTCGACACGGTTCGTCGGATCGCCGAGTTCTTCCGCGACGAATCCTGTGGCCAGTGCGTGCCGTGCCGGGTGGGGACGGTCCGTCAGGAGGAGGTGCTGGTTCGCCTCGGCCGTGGGGCGAGCATCGACGACGAGCGGGATCTGCTGGACGACCTGGCGGCCGTGATGAAGGACGCCTCGATCTGTGGTCTGGGGCAGACGGCGTCCGGAGCGGTACGCAGCGCCATAGATCTGGGCCTGCTGGCCGGTGCCAGTGCCGGTACCGGTGGATCGAATACCGATGAGGGGAGCGCCACGTGAACGAGGTCCCGGTGATGGTGACGACCATGGTCGAGTTCACCCTCGACGGTGAGGCGGTCCGGGTGCCCGAGGGCGCCACGATCCTTGATGCCTGTCAGCGCGAGGGCATCGATACGCCCACGCTGTGCTGGGCCGAGAACCTGACCCCGGTGAACGTGTGCCGGGTCTGCGTGGTCGAGGTAGAGGGTTCGCGGGTGCTGGTTCCCTCGTGTTCGAGGCCCGTCGAAGAGGGCATGGTGGTGGCCACCGACACCGAGCGGGTCCGGACGAGTCGACGCATGGTCTATGAACTGCTGGCCTCGTCGGTGGAGATGGACCGGGCTGACCCCGAGGTGCACGCCTGGATGGAGCACTACGGCGCCCGCCCCGAGCGAATGGGTGACCGGTCCGAGATCGCCACGGTGGCCCAGCCGGTGAAGATCCAGGACGACCTGTACGTGCGCGACTACGAGCGGTGCATCCTCTGTTACAAGTGCGTGGAGGCCTGCGGCGACGATGCCCAGCACACCTTCGCCATCGCCACGGCCGGTCGGGGGTTCGATGCGCACATCTCGACCGAGCACGACGTGACGCTGCCCGATTCTGCGTGCGTGTACTGCGGCAACTGCATCGGCGTGTGCCCGACCGGGGCGCTGGCCTTCAAGACCGAGCACGACATGCGTGAGGCCGGGACGTGGGACGAGTCTGAGCAGCAGGTGACCACCACCGTGTGTCCGTTCTGCGGCGTGGGCTGCAACCTCGAACTGCACACCCAGGACGAGCGCATCGTGAAGGTCACCTCGCCGGCCGACCACTCGGTCACCCACGGACACCTTTGCATCAAGGGCCGGTTCGGTTGGCAGCACGCCCATGCCTGAAGCAGGCGTCTGAGCCTGTTCCCGGCAAACCCGGGGGATCAGCCCTCCGGTTTGACGAGGACGACCACCCAGCCCTGGACGCCCGCGCCGGGCAGGTGGTCGCCGTGTTCCCGGAAGGCCACGGTCGCCGAGCCGTCGGCCTCGATGGCGTCCAGTTCTGCCGGGAAGTCCCCCTCGTCCCAGAAGTGGTCGTTGAGGCCGACGACCACCGCGCCGCCCGGACGAACGACCCGCAGGACGTCCCGTAGAGCCGACGGCCGGATGTGACCGAACGAGAACACGCCGACGGCCGACGCAACGTCGTAGGTGTTGTCGGTCACGGCGAGGCCGGCGTTGAGGTCGGCCTCGAACAGCCGCTGGTAGACGCCGGTGGCGGCCGCCCGCTCCAACATGGGCGGCGAGAAGTCGCAGCCGTCCAGGTCGGTGAAGCCCGCATCGTGTAGCGCCAGGCCGGACAACCCGGTACCGCATCCCACGTCCAGTAGCCGGGGGATGGCGCCACAGCGGGGGGCGACGCCCCTGGTGCTCTCACCGGGTGGAAGCACCGACGCCAGAGCGGAGGCGCACCGGGCGGGCTGGGCGTAGCCGTTGTCGACCCCGATCTCCCGGTCGTAGGTCTCGGCCCACTCCTCATAGTGGGCCAGCGTCTCCTCGCCCGTGGCGAGGTCGTAGGACGTCCTGAACAGTCCAGCGTCGTCATCGGTCGACTCGGTCACGGTCCGAGACTATTCCCGGCGAGCAATCACCTTCCCAGAAGGGGATCACCGGCTGTCCCACGATCCGGTAAATGTGAATCACCCCTTCCCACGAACTGAACGCTTGTATAGGGTTGCGTCGGCCACCGAGGGGTGACGCTCGTCACGCGGGCGCGCTGGTGGCACCACTGACACCAATGGAGGGTGATCCCACTATGAATCGATCATGGCGACTTTTCCTGTCGCTGCTCTTGGGCTTCTCGCTGATCGCAGCGGCCTGTGGATCCGATGACTCGGACGACGCCGGGGGTTCCGGCGGCGATTCCGCGACGGCGACCACCGAGGCTCCGGACAGCGGAGACGCTGATTCCGGAAGCAGCGACAGCGGCGACAGCGACAGCGGCGACAGCGACGAGGCCGCCGCTCCGGCGGCTCTGCCCGGTGATGGTGTGTCGTTGACGATGTGTCGTGCGAACTGGGCGTCTGGTTACATCCAGGCGGAGATCGTTCGTCAGATTCTTCAGAAGGCCGGTTTCGAGGTCTCCGATCCGTCGGTGATCGAGTTGGGCCCGTCGAATGCCTACACGGCAATGGCTGAGGGGTCGTGTGACTTCTGGGCCAACTCGTGGTACCCGGGTCACTTCTCGTGGTTCGAGAACCAGCTGACCGACGGTTCGCTCGTTGGTGACCACGTGGAGGCCGTGCCGGGTCTGTTCCAGGACTCCGGTGTGCAGGGCTTCCTGGTGACCAAGACGTGGGCTGAGGACAACAACATCTCGACGATTGATCAGATCAACCGTGACGAGTCGTTGTGGTCGCAGCTGGATTCCGATGGTGACGGCAAGGCCGAGATTCTGGGTTGCCCCGAATCGTGGACCTGTGACGACATCATCGAGAACCAGATCGCGTTCGGTAACGGCACCGAGCCGTGGGACAACTTCGTGGAGACCAAGGCCGAGTACGACGCCTTGTTCGCCGAGATGGTGAACCGCGTCAACGCTGGTGAGCCGGGGATCTTGTACACGTGGTCGCCGGCTTCATACCTGACGGTGCTGGTGCCCGGTGACAACGTGCTGTGGTTGTCCGTCGAGGGTGTCCTCGATGACTCCAACCCGTTGGGTAAGGAGGGTGGCGAGAACCACCAGCAGGAGGAAGGCTTCACCGACTTCGGTGCCGACATGTGCACCCAGCCGTGTCAGTTGGGTTGGTCGGCTGCCGACATCCAGGTGTCGGCTCGTACCGACATGCTCGATGGGACGCCGTTCCTGCGGAACCTGTTCCCGTTGATCAAGCCGTCGATCCTGGACATCTCGTTCCTGCAGGTCGACCAGACCGACGGTGACGGCTCCCAGGCCCATGTGGCGCAGTTGGCTTCCGGCTGGATGGCCGACAACGCCGACACGGTCGACGCGTGGATCGCCGAGGCGGCAGCAGGCTGAACCGCCTGAACATCTGATTCCGGATCCGGCCGCTCCTCGAGGGGCCGCTACCGGGACACGGTGAATGGAGGTCGGGGCCCACGGGCCCCGGCCTTCTGCCGTTTTTGGCCGCCGTTTTTGGCCGCCGTTTTGCCACCAACCGGGAATTCGAAGATGCCTCTTCCCGTCGACTGAACGTTTGTATAGGGTTCGCTCTGGTCGGCGGGTCGGGCGACTGAGGGCAGGTCCTTCGGCGGTGTTCGGAGTGCCCTGCTAACTTCCGGCCGGAAGCGGAGTCGGTCCCCGGGGGGACGGATGGCTCTGCGGGGGGACAACCAACCAACAGGGCCGCCGACACGGCGGCCAAGAGGGGGATGCATGTCGGACGAAGAGCCGATCATCGCACTGGAGAACGTCTACAAGATCTTTGGTCCCAACCCGCGGGGTCGGGCGTTCGACCTCTGCTCGTCGGATGTCGGAAAGGACGAGGTGCAGCGCCAGACCGGCCACGTGGTCGGCATGCACGACATCTCCTTTTCGGTCAACAAGGGCGAGATCTTCGTGGTCATGGGTCTGTCGGGTTCCGGCAAGTCCACGGCCATCCGGACGGTCAACAAGCTCCATGACATCACCCACGGACGGGTCATGGTGGAGGGCACCGACGTACAGGAACTGACCGGGGCCGCCCTGCAGTCGTTCCGCCGCGAGAAGCTGGCCATGGTGTTCCAGCACTTCGCCCTTTTCCCCCACCGCAACGTGATCGACAACACGGCCTACGGACTCAAGGTCCAGGGCGTGGAGAAGCGGGAACGTCACGAGGCGGCCATCGAGGCACTGGCCATGGTCGGCCTCGAGGCCTACGCCTTCAACTCCACCCGGGAACTCTCGGGAGGTATGCAGCAGCGTGTCGGCCTGGCCCGGGCCCTGTGTTCCAACCCGGAGATCCTGCTCATGGACGAGGCGTTCAGCGCCCTGGATCCGCTGATCCGTCGGCAGATGCAGGACGAGCTGATGACCATCCAGTCCAAGCTCCACAAGACGATCCTGTTCATCACCCACGACCTGAACGAAGCCCTCCGCATCGGCAACCGGGTGTGCATCCTGCGTGACGGCAAGGTCATCCAGATCGGCACCCCGGAGGAGATCCTCACCCAGCCGGCGGACGGCTACGTGGCCGAGTTCGTCCAGGACGTGGACCAGGGTCGGGTCATCGACGTGGGCAAGGTCATGAGCTCACCGGTCATCCTGGATCCGTCCCGCACCCTCACCGAGTGCGTCGACGCGCTGGGCGACCGTCGGGGCGGCTTCTGCTGCGACGCCGACGGCCGGCCCACCGGCCTGCTGGCCATGACCGACGCGGCCACCGCCCTGGCCCACGGCACGACCGACCTGGCGTCGGTCCTGCGATCGGATTTTGACACCACGACCGCCGAGGCGAGGTTCAACGACAACTATGCGGCGGCCGGTCGGGGACTCCCCATCGCCGTCCTGGACGAGACGGGCTGTCTGGTGGGCGAGTTGGAACCCAGGGAGATCATGGAAGAAATGGGACGCGTCGAACAGTTGGTAGATGGCTTCGAGCGGGAGGTGTTCCTGTGAGCGCCGCGAGTTGGATCGCCACCGCCGAGACCGGCGACTGGACGGGCCGCGCCGAAGGCGTCGGCCTGTCCGAGACCAGGGTCCTCGACCAGTTCCAGCTGCCGATCGGCCACTGGTTCGACCAGATGGTCGACTGGATGGACGTCAACGCCGAGTGGTTCCTCAACGCCGTCAAGTGGCCGTTCGACTTCCTGTTGGAGAACGTCGTCAACGACTTCCTGCTGAGCCTTCCCTGGTACCAGGTGGTCATCTTCACGGTGATCCTCGGATCGCTGGTCCGGACCCCGAAGATCGGCATCATGGCCGGCGCCGGCCTGATGATGTGCGGCCTGCTGGGCGCCATGTACTGGGTCGAGACCATGCGGACCATCGGCATGGTGCTCGTGGCCGTCGGATTGTGTGCCCTGATCGGGATTCCACTCGGCGTGTTCTGCGCGCGTGTGGACTCGGCCTGGAACGTGACCAGACCGGTACTGGACGCCATGCAGACCGTCCACACCTTCGTCTACATGGTGCCGTTCGTGTTCTTCTTCAGCATCGGCGTGGTGCCGGCGACCATGGTGACCATGATCTACGCCCTGCCACCGCTGGTACGCATGGTGAACCTGGGCATCCGGCATGTGCCCGAAGACGTCGTGGAGGCCAGCCGGGCCTACGGGGCCACCGAGCTGCGGGTCCTCACCGACGTGCAGCTGCCGCTGGCCAAGCCGTCGATCATGGCCGGTCTGAACCAGACCCTGATGCTGGCCATCGCCATGGTGGGCATCGCCGCCATCATGGGCGCTTCGGGCCTCGGACTCCTGGTCTTCCGGGCCGTCCAGAACCTCGACGTGGGTCTAGGTATCTCGTCCGGTCTGGCCCTGTGGACGGTGGCCGTGGTGCTCGACCGCCTGTCCCAGCCCGAGGAGGGTGGCGGGGACAACCTGCTGACCCGCATCCGGGAGGCCATGGCCAACCGCCAGGATCCCGAGGAGCTCCTCAAGAAGGTCGAGGCGGCGGAGACCGACGACCAGAAGGCCTCCAAGGTCGTCCACATCGAGCATGAGGTTGTCGCCGGCGCCCGGGAGCGACTCGGTATGACAGCGGTCCTCCTGGCCGGCGTGGTGGCCGTGTTCTCCACCCTGATGACCTGGGGCAGCGGAGCGGGACTCTTCTCGAGTCATTCCCGGGCGATCGACATCGACCTGGCCGGCGAGTCGTTCAACGGCTACCAGGCCTCGGGCGGAAGCTGGTCGGGCATTGTCGTGCTCATCCTGGGATTCTTCTCGGTCATGGCCGGCGCATCTTGTCTGGGCTGGACCGGGGGTATCGGGCGCCTACGGGGGCCCGGCGGGCTGGTGGCTGCCGCGGTCGGTCTGTTCGCCGCCGTCTTCGCCTTCCCGATCCTCGGCCAGTTCGACGGCTTCGCGACGTTGTCCAACCTCGAGGGCCACGAAGCGCAGGCCGTCTGGGCGGTGGCCATCGAGGTACTCACCATTCCGGCCATCGTGGGTCTGGTCCTCGGACTGGCCCGGGTCTCGGTGCCCCTGCGATGGCGCACCGTCGGTATCTGGGCGTTTGCGGCGGGCATCCTCGGCCACTACTTCGAATCCCCGCTGGGACTTGACGCCGTGGTGGTGGCCATCCTGGTGGCGGTGATCTCGGCACTGGCCATCAGTGTCCTGGGACGCACCAACCTCCTGGATGCCACCCGGGAGACCTGGAACGACCTGGGGGCCGGGACGGTGATCGGCGTGATCGGCCTGACCGTGGCGCCGGTGACCAGCCTGCTCGACGTCAAGGACGTGGTGGCCCTGGCCGCTGCCGCCTTGGTCTACCGGCTGGTCGGCCACCGTGCGGACCAGCGGACCTCGCTGATCGGGGCCGTGGTGGCCGGTGCCGCCCTTCGCTGGCTGGTCATCGGGACCATCGGTAGCGGCGATTCGGCGTTGTTCCTGGACACCCAGATCCTCACCACGGTCCTCATCGGGATCGTGGTGGCCAACACCGTCCGTTCGGGTTCCCGGTGGTTCGGGGCCGACATCATGGTCATCACCTCGACCTGCATGCTGCTGGCCTCGGTCACCTACATGGTGGCCTCGCCCCATGTCGACGTCGAGGGTTACAGCCAGGGCGGTGGCGTGATGGTGGCCATCGTGGCCAGCGTCGTGATGCTCATCGGCGCCCTGTTGGCCCTCCAGACCGCCCCCTACTCGGCCTTCCGGCCGCTGGAACGCGTGGTGGCCTGGGGCCGCATGGGGACCGGCATCCTCGCCGTGATCCTGGTGGTCATCGGTGGGTTCTCGGCCTGGACGTACGACGAGCGGGTCGGCACCGAGCTTCCCCCTGAACTCGTCGAGGAGATGGAGCGACTCCGTGCCGAGGCCAAGGAGAACCCGGCACTGGCCGCCACCAACACCAGCAAGGTCACGTCGCTTCGCAACAAGTTCCGTCGGAACGCTAAGACGATCACCGACGGCTACAGCGACCAGGGGGCCGGGCTTTCCCGTCTGGCCATTGTGGTGGCGGCCATCGGTGCGCTCCTGACCATCCCGTCCTCCGGGCTCGTGGGACTGGACGAGAACCGGAGATGGAGGTGGAGTGCCGCGGTGGCGGCCGCGGGCGGAGGCCTGGCGCTCATCGGCATCGTCTGGATCGCCAGCCTGGCCAGAGTCTCGGATCTGAACGTGGTCACCGGTGCCGGAGCGTTCCTGACCATGTTCGCCGGAGCGATCCTGGCGGTGACGTCCAAGAAGATCCTCTTGGAGTTCCGTCGGAACAAGACCTACGACGACGTCGAGGTGGCCGCAGTCTGAGGATGCCGGTGGGGGCCGTAGCATTGTGCTGACCGGCCCCCCGCCGGCTCCCTCCCTGATCGGAGCCCCGTGACAGCCACCACTGAATCCTTCGAGCTGGTCGCCAGCGTCGAGCCCGAGATCGCCCGTCTCATGGACGAGCACCGGGAACGCCGTCAGCACTGGTACGCCCATGATGTGGTGCCGTGGGAGATGGGGCGCAGCTTCCGGGATGAGCCGTGGGACGAGTCCCAGGCCACCCTGTCGCCCGAGGTGCGTACGGCCCTGCAGTTGAACCTCCTGACCGAGGACAACCTGCCCTACTACCACGCCAAGATCGCCGGTTGCTTCGCTGAGGACTCGCCGATGTCGGAGTGGTCCCGTCTGTGGACCGCCGAGGAGGGTCAGCACTCCATTGCCATCCGGAACTACCTGCTGGCCACCAGGAACTGTGATCCGGCCCTGCTGGAGGACGAGCGGGTGGCCACGGTGACCAAGGGATGGCGTTACGACTCGCCGTGTCCGATCGAGATGTTCGCCTACACCTCGGCTCAGGAACTGGCGACCCGCATCAGCCACCGCAACGCCGGGGTGAAGGCCGACTGCGAGATCGCCCACGAGGTCATGACCCGGGTGGCCGTCGACGAGAACCACCACTTCATGTTCTACCGGGGCGTCACCACGGCGATGCTGAAGCAGGCGCCGACCTTCGTGCTGGACGCCATCCACCAGGCGTTGGCCGATTTCCGGATGCCCGGTACCGGTATCCCCAACTTCAACCGACGGGCCGTGGCCATTGCCCGGGCCGGGATCTACAACCTGCGAATCCACGCCGAGCAGGTCGTGCAACCGCTGTTGCGCCACTGGCGGATCGAATCCCTCGAGGGACTCGACGCCCGGGCATCGGAACTCCAGGAGAAGATCCTGGCCATTCCTGAGACCCTCATCGCCCAGGCCGAGGCCTTCGAGGCCCGCCTCTCCAAGCGCGACGCCCGGGCGGTTGCCCGAGCCTGAGCACGACGCTCAGTCGGCTGGCTGGTTGCTGGCCGCTGCGCCCCTGATCCGTCCCCGGAGGTCGGCCAGGTTCTCCCGGATGGCCGGCACGTGCGGGGCAATGGCACCGATGTCAGCCGCGGCCCGGATGGCCGTGCGAGCGCCCATGGCGTCCATGGCCCGGTACACCCAACGCTTGTTGAGTTGCAGGAGTTCGTGGGGCACGCCGGCGATGCGCTCGGCGACGTGCAGCACCGAGTCCTCCAGTTCGTCGGCCGGATAGGCCCGGTTGGCATAGCCCGTCCGGACGGCTTCGTCGGCGGTCATGGCGTCACCGGTCAGGACCATCTCCATGGCGTTACGTACCCCGACCAGCCACGGGTGTACGGCGAAGTCCGGCGTGCCGGCCACCCGTAGGACGGGGTGCGAGATGGTGGCGTTGTCGGCCAGGTAGACGAGGTCACATGCCGCGGCCAGCTCCGAGCCACCGGCCATGGCATAGCCGTGGACCTGGGCGATGACCGGCTTGGCGAGGTCCCACAACGACAGCCAACCGTCGGTGACGTGACGGGCCCACGTGCCGTCGCCCGCCGGGGTGTAGGAGGGGCGGTCGGCCTTCAGGTCCGAGCCGAGGTCGTAGCCCGAGGAGAAACACGGGCCGGCGCCCCGTAACACGGTCACGTGGACGGCGTCGTCGCGGTCGGCGGCCCGGAGGGCCTCGAACAGGTCACCCCGGAGCGAGTTGTCCAGGGCGTTGCGCTTCTCGGGTCGGTTCAGGGTGAGGCGACGGACCCCCGGTCGGGGGTCGTCGACCAGCAGGTTCGGTTCGCTCCCGGTGGACATGGTCCTGATGGTAGGGCGGGGGTGCCACCATGTGCGGATGCGGCCCACCATCGACGACCCGGTCCCGGTGATGGATGGCGTGGCCAACTTCCGGGGGATCGGGGGCCTGGGGACCGTCGACGGACGCACCACGGTGGGTGGCCTGGTGTGGCGCTCCGGCCACCTGGGTCGGGCCAGCGAGGGCGACCTGGCCCGTCTGGAGGCACTGGCTGTCCGGACGGTGGTCGACCTGCGGACCCCGGACGACATTGCCCATGACGGGGCCGACGTGGTTCCGGCCGGCACCACGGAACTCCCGGTGCCCATCCCCGATGATGCGGGAGCCGGTGCCGACATCCGGGCCATGATCGTCCGGGGCGACGAGGACGAGATGCGTGACGTGTGGTCCGACGGCCGGTCGGCGGAGATCGCCGTGCGGGGCGCCACCAAGATGGTCACCGAACCCAGTCGGGTGGCGGTGTTCGCCCGGGTGCTGGACGTGGTCACCGATCCGTCGAACTGGCCGCTGCTCTGGCACTGCTCGGCCGGCAAGGACCGCGCCGGATGGGTGGGTACGTCGTTGCTGCTGCTCCTCGGCGTGGAGCGTGACGCCGTGGTGGCCCACTATCTGGAGAGCAACCGGGGATCGGATGCCCGGGTGGCCGCCATGGTCAAGAGCGGCTTCGTGACCCCCGGTTCACTTGAGCTGATGCGCCCGTTCGTCCAGGTGATGGAGGCCGCCGTTATCTCCCAGATGGCTGCCGTGGATGACCACTGGGGAGGTGTGGAGGCGATGTTCCAGGACGGGTTCGGCTTCAGCGCCGAACGGATCGCCGACCTGCGGGATCGGCTCCTGGACTAGGGATTCCGGGTTCAGCGGGCCCGGGGCTCGGGCCTCAGCGGGCCCGGGGGAGCCCCAGATGCCGTTCGGCCACGTTGTTGCGGTTGATCTCGGTGGTTCCGCCGTAGATGGTCACCACCGGGGAGTGTCGCCCGTCGTAGTCGATCCAACCGTCGGCCGCCGCGCCGTCCACGCCGAACGAGAGGAGGCCCTCGGCCCCGGCCATCTGCTGGAACCAACCCACGGCCTGCTGGTAGCGCTCGGTGGCGTACAGCTTGGCCATGGAGCCCTCCAGGCCCGGCAGTCCGCCGGTCGCGGCGATCCACGCCGCTCGGAGGGTCAGCAACTGGGAGACCTGGTTGGCCATGGCCGTCCGGGCCAGGCGTTCACGCAGCAACGGATCGTCGAGCATGGCGCCGCCATCGGGCGACGGAGCCTCGGCGGCCCAGTCCCGGACGTGGCGCAGCAGGGGCACGGCCGGGTTGGTTCCGCCCATGACCCCCCGTTCGAAGGCCAGGGCGACGCCCATGACGGCCCATCCGCCGTCCACCTCCCCGAGGCGCCACTCATCGCTGATCCGCACGCCGTCGTAGAAGGTGGCGTTGGTCCGCTCGCTGGCCATGGTCGGCACCGGCTGGACCTCGATGCCCGGGAGGTCCATGGGCACCAGGAACATGGTCAGGCCCTTGTGCTTGGGCACGTCCGGATTGGTGCGGGTCAGCAGGATCACCCAGTCGGCCTCATGGGCCATGGTGGTCCACATCTTCTGGCCGTCGATCACCCACTCGTCGCCGTCCCGGACGGCCTTCGTGGTGATGGCGGCCACGTCCGAACCATGGTCGGGCTCGCTGTAGCCGAGACAGCAGTTGAACCGGCCGGTCAGGAGCCGTTCGAGCACCTCGGCGTGGTGGAAGTCGGTGCCCACGGCGTGGATGACCCCGGCCACCAGCATGGTGACGGCCAGCCCGTCGTAGGGGGCGCCGGCCTTCTCCAGCTCGTTGAACAGCACGTAGAGCTCGATCGGGTCCCGGTCGCCGTAGCCGGGCACCGCACCGGCCAGCAGGCCCGCCTCGGCCAGAGCGCCGTTGAAGTCCTTGTCGTTGAACGTGCCGCTGGCGTGCATCCGCTCGATCACGTCGGCCGTGAGGTGTTCGTCGAGGAAGGCCCGCACCTCGTCCCGAAAGGCCTCGGTCCGCTCGCCCAGGGAGAAGTCCATCAGCCGGCCGGCTCCAGAAACCCGGTCGCCCCGAGGAACATGCCGGCCAGGCGACGGCATTCGCGGGCCGGGTCGTCCAGCACGAAGGTCAGGGCCCGGGCCCGGCGGTAGTACAGCTGGATGTCGTACTCCTCGCTGAAGCCGTAGCCGCCGTGTACGTGGAGGCTCCGGTCGGTGGCCGATGCCGCGGCCTCGCCGGCCGTGATCAGCGACATGGCGGCCAGAGCCGGGAAGTCGGTCACGTCGTTCACGTCGATGTCCAGGGTGCCGGTCATGCCGCCCGAGGCCCGGTCTCCGGCCCACGCCGCCTTGGCCGTCAGCAGGTGGGCGCCGTCGATCAGGCCCGGGAGGTCGGCCAGCAGGTGCTGGACGGCCTGGAAGCTGCCCACCGGGCGACCGAACTGCTCGCGTTCCTTGACGTAGTCGACGCCCAGGACGAGGGCTTCGCGGGCCATGCCGACCAGCGTGGCCGCCGTGAGGGTGCGCCATTCGTCGACGGCCCGCTCGAAGGAGGCGACGGCGTCGGGGCCCTCGGCCAGGACCTCGGCATCGGTCAGGTCCCGGTGGGCCAGCGGGAGGCAGCCGTGGTTGGGGAGGTGGCGGTCTGCCGGATCGCCGGTGGCCCGATCGATGACCAGCCGGTCTCCGTCGAGGGCCACCACCCGGTGGGCCACCGCACCGGTGGGCACCGTACGGGCTACGCCAGCGGTCGCCGGTCGCACGGCGAGGCCGACGATGGTGGATCCGGCCAGCACGTCGTCGTCGCAGGCCGAGTGGCCATCAGGGGAGACAGCCAGTCCGGCCAGGAGTCGGGCCGTCACCATGTGGTCGACCAGGGGAAGGGGGGCGATGCGGGCCCCGGCCTCGGTGGCCACCACGACGAGGTCGGCGAGGGACGCACCGCCGCCACCTGCGGCTTCGGGGACGCCCATGCCGGGGGCGCCGGTCTCCAGCAGGCGTTCCCACGCGGCACCGTCGAACCCCACCGGCTCGGCCTCGCGGGCGCGTGCCGGCCCGGTCTCGCCATCGAAGAACGCCGCGAACACCTCGCGGATCGTTTCCTGATCCTCCGTCAGATTCAGGTCCACGGGCTGACACTATCGACGGAGGGGGGAGGCCCGATCCAGACGAGGTGACGTCGGGCGCGGCGGCCCGGTGACCCCACCGCGGGCCGGACCGGACACCGTGGCGGGTGCGGGTCTAGCGTCGGGCCATGGCTGAACACGGCGACCAGGACGGGCAACGGAAACACGAGGGAGCCGAGGGACTCGTCGTCGAGCGGGCCGGGGGCGTGGTCACCGTCACGGTGAACCGACCCGAGGTCATGAACGCCATGACCGGGACGATGTTCGCCGAGTTCGGACGCATCTTCCGTGACCTCAGCGCCGACGAGACGGTGCGGTGCATCGTGCTCACCGGAGCGGGCGGAAACTTCTGTTCGGGCGCCGACGTGGGCGGACAGTCCAAGCGGGCCAGCGGGTCGGTGTCCAGCAACCCGCTGCGGAACCTCCGCCAGATCAAGGCCTCGGCCATGGCACTGCACGACTGCCAGCACCCGGTGGTGGCCAAGGTCCACGGGGTGGCCGCCGGTGCGGGGCTGAACATGGCCCTGGGGTGCGACCTCGTCTACGCGGCGGACACCGCCCGGTTCTCGGAGATCTTCGCCCGTCGGGGTCTGACCATCGACTTCGGTGGCTCGTGGGTGCTGCCCCGCCGGGTGGGCCTGCACCGGGCCAAGGAACTGGCCCTGCTGGCCGAGGTGATCGATGCCGCGGAGGCCGACCGCATCGGGCTGGTGAACCGGGTGCTACCCGAAGCCCAGCTGGACGACCACGTGGACGACGTGGTGGCCCGCATCGCCGCTGGACCGCCACTGGCGCTGTCGATGAGCAAGGCGCTGTTGAACCAGGGCTCCCAGATGTCGATGTCCCAGGCGCTGGAGGCCGAGGCGGCCACCCAGGCCACCAACTTCGGGACCGCCGACACCCGGGAGGCCGCCCGGGCCTGGATCGAGAAGCGACCCCCCGAGTTCACCGGAAGCTGACCCGGGGCACAGGCGGCCAGTTTTCGGCGGCCAGTTCTCGGCAGTCAGCCTTCGGCGGGGAGCACGATCTGGGTCTGGGTGGTGATGGCCGCCATCTTCCCGTCGTCGCGGACCACCTCGGTCTGGACCACGATGGTGGTCCGGCCCACGTGGGTCGGCGTCGACACGATGGTGACGGTGCCGGCCATGACGGGTCGTAGGAAGTTCGTCTTGGACTCGATGGTCGACGTGCCCGCTCCGGCCGGCAGGTTCCGGGCGGCGCACAGGGCACCGGTGGAATCGGCCACGGCCATCACGTAGCCGCCGTGCAGGCCACCGAACACCGTGGTGCGTTCGGCGGTCCACTCCACGGTGGCAGCCACCCGTTCCGGTGAGGCCTCGACGACCGTCAGTCCCAGCACCTCGCAGAACGGCATGATCCGACGGATGGTGGTGGTCAGCTCCTCGGGCGACTCCTGGTCGGTGGGCTCATGTTCCATGAGGCGAGTCTGACAGGCGGTCGGCGGGCTCAGAGCCGCTCGAAGCGTTCCAGGTCCAGCGTCCACGGACTGAGGTTCTCGTGGCCGTCCTCGGTGATGAGGAGCTGGTTCTCCAACTTCACGCCCTGGCCGCCGGACCGGGCCCCCACGTAGGACTCGACGGTGAGCACCATGCCGGGTTCCAGCACCCCGTCGTAGCCGGCGTCGTCCCACGTCTCGCGGAACGGGAGCGACGGGTACTCGTCGCACTGGCCCACCCCGTGGGACAGGACCGAGTAGTGGCGGTACTCGGCGACCGGTGGATACCAGGCCTTGTGCACCAGGTCATGGAAGGTGGCGCCGGGTCTGAACAGGTCGGTGTTGCGGGTGATCTGCTCGACGGCCAGGTCGTGGGCGTGGCGGGCCTCCGGCGTGGGTGGGGCGTCGCCGCACACCCAGGTCCGGGAGATGTCGGTCATCATCCCGTAGGCCCCAACCAGGTCGGTGTCGAAGGCCACCACGTCACCGTTGTTGATCACCGACGAGCTGCACTCCTGGAACCACGGGTTGGTGCGTTCCCCGGCGGCCAGCAGCCGGCACTCCATCCACTCGCCGTGACGGGCCAGCATCTCGGCCCACAGGACACCCCACAGCTGGTTCTCGGACATGCCGGGGCGCATGGCCTCGAACATCTTCCGGCACGAGACGAACGTGGCGTCCACCGAGCATCGCATGGCCCGGATCTCGTCGGGGCCCTTGATCTTGCGGGCCTCCTCCATGATGG
This sequence comes from Acidimicrobiales bacterium, assembly GCA_014239855.1. GTDB lineage: Bacteria > Actinomycetota > Acidimicrobiia > Acidimicrobiales > MedAcidi-G1 > UBA9410. The sequence goes on along the minus strand of JAAZXY010000018.1, from coordinate 8,105 downwards.
AGGTGCCCTCTACCAGGGTCAGGCCCTGGTCCAGCAGTGACGTGACGCCGACGGTCGTCGACGAGTCCACGGCGATGCGGCGGCTGCCCGCCCCGTGGACCCGGGCCAGGTCGGCGATCTCCTGGGCGAAGACCTTGGACTTCTCGTCGATCCGGTCACCGGCCAGGAAGTAGGTGAACGGCCGGGCCGGTCGGACCTCGGTGACGAACGGGTTGTGGGCCGACAGGAACTCGCAGTTCGGGTAGTCGAACAGGATGAGGGTGCCGTCGGCGCCCACGAAGGCGTAGCGGGCCTGGTTGTGGAGCAACCAGACCTGCATGTTGGGTGCGTACGTCACGTACATGACATTGAGGGGATCGAACAGGAGGATCCCGTCCACCTCGGCGTCGGCCAGTTGGGCCACCGTGCGGTCCAGTCGGTAGCGCATCATGGCCGTCTCGTCGGGCAGGTCCAGGCCGGACGCCGCCCACTCGGTGAGCGCCGGCTCACCGGGGCCCATGGCCATCCGATGGCCGACGGTGGACGCTCGTCGGACCATCGGGTCGTTCGGGTCGAGCGGGTCGTCGTGACCCGGGACATCTCCGCTCATCAGGGGCTCAACCTCTCATTCGTGACCCCGAGGGGTCGAACAGGGGCTCGTCGCGGCGGGTGGCCGGACGACGCACCCCGAGCACCTCGATCTCGAAGCCGTCGGCCGGCGTGGCCGGGTCGGCAAGGGCGGCCGGCACGTAGGCCATGGCGCACGAGGCCTGTGACCAGTGGGCGTAGCCACCGGACGTGGCCCAGCCCACCACCTCGCCGCCGTGCCAGATCGGCTCGTCGCCCAAAACATCGGAAGCCTGCTCGCCGCCTGACGGCGTTCCGCCATCGTCGAGGGTGAACGTGCAGAGTCGACGTTGCGGGCCTTCCGTCCGGGCGGATGCGGCGGCGTCCCGACCGACGAAGTCCCGATCGGAGCCATCGGCCGCCGTGAGCGCCACGAAGGCGTCCAGCCCGGACTCGGCCGGCGTGTAGATGGGCCGGAACTCGGTGGCCCAGCCTCCGAACCCCTTGTCGAACCGCATGGAGTTCAGCGCCCCGATCCCGAACAGCCGGATGCCGTGGGGCTGGCCCGCCTCCATCAACAGGTCGAACAGGCGCTGCTGCAGGGAGGCCGGGACCCAGAACTCGTAGCCGAGGTCGCCGGTGAAGGTGATTCGGCCGACGATGGTCGGCACCATGCCCAGGTCCATGCGCTGGATGTCCCGGAAGGCGAAGGCATCGGCCGACACGTCCGAACCGGTCCCCCCGGAGCTGGGGCTGGTGGGTCCCACCACGGCGGCCAGCACGTCGCGTGCCTTCGGGCCGGCAATGGACAGCCCGGCCATCTCGGATCCCAGCGGTCGGTAGTCCACCGGGTCGCCGCCGCCGTCCAGATGTTCGACGATCTGGGCGCGGAACCAGCGGTCGTGGTAGCCCTCGGCCACCCCGGAGCCCAGGACCAGGAAGGTCTCGGCACCGTCGAACGGGTCGGCCAGGGTGGCCACCGTGAAGTCGCCGATGAGCTTCCCGTAGGGGTTCAACATGGGGGCCAGCGCCATGCGGCCCGGTCTGGGGATCCGGTTGGCCAGCACCCGGTCGAGCAGCGCCCGGGCCCCGGGCCCGGTGAACTGGTGCTTGGCGAAGCCCGTGGTCTCGATGAGGCCCACCCCGGTGCGGACCGCGTGGACCTCCTCGGCCACCACGTCGAAGGCGTTGGACCGGTGGTAGGTGACGTCCTCGACCGGTTCGGCGCCCGCCCGCTGGAACCACAGGGCGGTCTCCAGCCCGTACGACGAGCCCCAGACGGCGTTGGCGTCGTCCAGGCGGTCGTGGATGGGCGAGGTGTGCAACGGTCGGGCCGCCGGGAGCTCCTCGTTGGGGAACGAGATGGAGAAGCGTCGGCTGTAGTTCTCCATGACCTTGGCCCGGGTGTAGGACGGCGTCGTCCAGTCTCCGAAACGGGCCACGTCCATGCCCCACACGTCAAAACCGGGGTCGCCGGTGGTCATCCAGTTGGCCATGGCCAGACCGACCCCGCCGCCCTGGCTGAGGCCGGCCATCACGCCGCAGGCCACCCAGTGTCCCCGCTGGCCCCGCACGGGACCGATGACCGGGTTGCCGTCGGGAGCGAAGGTGAACGGGCCGTTGATGACCTGGCGGATCCCTGCGTCGGCGTAGATGGGGAAATGCTCGAAGGCCACGGCCAGAGAAGGGGCGATCCGTTCGAGGTCCGGGGTGAGGAGTTGGGAACCGAAGTCCCACGGGGTCTCGCGTTCGGACCACGGCACGCAGGCCTGCTCGTAGGTGCCCAGGAGCAGGCCCCCGGCCTCGGCCCGGGTGTAGATCTCGCCGCCGAAGTCGACCGCCCCGATCCCGTGACCCCCGGTGGCCTCCAGCCACGGCTGGATCTCGGGGATCTCCTCGGTCAGCAGGTACATGTGCTCCATGGCCAGGATGGGCAGTTCCAGACCGCACATGCGACCCACCTCGCGGGCCCACAGGCCGCCGCAGTTCACGAAGTGCTCACAGGTGATGGTGCCCCGCTCGGTGACCACGTCCCACAGGCCGTCGGGTCGCTGGACCACGTCGTGGGCCCACGTGTTGCGGTGGACCTGGGCGCCGGCCATGCGGGCCGCCGTGGCGTAGGCGTGGGTGACGCCCGACGGGTCGACATGGCCACCCACCGGGTCGAACAGGGCGCCCACGAAGTGCTCCTCGACCAGGAAGGGGATCATCTCGGCGGCTTCGGATGCCGAGATGAGCTCGGTCTGCATGCCCAGGTAGCGCCCCCGGGCGTGGGCCATGCGGAGCCAGTCCATGCGGTCGGCGTCGTCGGCCAGCATGACCTCGCCGGTCAGGTGGACGCCGCACGACACGCCCGACTCCTTTTCCAGGTCTTCGTAGAGCTGGACGGTGTAGCGCTGCAGGGCGGCCACGTTGGGGTCGCCGTTGAGGGTGTGCATGCCGCCCGCCGCGTGCCAGGTGGACCCGGCGGTGAGCTCCTTGCGCTCCAGGAGGACGGCGTCGGTCCAGCCGGCCTTCGTGAGGTGGTACAGGACGCTGGCGCCCACGACGCCACCGCCGATCACCACCACCTGTGCGCTCTCGGGAAGATCTGCCATGTCTCCGGGTTCTCGTTTCTCGTGTCTCGCGCCGGGTGCCGGCTGTGGGCCTACGGGATCAGTAGTCGGTCTCGACGCCGCCGTCGGCCACCCGTCGCGCCACGAACTCGTCGAGGCCGGCGCGCCGCTCCGGCGCCATGGGTGGTTCGACGTGGGCGTCGATGAGGGCGCGGGCCAGGGTCTCGGCCCGCTGGTGGGACTCGATGCGGCCTTCCTCGTCCCACATCTCGAAGTTGGACCACTTCGAGACCATGGGTTGGAAGTGCTCGGTGGCGTAGCGGTCCTGGGTGTGCTGGGTGCCGAAGAAGTGGCCGGCCGGACCCACCTCGGCGATGGCCTCGACGGCCAGGGCGGCGTCGTCGATGGTCACCGGCTGGAGCATGGCCGTGACCATGTTGAGCAGGTCGGCGTCGATCACGAACTTCTCGAACGAGGTGAGCAGGCCACCCTCCAGCCAGCCCGTGCCGTGGAGCAGCAGGTTGACGCCGCCCATGACGGCCCCCCAGACGGCGATGGTGCTCTCGGTGGCCGACTGGCTGTCCACGCTGTTCGACGCGTTGACGTTCGATGACCGGTACGGAACCCCGTAACGGCGGGCCAGCTGTCCGCCGATCAGGCAGGCCTTCCAGTATTCGGGGGTTCCGAAGGCCGGTGCCCCGGAGCGCATGTCGACGTTGGAGGTGAAGCCGCCGTAGATGACCGGGGCCCCGGGCCGGACCACCTGGGTGTAGGCGATGCCGGCCAGCGCCTCGGCGTTCTGGAGCACCAGGGCTCCGGCGACGGTCACCGGGGCCATGGCGCCGGCCAGGGTGAACGGGGTGATGACGATGCACTGGTTGCGGGCCGACATCTCCTGGATGCCGTGGAGCATCACGGTGTCGTAACGCAGAGGGGTACTGGCGTTGATGACCGAGTACAGCGACGGCTGGGTGCTCATCGTGTCGTCGTCCACGCCCCGGGCCAGGCGGGTCATCTCGATGGCGTCTTGGTTGCGTTGGCGGCTGAGGCTGTAGACGAACGGCACCTTGTCCGAGAGCGTGAGCATGTCGTGGGTGGCGTGCAGGTGGCGGACCGACGGGTGGAGGTCCATGGGTTCGACGGGGTAGCCGGCCACCGTGTGGACCACGTTGAGCGACTGGCCGAGCTTCAGCAGGTTCCGGTAGTCGTCACGGTTGCCGTCGCGGCGGTCGCGGCCCAGACCGGTCACGAACGGGGGACTGGCCACGCTGGTGTAGGTGATGACGTCGCCGCCGATGTGCAGGTCGCGGTCCGGGTTCGGGGCGTGGAGGGTGAACTCGGACGGAGCGGTGGACACCAGTTGCAGGACCAGTTCGGGGTCGAATCGCACCCGGTCGCCGTCCACGTCGCACCCGGCATCGGCCAGTTGCTGGCGGGCCGTGTCGTCCAGGAAGTCGATGCCGGTCTCGGACAGGACCCGCAGGGAGGCCAGGTGGATGGACTCCAGTTCGTCATCGGACACGGCCCGTAGGGGGTCGAACCGCATCCGGGGCTGCTGCCACGGCGGCTGCTCACCGGTCACGTCGCGGACCCTGGAGCGGCCGCTGAGCCGTCCCCGTCGTGCACCACTCATCAGGCGATCCCCTCGTCGAAGGTCATGGGCCGGTCGCCGGCCTCCAGGTGGAGTTCGTCGCCCTCGTACGGGTGGGCCCGGGCCACGTCCTCGTCGAGCACCACGCCGAGGCCCGGTTCGGTCGACGGGATGACCATGCCGTCCTCCCAGCGGATGGGTGTCTCCAGCAGGTCGGCGTGGAAGCCGTCGAAGCGGTCGATCGACTCGAGGACCAGGAAGTTGGGGGTGCAGGCCGCCAGGGCGATGTTGGCTGCCGCGACCACCGGTCCGCAGTAGCAGTGGGGGGCCAGCACGGCCTGGTGGACCTCGCCGAGGGCTGCGATCTTCTTGCCCTGGAGGATCCCACCGCTCCGTCCCAGGTCGGGTTGGAGGATGGATGCCGCGCCAGCCCGCAGCACCGCGGCGAACTCCGACACGGTGGTCAGGCGTTCCCCGGTGGCCACCGGGATGGTGGTCCCGGCGGCCACCCGGGCCATGCCCTCGATGTCGTCGGCCGGGACGGGCTCCTCGAACCAGAGCGGGTCGTAGGCCTCGAGGCGGCGGGCCAGGCGCAGGGCGCCCGACGGGGTGAACTGGCCATGGGTGCCGAACAAAAGGTCGGCCCGGTTGCCGACCGCCTCGCGGACGGCCCGGGTGTACCGCTCCGACAGGTCGAGGCGTTCCAATGACGGCTGGCGGCCGTCGAACACCGTGTAGGGGCCAGCGGGGTCGAACTTGACCGCGGTGAAGCCCTGCTCCACGGCCCGGACCGCCGCTTCGGCGGCCAGGTCGGGATCGCTGTAGAGGTTCGGCCCGTCGGGTTCTCCAGTGACGGGGCCGTAGGCGTCGCCGTCTTCGGGATACAGGTAGGTGTAGGAACGCAGGCCCTCGTGGACCCGCCCGCCCAGCAGGTCGTAGACCGGGCGCCCGGTGGCCTTGCCGATGATGTCCCAGCACGCCATCTCCAGCGCGCTGATGACCCCGCACAGGGTGGGGTCGGGACGCAGCGCGTACCCGCCGCCGTAGGCCCGGCGCCAGAACGACTCCACGTCGAACGGGCGGTGGCCCACGAGGTGGCGGTCGGCCACGTCGACGATCATGTCAGCCACCAGATGGGGGCCGACGGTGGCCACGTAGGCCTCGCCGATGCCCTCGATCCCGTCGTCGGTGGTCAGCTTCACGAAGATGAAGTACCGGCCACCGTGACGCGGTGGCGGGTTGCCGACCACGAAGGTCTCGACGTCGCGGATCAGCATCAGCCGGCACCCGATCCGTTGGGCAGCACCACGGTTCGCACCACGTCGCCCCGCCAGACCTCGTCGAAGGCGAGGTCGATGTCGTCCAGGGTGTGGGTGGTGGAGACCATGCCGGCCAGGTCCAGTCGGCCCGCGCGGTGGTGCTCGATGAGCGTCGGGACGTCGACGGCCACCCGGGCCGTGCCCATCTTCGAACCCAGGATCGACTTGTTGGCGGCGGCCAGCCAGCTGGGCGCCACGTCGATGGTGACGTCGTCGCCGGCCATGCCGACGATGACCAGTTGGCCCATGGGGGCCAGCAGGTCGATGGCCCCGTCGAGAGCCGCCGGGGCGCCGGTGGTGACCAGCAGGTGGTCAGCCAGATGGCCGTTGTTGGCCTCGGTGATGACGGCTGCCAGATCACTGGTGGACGGGTCGGCCGCGTGGGTGGCACCGAATCCCAGGGCGGCCTCCCGCTTGTCGGCCGACGGATCCACGGCCACGATGGGATGGGCGCCGGCCAGACGGGCCGCCTGGATGGCGCCGATGCCCACGCCGCCGCAGCCCACCACGACCACCGCGTCGTCGGCCGATACCCGGGCCGTGTTGGTTACGGCCCCCGAACCGGTCAGCACGCCGCAACCCAGCAGCGAGGCGGCCACCGGGTCGACGTCGTCGGGGAGCGCCACGACCTGGGAGCGGTGGACGACCACCTGCTCGGCGAACGCCCCCACGGCCAGCCCCTGGATGAGTGCCGTGCCGTCGGCGGCGGTCAGGGGACTGGTGGTGTTCAGGGCGATCTCGCCGGTGCAGGCCACGTCATGGCCGCGGAGGCAGGCCCGGCAGGTACCGCACGTCCGGATGAGCGAGATGACCACCGGATCGCCCACGGAGAGATCGGTTTCGGTGCCGGTGTTCCTGCCGGCATCTGCGCCCAGCTCGGCGTCGACCCCGACCCCGACCCCGACCTCGAGCACGCGCCCGGCGGCCTCGTGGCCCAGCACGAGCGGGAATCCGGTGGCCCACGTGCCGTCCAGGTAGCTCAGGTCGGAGTGGCAGACGGCGCACGCCTCGATCTCCACCCGGACCTCGTCGGGACCCGGGGCGGCCAGATGGACGTCCTCGATGCCGGTCGGGATGCCGATGCCTCGGCTCACCGCCGCACGGATGGTGACCCCTCGGCCCGTCGACACGGCGCGGAACCTACACCCGGAACGGGGCCTTGAACAGGTGTTCAGCCGAGGAGGACGTCGGCCACCCGTGCCAGGTGTTCAGGCGACCGCGGGGCCACGTTGAGCATGGTCACCGGGCTCTCCTCGAAGGCCGCCAGACGGTCCCGGATGCGCTCCGGGGTGCCGACGAGGGAGATCTCGTCGGCGAACTGGTCGGGCACCGCGGCAATGGCCTCGTCGCGCCGTCCCTCCAGGAACAGGTCCTGGATGCGGTCGGCCTCGGCGGCGAAACCCATGCGGGCCATCAGCTTCGTGTGGAAGTTCTGGCCCTTGGCGCCCATGCCGCCCACGTAGAAGCCCAGCGTCGCCTTCACCGGGGCCAACGCCGAGGCAATGGTCTCGGGGGCGTCGTCGTTCGTCACCGTGACCGCCAGGTTCAACGCCACCTCGAAGTGGTCGGGGGCGCCGGTCAACTGGTCGGCGTACACCTCGGATCGGTACGGCGAGTAGTAGAGGGGCAGCCACCCGTCGGCGATCTCGGCCGTCTGGGTCACGTTCTTCGGGCCCTCGGCGCCGATGAAGATGGGGATGTCGGCCCGCAGCGGATGGACCATGACCTTCAGCGGCTTGCCCAGCCCCGTCGAGCCCTCGCCCACGTACGGGTGCTGGTGGAAGTCGCCGTCGAACGACAGGTGCTCGTCGCGCCGGAACGCCCGACGCAGGATCTCGACGTACTCGCGGGTGCGGGCCAGCGGGCGGTTGGACGGTTGGCCGTACCAGCCTTCGACGACCTGGGGGCCGGAGACGCCGAGGCCCAGGATGAGCCGGCCGGCGGACAGGTGGTCCAGGGTGACGGCGTGCATGGCCGTGGCCGTCGGGGTGCGGGCCGACATCTGGACGATGCCGGTACCCAGCCGGATCCGTTCGGTGTGGGCGGCCAACCAGACGAGCGGCGAGAAGGCGTCCGAGCCCCACGACTCGGCGG
>JAAZXY010000017.1 GCA_014239855.1 Acidimicrobiales bacterium | reverse complement strand
GTCATCGATTCGTCGGGTTTCCCCACAGGCGCGTTGCTTTCCCCTCAGGGCTGGTATGGAGGAGACGACGCTGATGGCGGCTGATGGCCTGCTGAACAGCAACTTCATGGCCATCTCCGAGACCGAGGGCATGTACTTCTCCGGTCCCGACATTCGCTACGGCGCCAACACGAACCAGTCGACCGGTCAGACCGCCGACTCGTTCCTGGCGGCCTACACCGACGAGTGGGGTGAGGACCCGGCAGCACCGTTCTGGGCGCATTCCTATGACGCCACGACGCTGCTGCTGGACGCCATTGCCGCGGCCAGCTATGACGATGACGGCACGTTGGTCATCGACCGGGCCGGGGTGCGCGAGCATCTCAACGCGGTTGAGGACTACTCGGGCATCATCGGCCTGATCAGCTGTGACGCCTTTGGTGACTGTGGTTCGCAGAAGATCACCGTGATCGGTCACGGCGACTCCGGTGACGTCTCGGCATCCAATGCCAACGTCGTCTACGAGTACGCCCCGGGTGGTTCCAGCCTCGGCGAGGGCAACCTCGTCTTGCCGGCCGTCATCCCGAGCTACGGCGGGACGGCCACCATCGGCCTGGAGGCTGAGGCGGTGGGCCTGCGGCCGTGGGAGGACTCCTGTTCGTCGCCCTGTTACAACATCATGTTCAGCATCTTCGACACCATGTTGGAGCAGGACGCGACCGGCGCCTACGTGGGCAACGCGGCAGTCGGCATCACGCCCAACGACGACCTCACGGTGTGGACGCTGACCCTTCGCGACGGTATGACCTTCCACAACGGGGTTGCTGTCACCGCTCAGACCGTCGAGGACATGTGGGCCCTGCAGCAGACCGGTTCTGCGGCAGCGGGCCATATCCGGTCCTCCAAGCTGGCCGGTGTGGAGGCCACGGGTGACATGGAGGTCACGTACACCCTGAGCGCCGGCAACTCGGCCTTCCCGAGCTTCCTGTCCCGGGCCTACCTCGGGATGCTCTTCGAGCCGGCGGCCGCCACAGCCGACCCGGACGGCTTCAGCCTGGCCCCGGTCGGGTCCGGTGCATTCATGATCGAGTCCCGTGACATCGACAACGAGACGGTGCTGGTCCGCAACCCGGACTACTGGCGGACCGATGTCTGGGGCCGTCAGCTGCCCTACCTGGACGGCATCGCCTTCCGGCCCATCCCCGACGAGACGACCCGTCTGGCATCGGTGGTGTCGGGCACCATCGACGGCATGGGGTCGCTGCGTGGTGCCACGGTGCGCGACGCCCGGATGACCGAGGGTCTGACCCTGTTCGAGTTCCAGGGCAACAACTCCGGTGGCGGCATGTTCAACGTGCTGGTCCCGCCGTACGACGACGTGCGGGTGCGGCGCGGGCTGACGCTCATGAACAACCAGGAGGCCACCATCGAGGCCCTGGGAGGCAAGGGCATCTCGACCCCGGCCACCCAGTTCTTCTCGGCCGACAGCAACTGGTACTCCCAGGAGGTGGCCGACGCCTACCCGAGCTTCGACTACGAGGCGGGCAAGGCACTGGTCCAGGAGTACGTGGACGATCCGGCCCGGTCTGACGAGAAGGCTGTAGGCGAGAAGATCACCGTGGACTTCGCCTGTCCGCCTGACCCGACGCTGATCGCCTTCGCCTCGGTGCTCGAGCAGCTCTGGACGGCCAGTGACCTGGTGGAGTTCAACCTCAGCCATGCTGACCAGCAGACGCACATCAACATCGCCCTGGGCATCTCCAACGGCTTCATGGGCGACCATGGCGTGCACTGCTGGCGTTGGTCCAGCCAGGACGATCCGTCCATTGCGCTGGGTGATGCCTTCGCCGGACCCTGGCAGGCCTCGCCGCTGAACTTCTCGAACTACTCCCATCCGGATGCCACCGTGGCGCTGGCCGCCGCGCTGGCCACGGACGACTTCGAGGAGCGCCGACGCCAGTACGAGATCATCGGGCTGATCGCCGCCCGGGACGTGCCGTACTGGTACACCGGTGGCACGGCCACCGTGCTGGCCGTGGACGAGAAGCTGACCGGCCTGGCCACGTGGACCACCGTCGACGGGGCGCTCGGCAGCGGCCACCCGGCGTCGGAGGGTCGTTGGCGTCAGGCCTGGTGGATGGAGTAGCCACCGCCTGATCAGACCGACCGGGGGCTCCGGCCCCTGACCGGCCAGACGTCCGTGGCGGGGCGGGACCCAGGTCCCGCCCCGTCCGCGTCTGGCCCACCCGCCTCACTCGCTTTCCTCACTGCCAAGGTATCTGCCTTCCGTGCTTCCGTTCATCGCCAAGCGACTGGTGCGCCTGGTGGCCACCCTGCTGGCCGTCTCGTTTCTGACGTTCCTGCTCGTCAACCTGCTGCCCGGTGACGCCATCAACGCGCTCATTCCCATCGACGCCCAGCAGGACCGCGAGTTCGTGGAGCAGGTCCGGGAGGAGTGGGGCCTCAACGATCCGATGATCGTGCGCTACGGCCGCTGGTTGGGCGACGCCGTCCAGGGCAACTTCGGCGACTCGATCGTCACCTCACGCACGGTCAGCAGTGAGATCACCCATCGTCTCCCGGTGACCGCTGAACTGATGATCGTCACCGTCCTGTTCTCCGTGATGCTGGCCATACCACTGGGGGTGATGGCTGCCTACCGCGAGGGCTCGCGTGTGGACCAGGTCATCTCCGGCATGGCGCAGTTGTTCCTCAGCATCCCGGGGTTCGTGGCCGGCCTGCTCATGATCTACATCTTCGCCATGAAGCTGGGATGGCTCCCGGCCACCGGCTGGAACCGATTCTCCAACGGCCTGCTGGACAACCTGAAGACCGTCATCCTGCCCGCCCTGTCGCTGGCCCTCATCGAGATTGCCGTCTACACCCGGGTGGTGCGATCCGACGTCATGAACACCCTGCAGGAGAACTACGTGCTGTCGGCCCGGGCCAAGGGCCTCGGCAACCGGTACATCCTGTTCCGACACTGTCTCCGTCCCAGTTCCCTGACCCTCATCACGGTGGTCGGCCTCAACATCGGCACGCTGCTGGGCGGCACGGTGGTCGTGGAGTTCCTGTTCGCCATGCCCGGTCTGGGCAAACGCCTGCTGGACGCCATCTTCCAGCGTGATTTCATGATGGTGCAGGGCATCACCGTGCTCATCGCCACCATCTACGTGCTGGTCAACACGGCCGTCGACCTGATCTACATGGTGGTCGACCCCCGCATCCGGAAGGCCGACTGACATGGCCGCCGGAACGGGTTCCCGCATGTCCTTCTTCACCCGCATCTGCGCGGGCTGGCTCATCGTGATCGTCCTCGGGGCGATCTTCGCCGACCTCATCCCGGGGCTCAAGGATCCGAACTACCAGGGCTTCCTGTTCGGCGACGGGGCGACCAACGAACGGCCGTCGTGGAACCACCTGATGGGGACCGACAACAACAGCCGGGACATCCTGGCTCGCATCGTCTACGGCGCCCGGGTGTCGCTCGTGGTGTCGATGACCGCGGTGGTCATGGGTTCGGTGTTCGGGGGGTTCTTCGGGGCACTGGTGGGCTTCGTCCGCGGCAAAACCGACGCCACGATCATGGCGGCGGTCGACGTGATCCTGGCCTTCCCCGGCCTGGTGCTGCTGCTCACCGTGGTCACGCTGCTGGGACGAAGGGACCTCATGGTCATCGCCGCAGTGGTCGGGTTCCTGTCCATTCCGCCCTATACGCGGGTGGCACGGGCCACAGCGTTGGCCGTCAGCCGGCGGGAGTTCGTGATGGCGGCACGGGCCATCGGCACCCGCAAACGCACCATCCTGTTCCGCGAGATCATCCCGAACTGCTTGCCCACGCTCATGGCCTTCGCGCTGGTCAACGCGGCGGTCATCATCCTGTTGGAAGGTGCTTTGGCCTTCCTGGGCCTCAGCGTGGAGCCCCCGACCGCCTCGTGGGGGAACATGGTCAACGCGGCACGGGTCGACCTGACCATCAACGTCTGGCCGGCAATCTGGCCGTCGCTGGCCCTGGTGTTCACCGTGTACTCGCTCAACAACGTCGGGGACCATCTCCGACGGTCCAAGGCCGTGCGATCGGCGGCCCTCTGATGACGGATTCCATGCAGACGGATTCGGTGGACCCGGGCCGCACGCTGCTGGCCGTCGACGACCTGCGGACCACGTTCTCCATCCCCGCCGGCGACGTCAAGGCCGTGCGCGGCGTGAGTTTCTCCCTGGATCGGGGGCGGACGTTGGGCATCGTGGGCGAGAGCGGTTCGGGCAAGACTGTGCTGGCCCGTTCGATCATGCGGCTCAACATCGGCAGCAACGTGACGACGACCGGTACGGCGACCTTCGCTGGCCGCGATGTGCTGTCGCTCTCCATGTCCGAGATGCAGGAACAGTGGGGCATGGAGATGGCCATGGTCTTCCAGGACCCTGTGACGTCTCTGAACCCGTTGGTGAGGGTGGGCCGCCAGGTCACCGAGCACCTCCGGAGTCACCTCGGCGTGAGCCGCGCCGAGGCGCACAAGACCGCGGTCTCACTTCTCAACGAGGTCCGGATTCCTGAACCGGAGGCTCGCCTGAAAGCCTTCCCCCACGAGTTGTCGGGCGGCATGCGCCAGCGGATCTGCATCGCCATCGCCCTGGCCTGTGAACCGACGCTGTTGTTCGCCGATGAGCCCACCACGGCGCTCGACGTGACCGTGCAGCACCAGATCCTGAACCTGCTGGGGCGCGAGCAGCGTGACCGCGACATGGCCATGGTGCTGGTCACCCACGACCTGGGCGTGGTGGCTGGGCGCACTGACGACACGCTCGTCATGTACGCCGGCAAGGTGGTCGAGCAGTCGCCCACCACCTCGTTGTTCGCCTCAATGCGCCACCCTTACTCTGAGGCGTTGCTGCGTTCATTGCCCCGCACCAGCCACGCCAGCCATACCCGCCTGGCGGCCATCACCGGTCGGCCGCCTGATCTCATCGACCCGCCGTCGGGTTGTGCGTTCAGCCCCCGGTGTCCCTACGTCCAGGACCGGTGCCGTGACGAGGTGCCACCCCTGACCACCGGCGGTTCGGGCGATGACCCCGACCATGCGTTTGCCTGCTTCACGCCCGTCGGTTCACCTGAAGGGGCTGAGGCCTTCGCCCGCAACGTGTCCGACGGCCTGCCGCAGGCCGTGGCCGTCGACCTGCCGACCGGCGACCAGATGAGCGCCCCCCTTCCGACTGGCAATGAGAGGATCGTCTGATGGCCGGTTCCGGCAAGGCCCACCTGCGGCCCGATGACGAGGTGCTCATCCGGGTCGAGGACCTGGTGGTGGAGTTCCCGGTGGGCCGGGGTCGGACCGTCAAGGCTGTCAGCGGCATCAGCTTCGACATCGCCAAGGGTGAGACCCTCGGTCTGGTCGGTGAGTCGGGCTGTGGGAAGTCGACCACCGGCCGGGCCCTCATCCAGTTGCCGTCACCCACCTCGGGATCAGTCCGCCACGGGCTGGTGGAGTTGACCGATCTGTCCGACGAGGCCATGCGCCGGCGTCGGACCGACATCCAGATGATCTTCCAGGACCCCATCTCGTCGCTGAACCCGCGCCGCACGGTGGGTGACATCGTGGCCGAGCCGCTGCGGGTCTGGGGGCCGCACGACAAGGCCGAGCAGAAGGCGTTGGTCGACCGGATGCTGGACGCCGTGGGTATCGACCCCGACGCGGCCCGCGACAAGCACCCCCACGAGTTCTCAGGGGGCCAGTGCCAGCGGATCTCCATCGCCCGCAGCCTGGTGGTCGACCCCGAGTTGCTGATCTGCGACGAGCCGGTATCGGCGCTGGACGTGTCGGTGCAGGCCCAGATCCTGAACCTGCTTGAGGACCTCAAGGCGGAGTACGGGCTGACCCTGGTGTTCATCGCCCATGACCTGGCCGTGGTCAAGAACGTCAGCGACCGGGTGGCCGTGATGTACCTCGGCAAGCTCTGCGAGGTGGCTGGGCCCGATGAGCTGTACGCCAACGCCGCCCACCCCTACACAGCGCTGCTTCTCGGTTCGATTCCCGAGCCCGACCCCGAAGTGGTGGTGGACGAGGGGCTCGTCGACTCAGGCGAGCTGCCGTCGCCCATCGACCCGCCCTCGGGTTGCCGGTTCCGGACCCGTTGCCCGCACGCCACCGATCGATGCGCGGCCGAGGAGCCCCAGATGCGTGAGGTGGCCGAGGGCCACCACGTGGCCTGTCACCACCCCCTGGTGGCCGTCGCCGAATAGTCCTCCGCTCCCGTCGATCCTGTGGGATTGGACGAGCGACCTTCTGGAGGCCATCGTGGTGGTCATGAGCGGCGACCGTCGCTCAGCGGACATGGGGGGAACGGCATGGGTATCAGGCGGACCACGATGAGCGGTTGGGTGTCGATCCTGCTGGGACTGGCGCTGGTGGCGTCGGCCTGCGGCGGATCATCCGACGGGGATGGCGACGGCGCGGCACCGGCCACCACCGCGGCGCCGGCCACCACGGCCGCCCCGGCCACCACCGCGGCTCCCGCCACCACCGCGGCTCCCGCCACCACGGCGGCGGCCGAGGAGCCTGCCGCTGACGAGCCGGCCACCACCACGACCAACGCCCCGGCGACGACCACCCAGGCGCCGGATTCGCAGGCCGAGTCCACGGCGACGACCACCCTGGCCCCTGAGGAGGCAGCGCCCGAGCCGGTGTTCGGCGGCACGCTTCGCCTCGGTGTCGAAGCCGAGACCGACGGCTTGAACCCGACGGTCAACCGGTTCGCCGTGTCGGCCACCCAGATGGCCCACGCGGTGTTCGACTCCCTGGCCATCTGGGACGAGACGAACAGCCGGGCCGTGCCCTGGTTGGCCGAGTCCTTCACCCCGTCCGACGACCTCATGACGTGGGACGTGAAGCTGCGACCGGGGATCACCTTCCACGACGGCACCCCGCTGACGTCCGAGGCGGTCCTGCTGGGCTTCCAGAGGCAGATGGTCGACCCGCTCATCTCGCTGGCCGTCAAGCCCATGTACCCGGCCGATGATCCCGACACCGAGGCCTATGAGCCGGCCGAGATCATCGACGAACTGACCACCCGGTTCAACCTGATCCGACCCACCTCGGACTTCGCCCGGTACGTGACCGGGCAGTTGGGCTACATCCCCTCGCCCACGTGGATCCGGGCCGCCATGGAGGACCCGACGCTGAACCAGGCGCCGGTGGGCACCGGACCGTTCCGGTTCGACAGCCGTACCCAGGACCAGATGACCCGGTTCGTACGCAACGACGACTGGTGGAACGGCGACGTCTACCTGGACGCGGTGGAGTACTACGTCTACACCGACACGGTCATCGCCGCCGACGCCCTCACCGTGGGTGACCTGGACGGCATGCACACCTCCAACGTGGACGCCGTGCTCGTGCTGCGTGACGACGAAGACGTCGTGCGAATCGAGTCCGACCACGGCTCGGAGACCTTCGGCATGTTGAACACGGCCGGGGCGCCCTTCGATGATATTCGGGCCCGCAAGGCGCTGACCTTCGCGGCGGCCCGTGCGGACTATCTGGAGTTCATCGGCCAGGGCCTCCTGCGTCCCGCCAACTCGTGGTTCCCACCGGGCTCGCCGTACCACGACCCGGACCTCGTCCAGGAGGGCGATTCGCCCGATCTGGCCACCCCGCTGGTCGCCGAACTGTGCGCGGAGAAGCCCGACTACTGCACCGACGGGAAGATCGACATGGAGTTCCAGTACTCCGGACCGTCGGTCGTCCAGGACCGGATCTACGACATCCTCGCCGACGGTTGGAGCGACCACTTCAACATCACCAAGGAGATGCTCCTTCAGGACGACCACATCACGCACGTGGCCTTCGGGCTCTACGACTGGGTCACGTGGCGTCAGATGGGCTCGCCGGATCCCGACAATGACGTGACGTGGTTGAACTGCGGGGCCATCGGGGCGTTGTCGCTGAACTGGCCCCGGTACTGCGACCCGGCCCGTGACGAGTTGATGTACGCCCAGCGGGGCACCGTGGATCAGGCCGAGCGGGTGGAACTGTGGAAGCAGATCTCCCGGAAGGTGCACGACGACTACACGTACATCCTGTTCACCCACACGTTGTGGGCCAACGGCTTCGCCTCGAACGTGAAGAACGTTTGCGGCGCGCTCTCGCCAGATGGGGTGCGGCTCATGTGCACGGTCAACGGGTGGCACCTAACGCACCAGATCTGGATGGAGGACTGAGCGGGTCGATCCCCGGTAACGGGGACCGACGCACCGCGACCCACGTCGCCACCGGTCGGGAGGAGCGCGCCTGATGGTCGGGTTCGTGGTGCGGCGCGTCGCGGCCCTGGTGGCCGTGCTGCTGGCCGTCACCGGGCTGGCCTTCGGGGCCATGAACGTGCTCGGGGACCCGTTGTTCAACGTGGTCGGGTTCATCGCCTCGGTGGACTGTGACGCGGTTGCGGCCGGCGAGGTCGACGACATCTCGGGCCAGACGGCGGGCGGTCGGGGCGACTGCGAGGTCATTGCCGAGGCCCGCCGGGAACACCACCTGGACCGCGCGCTGCCCATCCGGTACGGCTACTGGCTGGGTGACATCGTGAGGGGCGACCTCGGGACCTCGTTCAAGAACGAGATGCCGGTCCGCGAGGTGATCGGCGAGAAGCTGCCCAAGTCGGTGCTGCTCATGGTGGTGGCCCAGGTCATCGCCGTGGGCCTGGCCGTGCCGTGGGCGGTGGCCGCCGCCTACCGGGCCCATCGGCCCTTCGATCGGGCGTCGACCGTGGGGACGTTCGGTCTGGTGGCCATCCCCAGCTTCGCCCTCGGGGTGATCCTCTTCTACCTGTTCGTGGTGCGGTGGCAGATTTTCTCCAGCCGCTACGACGACACCGACCTGTGGTCGCGGCTCCGGTCGATGGTCCTGCCCGGCCTGACCCTCGGCCTGCCGGCGGCCGCCGTCTACATGCGCCTGCTGCGGACCGACCTGCTGACCACCCTGCAGGAGGACTTCGTGCTCATGGCCCGGGCCAAGGGCATGAGCGACCAGTGGGTGATGTTCCGCCACGTGCTGCGGCCGTCGTTGTTCTCGCTGGTCACCGTGTTCGGACTGTCGACCGCCGGGATGATCGGCGGCTCGCTGGTCGTGGAGCAGATCTTCTCCATCCCCGGCCTGGGACGGGCCCTCGTGGAGGCGGTCATCCGTGACGACTTCCCGATCGTGCTGGGCGGTGTGGTCGTGGTGGCCACCGGCTTCGTGGTCGTGAACTTCGCCGTCGACCTGCTCTACACCCTGATCGACCCCCGGGTCCGGGCCGATGGCTGACATGCCTGCTCCGGGAGAGCGCACACCCGATCAGCGCGATTCGCACCTGCACGTGCAGGACCTCGGTTCGGAGGTCTCGGTCCGAGGCAGCTACGAGGCCCTGCTGGGCGGCCAGGTCTTCGACGATTCGAAGGGATCCCGTCTGGGGGTGTTCTTCTGGCTGGCTGTCGGATGGATGGGCCTGGTGGTGGTGGCCGCGGTGACCGCTCCGTGGCTGCCGTTGGCCGACCCCGACCAGACGGGCTTCGGTGGTCGGCTGGACGCGCCGAGCGGCGACGCCTGGTTCGGCACCGACGGCAACGGTCGCGACGTGTTCTCCCGGACCGTCTGGGGGGCCCGGATCTCGCTCGTGGTTGGTTTTGTGGCCATTGCCATGGGCATGGTGTTCGGCGGGGCGCTGGGCATCATCGCCGGTTACTTCCGAGGCGTGGTCGACCGGCTCATCTCGTTCGTGATGTTCGCCATGCTGGCCTTCCCGGGCCTCGTGCTGGCTCTCCTGTTCATCGCCACCCTGGGATCCAGCCTGACCATCGTGTCGGTGACCCTGGGGCTCCTGGCCATCGCCCCGGTGGGGCGTCTGGCCCGGGCGGCCACCCTGCTGTACGCCGAGCGCGAGTTCGTCCAGGCGTCCCGGCTGCTGGGTGCCAGCCACGGTCGCATCATCGTGCGCGAACTGCTGCCCAACGTGTTGATCCCCATGAGCGGTCTGGCCCTGCTGGGCATGGCGTTGACCGTGGTGGCCGAAGGTGGCCTGGCCTTTCTGGGCCTCAGCGTGTCCGACGGGTTCTCGTGGGGGAAGTTGATCGTGACGGGTGCCGCCCCGCGAACTCTCCGAGAAGGGCCGTGGGTGGCCATGTTTCCGATCGGCGCCATGTTCCTGACCGTGCTGGCGCTCAACTACGCCGGCGACCGACTCCGCTGGTTCATGGACGTCCGCGAACTGGCTTTCGAGCGATGAGCACCGCGTCGGCCGCTGGGCCCCTGTTGTCGGTTCAGGACCTGGGCGTCACCTTCGGGACCGCCGACGGTCCGGTGAGGGCCGTGGACGGGGTGTCGTTCGACCTGACCGAGGGTCGCACGCTGGGCATCGTGGGTGAGTCGGGTTCCGGCAAGTCGGTGACCGCCAAGGCCCTCATGAACCTGCTTCCGTCCTATGCCGAGGTGGAGGGTTCGATCACCTTCGGCGGTCGTGACCTCCGGGCGTTGGCCGCGGCGCGGGAGCGCCACTTCTGGGGCGTGGAACTCACCATGGTCTTTCAGGACCCCATGACGTCGCTCAACCCGGTGAAGCGGATCGGCGAGCAGATCGCCGAGTGCCTGCGGGTCCACCTGGGGCGAAGCCGGAAGGTGGCGACGGCTGAGGCCCTCGACCTGCTGGAACGCGTCGGGATCCCCGAGCCGCGCAAACGGCTTCGCCAGTACCCCCACGAGCTGTCCGGTGGCCTGCGGCAACGGGTGGTCATCGCCATGGCCCTGGCCTGTGGACCCCGCCTCCTCATCGCCGATGAGCCCACCACGGCGTTGGACGTGACCGTCCAGAAGCACATCCTCGACCTGCTGGACGACCTGCGCCGGGAGCGGGCCATGTCGATGATCCTCATCACCCATGACCTGGGCGTGGTGAAGGGCCGGGCCGACGACGTGATGGTGATGTACGGCGGTCGCACCATGGAGTCGGCCGAGACGCCCACGCTGTTCGGGCGGATGCACCACCCGTACACCCGGGCGCTGCTGGAGACCATTCCCCGTATCGACGCCCCGGCCCACACCCGGCTGGTGCCCATCCCCGGTCGGCCCCCCAGCCCCGCCGAGGTGGGTAGGTCCTGTCCGTTCGCCGCCCGCTGTCGGCACCGGATCGACGACTGCCTGGATGGGGTACCGCCGCTGGTGCCCGTACCGGTCGGTGCTGCCGGTGCTGAGGGTGCTGAGGACGCTTCCCACCACTCGGCCTGCATCGTGTCGGTCGGGTCCGACGGGCGGGGTGATTCCTGATGGCCGGGAGCGGTACCGACCACCTGCGGGATCCGGCCGCTCATGACGACGTCGTGCTCCGGGTCGAGCACCT
Source organism: Acidimicrobiales bacterium (assembly GCA_014239855.1). Lineage (GTDB taxonomy): Bacteria > Actinomycetota > Acidimicrobiia > Acidimicrobiales > MedAcidi-G1 > UBA9410. Next base: position 32,520 of record JAAZXY010000017.1, on the reverse strand, counting down.
CGTCCAGGAGTTCCCGGCCGGACGCAGCGGCGGGCGGCGCCAGGTCGTGCACGCGGTCAGCGACGTGAGCCTCGACGTCCGTCGGGGCGAGACCCTGGGCATCGTCGGGGAGTCGGGGTGCGGCAAGTCCACTACCGCCCGGGCCCTGGTCCAGCTTCCGCCTCCGACCAGCGGGCGGGTGGTCCTCGATCCGGGGGCGGCCACCGAGGTGGAGATGGTGGCCCTCTCAGGTTCGGCCCTGCGGGCCGTCAGACCGCGGATGCAGATGATCTTCCAGGACCCCATCTCGTCGCTGAACCCCCGTCGGTCGGTGCGCGACATCGTGGGTGAGGGGCTGGCCATCTGGTCGAAGGCGTCCGATGGCCTCCACCAGCAGGCCCGGGTGGACGAGGTACTCGAGGCGGTCGGCATCGACCCCGAGGTGGCGGCGACCCGACGACCCCATCAGTTCTCGGGCGGCCAGTGCCAGCGCATCTCCATTGCCCGGGCTGTGGTCATGGATCCGGAGATCCTGATCTGCGACGAGCCGGTATCGGCGCTGGACGTGTCGGTGCAGGCCCAGATCCTGAACCTGCTGGAGGACATGAAGGAGCGCTACGGGCTGACCCTGGTGTTCATCAGCCACGACCTGTCGGTGGTTCGCAACGTGAGCGACCGGGTGGCCGTCATGTACCTCGGGAAGCTCTGCGAGGTGGGTGACGCCGACGCCCTCTACGAGCGGCCGGCCCATCCCTACACCCGGGTGCTCCTGGCCTCGGCGCCTGAACCGGCGCCCACCGTGGATCCGTCCGATGCCGACATCGGCGACGAGATCCCGTCACCCATCGATCCGCCGTCCGGTTGCCGGTTCCGGACCCGGTGCCCCCGGGCCACCGACCGCTGCGCCTCCGAGGAACCGGTCATGCGTCAGGTGGGCGACGACCACTTCGTGGCCTGTCACTTTCCCTCGATCTGATTCCCCCGAGGGGGAATCAGACGGGTCAGCGTGTCGCCCGGACGTCGTCCCACAGGGCCCGGAGATCGGGCGTGGGTTCGTAGGAACGGCCGCGCTTCTCGCCCACCGGGGCGACCAGTCCGGCGGCGACCATTGCCGCCAGGTCCCGGGTGGCCATCGTGTCGCTGATCGTCTCACCGGTGGACGATCGGGTGACCTTCACGTACAGCGATCGCCGGAGCCTCCAACCCCGGGCCGCATCGCAGAGCGCGCCGACCACCCGGTCGGGGAGTCCGTGGCGGGCGGCCGCCTGCTGGCAGGCGTCCCACAGCGCCTCGGTCTCCCGGATCCGTCGGAGCAGCGTCTGGGCCTGCCGGAGGTGGGCGGTCAGGCAGAACTCGAGCCAGGGTCGGGCGCTCCGGTCCGGGGACCACCCACCTCGGGCGACCTGGGCCAGGACCTCGTAGTAGGCGGGGGTGTTGCGTCCCAGGTACTCCTCGATGCTCGAGAATTCCGGGGAGGCGAGGCCGTCGGTCGCCAACTCGAAGGTCTGGAGGCATCGGGCCATCCGACCGTTCCCATCGCTGAACGGGTGGATGAGCGTGAGGTTCAGGTGGGCCATGGCGGCCCGGACGATGGGCGGTGACCGACGCTGGGCGAGGTCCTCGAGGAGTTCGGCGACCAGTGGCTCGACGAGTTCCCGGTCGGGCCCTTCGTACACGGTGTCGCCGTCACCGTCCTGGACGCGGATGGAGCCCGGCCGCCACTGGCCCGGGTGTTTCGTCAGGTCGTGCTTCAGCATCATGAAGTGCAGGGACTTCAGCAACGACGCGTCGATGGCCGGCGGGTCAGGTGCCAACTGGACGACATAGGTCATGGCGTCCCGGTAGCCGGCGATGGCCTGTCGGGTCTCCTCGTCGGCGTCGATCGGCTCTTCGTCGTCGATCACCCCGGCGACGTCCTCCACGCTGGCGTGGTAACCCTCGATCGAGTTGGACCCCTGGACCACGCGGGCGAACGTGGCCCGGCGCAGCGATCCGTACCAGCGTCGGGGCGACCGAAGGTAGAACCGCAGTTCGGCCCGGAGGTCGTCGATGTCTTCCAGAACCCGCTCGTCGGCCGATGTCAGCGGCGGGGTGGCGTAGATCATGTGAGCGATACTATGCAACTAATGCACGTTCGGTGCTGTTTAGTAATCGACTTCTCGGCTCCACCAGATGGAGATCAGCCCCCGGATCTGGTCACAGGAGCTTCAGGAGCTCGTCCTCGTAGGTCCAGTCGTAGTCACGACCACCGGTCTCGACGTGCCATGCGTGGGTCTGGGCCACCATCGACGCCAGGTCGTGGCGCGGTTCCCATCCGGTGTCGCGCCGCAGGGCGTCGATGCCGAACACCACGTTGCGGTTCCACCGGTGGATGTTGGGGGCCAGGCGCGGGACCACCGAGGCGAACTTGAACCGGTGGCGCACCGACTGCTGACGCTTCCGGGCCTCGTCGGTGGTCCGGATGTCGATGTTGGCCTTCGCCGCACTGTCCACGACGATCTCGATCTCGCCGTCCCAGAGGGCATCCATGGTGGTCGCCGGGATGAACCGGATGTCGGGTTCCACCCCCAGGTGGGCCGCCGTGGTGGCCACGTAGCCGAGGTCGGTGTGGAAGCCCTTCCCGGTCAGGTTGTAGCGGCGACCAATGGTGGCCGGGGAGCCGATGACAGCCTCCAGCGCCCGGGCCTGGTCGTCGACGTGGCCCACCTGGGACACCGTGGTGCCGTCGCCCGGGATCATGACCGGTCGGCCGGCCTCCAGGCGGGCGTACATGCGCTGCTCGCGGTCCGGGATGATGTTGCGGGGCCCGTAGACCATCGAGAAGTAGACAATGGTGACCGGAAAGCCCCGCTCGGCATGGGCGGCCATGAGGGCGTCCTCGCACAGGAGCTTGTTGCCGCCGTATTCGATCTGGGGGGCGTCCCGCTGGACGGGGTGGTCCTCGGCAATGGGCAACAGGTCGGCCGCCGCGTAGACGACGGTGGAGCTGGCGAAGACGTACTGCCCGGTGCGTCCCTCGAAGATCTCCATCATGAGGTTGACGTCGTCGGGGTGGTAGGCGCTCATGTCCAGCACCGCGTCGAACTCCCGCCCGCCGAGTGACTCGCTGCTCAGGATCTGGCGCATCTGGTCGTGGTCGGTGCGGTCGGCGTAGAGGCGGTTGATGCCGTCGGGCAGCGGGGCCTCGGTCTGGCCACGGTTGACAATGGTGACGTCGTGGCCCTGCCGGGCCAGCTCGTGGACGAGGGCCAGCCCGTTGAACTGGGTGCCGCCCATCACCAGTACCCGCTTGGGGCCGGCGGAGGTTCCTGTCATCGGATGAGGTCCTTCCATGCCGTTCGTTCGGCGGGTCGTGGATCGGTCAGCAGGCCGCACCGGTCGTCGAGGTCCATGACCGTCCGGTCATCGGGCGTGTAGCGGGGCCAGTCGCCGAGCACCGCGGTCGACGGGTCGCCGTCTCGGATGAAGGCGATCCAGGCGTCGTGCATGGCCTCGGCCAGTGCGGTGGGCGTCTCGCCGGGGCCCAGGAAGGTGTCCACGCCCGGCCGGTCCACCGTGTTGAAGGTGAACGGGATCTCCAGGGCGTGGGCCGCTCCGAACAGCCCGTCGAAGGCCCTCGAGTCCCACGAGAACCGGTACATCCACGTCTGGGCGCCGTGGGGGTGGCGGTACTCGGCGTGGCGGGCCGCCGGCACGCCGAACACCCGGTCCGATCCGATGGCGCACGCCACCCATCCGGCGGCCGCCGGGCCTTCGGGTCCGTCGAGGCGGTCCCGGTAGGGAGCGAGCAGGGCCTCCGCATTATCGGTCAGGCCGTCCACCATCTCGGCCAGGTCGTCGTCGGACATGCCGGTCACGCCCCACAGGGCCAGCTCGTCCTCGTTGGTGCCGGTCAACAGGGGGACGGTCGCTCCCGCTCCGTCGGCCACCAGATCCCGGGGATCGCGGGGGAGGAGGTCATGGCCCCACACCGGGTAGAACGGCTCCTGGCTGCGACCGGTGCGTTGGCCGCGTTCCTCGCTGACCCGCTCCATGGCCTGCAGCAGATCGTCGACGGGCAGGCCCCTGAGCGTCTCGGCCGACGGGTTGCCCAACTGGTCGAGGAACTGCCCGGCGATCTCCTTGCCGTCGACCGGGCCGAACGTGTGGTGGCAGGCCCCGCTCTGGGCGATGGCCCGTTGGAACAGGCCGTCGGCAGCCTCCATGGCCAGCAGGTTGCACACGCTGAATGCCCCGGCCGATTCGCCGCCGATGGTGACTCGGTCCGGGTCGCCGCCGAAGGCCGAGATGTTCTCGTGTACCCACCGCAGGGCGGCCAACTGGTCGAGTGTGCCGTTGATGCCGCACGTGTCCAGCCCCCCGGCCGGGTCGTCACCCAGGTGGCTGGCCAGGTCGCAGAAGCCCAGAGCACCGAGGCGGTAGTTGATGGTGACGACCACGATGTCGCCCCGGGTGGCGAACGAGGTGCCGTCGTACCACGGGGTGGCTCCCTGCCCGTGCTTGTAGGCGCCGCCGTGGATCCACACGTAGACGGGGCGAAGTGGCCCGTCGGTGTCGCACCCCGGGGTGACGACGTTCAGGGTGAGACAGTCCTCGTCCCACGGAACCTCGAAGTTGCTGGTCAGGCCGGTACCCGGCAGCTGCGGAGCGGCAGGACCGAACCGGCGGCCGTCGCGCACGTCGTCCCACGGCTCGGGGGGCTCGGGGGCCCGGAACCGGCGGGCCCCGGTGGGCGGCGCGGCGTAGGGGATGCCGGCGAACAACTCGACACCCTTGCGGCGGCGACCCTGCAGAACCCCCTGGGCGACCCGGACCAGCAACTCGTCGGCCTCGGGCACGCTGCTCACGCGGCGACCCGCAGGACCATGGCCTCGCCCTGTCCGCCACCGCCACACAGGCCGGCGGCTCCGAGGCCTCCGCCCCGGCGGGCCAGTTCGTGGGCCAGCGTGAGGGCGATGCGGGTGCCGGACATGCCGATGGGGTGACCCAGGGCGATGGCCCCACCGTTCACGTTCACGATCTCGTCGCTCACCCCGAGGGCGTCCATGGACGCCAGGGCGACCGCGGCGAACGCCTCGTTGATCTCCAGCAGGTCCAGGTCGCCGACCGAGAGGCCGGCCCGGTCCAGCGCCAGGCCGATGGCGTTGCTGGGCTGGTGGAGGAGACTGGCGTCGGGGCCGGCCACCTGTCCGTGGGACACCACCTCGGCCAGCGGGGCGACACCCAGGGCCTCGGCCCGGTCCATGGTGGTGACGATGCACGCCGCGGCGCCGTCGGAGATCTGGGAGGCGTTGCCGGCGGTCAGGTTGCCGCCCGGGGCGAAGGCCGACGGGAGCCGACCCATCGACTCGGCATCGGCGTCGGTCCGGATGCCCTCGTCATCGGTCACCACGGAGTCGTCGCCCCGTCGCTGGGGAATGGTGACCGGCACGATCTCGTCGGCGAACAGGCCGTCCTTCTGGGCTCGGGCGGCCCGCTCGTGCGATGCGGCGGCAAAGGCGTCCTGAGGCTCCCGGGTCAGGCCCAGCTCGGCGGCGTAGCGCTCGGTGGCCTCGCCCATGGCGCAGTGCTCGAGTGTGCAGGTCAGGCCGTCGGCCATCATCGAGTCGACGACCGCCCCGTCGCCGATGCGGTAGCCCGACCGGGCCTTGGTGAGCAGGTAGGGGGCGTTGGTCATGGATTCCATGCCGCCGGCCACCACGGTGTCGGCCTCGCCGAGGCGGATCATCTGGGAGGCCAGGTGGATGGCGTGCAGCCCCGACAGGCAGGCCCGGTTCAGCAGCGTGCTGGGCACGGTGAGGGGAATGCCCGCATCGGCGGCGGCCCGGCGGGCCGGAACCTGGCCGACCCCGGCGGCCACCACGTTGCCCAGGTAGGCGAAGTCGACGTCATCGGGGGTGATTCCCGATCGTTCGATGGCCGCCGCGATGGCTGCGGCCCCCAGATCGGTGGCCGAGCGGGACGAGAGCCCGCCCTGGAACCGGCCCATCGGGGTGCGGGCCCCGGCGAGGATGACGATTGGTGGGTCAACGGGAGATGCCATGCCGGTGACCGTACCGGTCGGTCGCCCCGTGCCCCGATTCCGGCTGGAGCGTCTCCGGTGGAGCGGGGGTCAGTCCCCGGCGGTCGCCTCGCCGCGGACCAGGGCGGTCCACAGGTCGGCGTACAACCCGCCGGCGGTCAGCAGTTCCGGGTGTCGGCCCCGTTCGATGATCCGGCCCTCGTCGAGCACCACGATCTCGTCGGCGTCGACCACCGTGGAGAGCCGGTGGGCGATCACGATGGCCGTCCGGCCGGCCAGGGCATCGGCCAGGGCCAACTGGACGACGGCTTCGTTCTCGGTGTCGAGGTGGCTGGTGGCCTCGTCGAGGATGACCACCGCCGGGTTCTTGAGCAGTAGGCGGGCAATGGCCAGGCGCTGCTTCTCGCCGCCCGACATGCGGTGGCCCCGCTCGCCGACCACCGTGTCGTAGCCGTCGGGGAGGCGACGGACCACGTCGAGGATGCGGGCTGCCCGGCAGGCCTCGTCCAGTTCGGCGTCGGTGGCGTCGGGGCGTGCGTAGCGGAGGTTGGCGCCCACCGTGTCGTGGAACAGGTGGGGGTCCTGGGTGACCACGCCGATGCGGGCCCGCAGGTCGTCCTGGCGCAGCGCGCGCAGGTCGTGGCCGTCCAGCGTGATCGACCCGTCGGTCACGTCGTAGAGGCGGGGCACGAGGGAGGCCAGCGTGGACTTGCCGGATCCTGACGGACCGACGATGGCCAGCATCTGCCCCGGGCCGACCGCCAGGTCGATGTCGTGGAGCACGATGCGACCCGGCTCGCCGGGGGTGGCGTCGGTCTCCAGCGAGGCCACCGAGGTCTCGTCGGCCGCCGGATAGCGGAACGACACGCCGGTGAAGGCGAGACGGCCCGTGGCCTCGGGGACGGGCCGGGCGTCGGGTGCGTCGGCCACCGGGTTGGGGGCGTCAAGCACCTCGAAGACCCGTTCGAAGGACACGAAGGCCGACATGACGTCGACCCGGGCGTTGGTGAGCTGGGCCAACGGGCCGTAGAGCTGGGCCACCAGGACGCCCATGGAGGCCAGCGTGCCGATGGTGATGGCGCCGCTGATGGCCAGCGATCCGCCGACCCAGTAGACGATGGCCGTGCCGATGGCCCCCAGCAGGGTCAGGGCGATGACGAAGGCCCGGCTGAACATGGCGTTGCGGATCCCGATGTCGCGTACCCGGCCGGCCCGGTCGGCGAATCCGTCGGTCTCCTCGTCGGGGCGGCCGAACAGCTTGACCAGTTGGGCGCCCGAGACGTTGAAGCGCTCGGTCATGGTGGTGTTCATCGAGGCGTTGAGGTTCATGCCCTCCCGGGTGATCTCGGCCACCGTGCGACCCACCCGACGGGCCGGGAGGATGAACAGCGGCAGCAGCACCATGGCCAGCAGGGTGACCCGCCACTCCAACAGGAACAGGGTGATCAGGGTGGTGGCGGCCGTGATGGCGTTGGAGACGACCGTGCCCAGCGTGCCGGTGAGCGCCCGCTGGGCACCGATCACGTCGTTGTTGAGTCGGCTGACCAGTGCCCCGGTCTGGGTGCGGGTGAAGAACGAGAGGGGGAGGCGCTGGACGTGGTCGAACAGGGCCACCCGCAGGTCGAAGATGAGGCCCTCGCCGACCTGGGCCGATGCCCACCGTTCGACGAACGAGAGGACCGCCTGGGCCAGGGCGGCGGCCACCACCAGCAGGCCCAGCACGGTGAGGCGGTCCCGGTCGCCGGCCACGATGGCCCCGTCGATGATCTCCCGGAACAGCAGGGGCGGGACCACGCCGAGCAGCGACGAGGCGGTGACCACGGCCAGGAAGCCGACCACCTTGGACCGGTAGGGGCGGGCGAAGCCCCAGACGCGGCGGCGGGTCTCTCGGCCAATGGTCTTCGGGGCACCGGACTGGTGCGCCATGACGTGGAGGAGGTGCATCGCGTTGGCCACTGGCCGAGCCTACGGAGTGGCGCTTGAGCCCACGAAGGGAGGCTCGGGGCGGGTAATCTGACGGTCCGTCAGATTTCGCCGGAAGACCCGCCACCGAGGGAGGCCACCATGGGGACCACCGATACGCCGCACGCCGCCAACCGACCGCTGGCCGGTCTCAAGGTCCTGGAGAACTCGCTGCTCGGCCCCGGCCTCGTGGCCACCTTCCTGTCCGACCTGGGGGCCGACGTCATCAAGGTCGAGCCGCCGGCCGGGGACTACGTCCGTCAGATGACGTGGCCCATCGTCGAGGGCAACTCGCTGCTCCACCTCCACACCCACCGCGGCAAGCGGAGCATCTGCCTCGACCTCAAGCAGGAGTCGGCGCTGGAGGCCTACCGCGAGATGGTTTGCGAGGCCGATGTGGTCGTCGAGGCCATGCGCCCCGGCTCGCTGGCCAAGTTGGGGATCGGCTTCGACGACCTGGTGGAGATCAACCCGAGGATCGTCTTCTGCACCATCTCCGGCTACGGCGCTTCCGGGCCGTACCGGGACATGCCCAGCCACGGCATCGCCTACGACACGTGGGCCGGCCTGATCGACCCGGTGGTCGACGACGAGGGTTTCACCCGCATCCCGGTCATCCCCAACATCGGCATCAACGTCGGCCCGATGATCGGCGCCCTGGGCATCCTGGCCGCCGTCATCAGTGCCCGGGAGACCGGGAAGGGCACGTGGCTGGAGGTGGCCCAGTCCGACGCCGCGGCCTACATGGACTGGTACCGCATCGAGACCTACAAGGCCTACGAGCGACCGGCCGACGTGGTCACCGGCAACGCCTCGGACGACTACGAACGACGCGAGCCCGGTCTGGCCGGCATGTGGGAGGGCGTCCGCTACCAGATCTACGAGGCGTCCGACGGCCATGTGCTGTTCATGGCCTCCGAGCAGGCCTTCTGGCGGAACTTCTGCGAGGGCGTCGACCGCATGGACATGTTCGAGAAGTGGCCCGGCTCCAAGTACGCCGACCACGCCCGGCACAACACCGAGATGCAGGCCGAGCTGAAGGCCATCTTCGCCACGAGGACCTGTCAGGAGTGGCTCGACTTCGCCAACGAGGTGAACACGCCGATCGCCCCGGTCAACACGCCGAAGACCGCTCCCGACGACCCGCAGTTCGCCCACCGCCTGCCCTTCTACCGGATCGAGGACGTGGGCGCCGAACAACTGCCGCTGCCCGTCTACATCGAGGGCCAGCTGCCGCCCACGCCGACCATGGCGCCGGGCATGGGCGAGCACACCGACGAGGTGCTGGCCGGGATCGGCCTGTCGGTCGAGGCCATTGCCGAAATGCGGGCCTCGGGCGCCGCCGGCCCGCGGAGCTAGGGACCGGGAACCCTCAACACCACGGCTGTCCAACCGGTGTCGGTCGTTCGACGTTCCTCGACCAGACCGGTCGTCAGGTAGCGCCCGACCACGTCGTCGACGTGCTCGTCGGGGATCCCGCTGACCAGCAGCGTGCCGGCCTCGGTGACCCGGGCCGCCACGTCGGGGGCGATCGCCTCGTGCACCACGGGCAGCACGTTGGCCAGCACCAGGTCGAAGTTGGCGGTCACGTCGCCGATGGGGGTCGTCGACGCCGCGACCTCGACGCCGTTGGCGGCCGCATTGGCGCGGGTCCAGGCCACGGCGTCGTCCTCCACGTCGATGCCGACCACCGGGTCGGCCCCCAGAAGGGCCGCAGCGATGGCCAGGACCCCGGAACCACAACCCACGTCCAGCACCGAGGTGTCGGGACCGGCCAGTCGATCCACCTCGGCCAGCACGAGGGCGGTGGTGGGGTGGGCACCGTGGCCGAACGTGGGCCCCGGGTCGATCGACACGGGAACCTCGCCCACCGGATCCAGCCACGGCGGATGGATCCCCAGACGGCCCACCACGACGGGGCGGAGCCACTCCCGCTGGGCCCGCACCCAGTCGGGAACCTCAGGGTCTCCGTCGGGAGGGGTCATGGGCTCAGGCGTCGAGCTTGAGCACCCGGATGGCGTTCTCCCGCAGGAACTTCGGCCACACCTCGGCCTTGAACGGCACGTCCCGGAGTTCGGTGAAGATCCGGTCCAGCGACAGGCCCATCGGGAAGTAGCCGGCGTAGATGATCTTGTCGGCGCCCCGGGTATTGGCGTAGTCGATGATGGCCTGCGGGTAGTGCTTCGGCGAGAAGGCCGAGGTCGAGTAGTGCAGGTTCGGCCACTTCAACATGAGCTTGACCATGAGGTCCTGCCACGGCTCGCAGCCGTGCCGGGTGACGAACACCAGGTCGGGGAAGTCGTACATGACCTGGTCGATCAACTCGACGTGCTGGGGGGCGAACGGCACCCGGGGGCCGGGGATGCCGGCGCAGCAGAACATCGGGATGTCCAGTTCGCAGCACGTGGCGTACAGCGCGTACATCTTCGGGTCGTCGATCGGGACCTGCGGGTTGCGCCCGCACGGGAAGGCGGTGACCGCCTTCAGCCCGGCGTCACGGTGCAGCTGGCGGATGGTCCGGATCGACCCCATCACGTCGTTGGGGTCGGGTTCGTGGCAGGCGAAGAAGCGGTCCGGGTGCTCCTCGACCATGGCCCGACCCTCGGACTTGCCGGGGCCGATGCCGATCATGGCCATCTGGACGTTGCTGCGGTCCATGAACGGCAGGCACAACTCGGCACCCTGGGGTGGGTCCTGGAGCTGACCGTCGGCGTCGCGGGCCTGATCGGAGAACGGCACGTCCTTGAACATGTACTGGGCCGGGAAGTTCATCTCCCGGGAGGCCGCGTCCTTGATCCCGGTGAGGTTCTCGTAGTTCAACTTGGCGTTGGGGCCGGCCCGGGTGCCCATCATCGTGTCGATGGCTGCCACGTCGTCGGGAAAGGTGGAGCTGGTCATGGCCCCATCATCGGACCTGACGGACCGTCAGGGCAAGGTGGGCCGAGCGTTGGTTCAGCCGCGGTGCTACCGGGTGCTGTCGGGCCGGGTCGGATCGGCGACGGGCCGACACGCGAGACTTCGGCCATGACCACCTCGACCCGCCTCACCAGTCTCAGCCGGTCGGTGGCCGGTCATCGTGTCCTGGTGACCGGTGCCGGCTCCGGCATCGGTCGGGCCACCGCCCACCTGTTCGCCGACGAGGGGGCATCGGTGGCCGTCACCGACCTGGACGGCGACCGGGCCGAACGGGTGGCCGCCGAGATCACCGGGGCCGGTGGTTCAGCCCGGGCCTGGCCACTCGACGTGGCCGACGCGGCTGCTGTCGACCGGGTGATGGCCGAGACGGTCGCCCACATGGGTGGCCTCGACGTGCTGGTCAACAACGCCGGGATCCCAGCGGGAGCCCCCATCGAGAGCGCCGACTACGGCGACACCTGGCATGCCGCGCTGGACGTGATGCTCACCGGCATGACCCTGACCATCCGGGCGGCCATGGCCCACCTCCGGGCTTCAGCGGCCGGACGGGTCGTGAACGTGTCGTCCACCGAAGGGGTGGGTGGCTCGCCATCCACGTCGGCCTACACGGCGGCCAAGCACGGCGTGGTCGGCCTCACCCGGGCACTGGCCGTCGAGCTGGGCGAGACGGGGATCACCGTCAACGCGGTGGGCCCCGGCCCGATCGACACCGGTATGACAGCGGGCATCCCCGACGAGGCCAAGGTGAAGTTCGCCCGCCGGCGGGTGCCGGTGCGGCGCTACGCCGATCCGGAGGAGGTGGCCCACGGCATCGTCCACCTGGCCCTGCCCGCCTCGAGTTACATCACCGGCCACCTGCTGATGGTCGACGGCGGCATGACCGTCAAGAACAACTGACGGGCCAGCCCTACCCCTGGTAGAGGCTGAGGGCGTCGTAGAGCACGGCGGGGACGTCGTCGTTGCCCTTGACGTGGATGGCCACCCGGGTGGCCACCAGGGTGCCCTTCTTGTGCTCGCGGATCTCGGTGATCCGGTTGCGGGCGTGCAGCGTGGAGCCCACCGGCACGGGAGCCAGCAGGCGAAGGCCGTCGGCGCCGTAGTTCACGACGTTGGCCTGGCCGGTGATCTTGACGTGGCCCGTCCGGTTCAGGGTGGGCAGCAGGCTGAGGGTGAAGAACCCGTGGGCGATCGGGCCACCGAACGGTCCGGCGGTGGCCCGCTCCACGTCCACGTGGATCCACTGGTGGTCGCCGGTCAGCTCGGCGAACTGGTTCACCTTCTCCTGGGTCATCTCGTACTCGGGACCCCACTCGCTCCACTCCTCGGTGATGGCGCCGCGCAGCGCATCCAGGTCGTCGAAGGCGATCTCGGTCATGGTGATTCTCCCGTTCCTGGGTGCTCCGGCTTCTCCGGGGTCCCGTGGTGGCGCCATCATGGCCCCCTCGACCCTGAGGAGGGACATTGGACCGGTATTACCAGGAGGCGTGGGACGAGTTGACCGCGCCCGGAGCACCCTTCGCCTGGTCGGTCACCGACGTCCGTGGCGTACCGACGCGGGCGTATGACACCGCCCCGGCGAGCATGGCCCAACTCTGGGCCGGATCGGCCGCCCATGGCGACGCCGAGTACATCGTCTACGAGGACGAGCGAATCACCTACGCCCAGGCCCACGTGACCGTCGCGGCCCTGGCCGCCCACCTGGTGGCCAACGGTGTCGGTCTCGGTGACCGGGTGGCGTTGGCCATGCGGAACTACCCGGAATGGGTGCTGGCCTACTGGGCCACGGTCAGCGTGGGCGCCGCGGTGGTCGGCATGAACGCCTGGTGGACCGGTCCGGAGATGGAGTTCGGCCTGTCGGATTCGGCTCCGAAGGTGCTGATCGGTGATGCCGAACGCCTCGAGCGGGTGGGCCCCCATCTGGCTGCCCTGCGGGCCGAGCGGCCGCTCCACGTGGTTGCCGTCCGGGCCGCTGGTCTCGACCTGCCCGATGACGCCGTCCACTGGGACGATGTCATCTCCGGGGCCGCCGACGGGGCGCCCGCGCTGGCTGTGGAGATCGGACCCGAGGACGACCTGTGCGTCTTCTACACCTCGGGCACCACCGGGCACCCCAAGGGCGCGGTGCTGACCCACCGGGGTGCGGTGTCGAACCTGTTGAACCTGGCCTTCTGGCAGCTCATGGCGGGCAGTGCCGAAGCCAAGGCCGTGGCGGCCGGTGAGCCGCCTCCCGGGTCGGACAAGGTGACCGGCGAGTCGACGCCCGGAGCGGTGCTGGCCGTGCCGCTGTTCCACGTCACGGGCTGCAACTGCTGCCTGCATCCGATCACCGCGGTGGGCGGCAAGCTCATCCTGATGCACCGGTGGAACCCCGAGACGGCCCTCGAGCTCATCGAGCGCGAACGCCCGTCCACGTTCACCGGCGTGCCCACCATGGCCCGCGAACTCATCAACAGCCCCGACTTCGCCACCCGCGACACGTCCAGCATCACCACCCTCGGGGGCGGTGGGGCGGCCGTCCAGCCCGACCTGGTCCAGAAGATCGAGGACCGGATGGAGGGTCGTCCCAGCACGGGGTACGGCCTGACCGAGACCAACGGCGTGATCACCATCAACGCCGGCCAATTCTTCCTGGCCAAGCCGGCGTCGGCCGGTTCGCCGTGCCCGGTCATGGAGGCCCGCATCGTGGGCGAGGACGGCACCGACCAGCCGACCGGTGGCCACGGTGAACTCTGGGTGCGGGGCGGCAACGTGTTCCGGGGCTACCTGAACCGACCGGAGGCCAACGCCGAGGCGCTCACCGACGGCTGGTTCCACACCGGCGACATCGGCTACCTCGACGACGACGGCTTCCTGTTCCTGGTCGACCGGGCCAAGGACATGGTGCTGCGGAGCGGCGAGAACGTGTACTGCGCCGAGGTGGAGGCGGCCATCTACGAGCACCCGTCCATTGCCGAGGCCGCGGTGTTCGCCGTGCCCGACGAACGCCACGGAGAGGTGGTCGGCGTGGCCGTCGTGCTGCTGCCCGACGCCGAGCTGTCGGCTGACGACCTCCGGGCCCACACCCGGACCCTCATCGCCGGCTTCAAGGTGCCCGAACACGTCTGGTTCCGGGACGAGGCCCTGCCCCGCAACGCCAACGGCAAGTTCGTGAAGCGGACGCTGCGCGACGAACTGGTCGGAACGCCGACCGCCGGCTGACCGGCGAACGGGAGACGGAACTGATGAATGACGTGATGGCCCTGCTGGCCCCGGGTGCCCCGTTCGAGATGGGAGTCGAGGAGGTACTCGGCGAGGAGATGCCGGTCTTCGTGCAGCGGGCCCGCTCGCTACGCGAGTTGCTGGTCTCGTCGACCCGTTTCGGGGACGCCGCCTACGCCGTCTTTCACGACGGAGGCCAACGCCGGGCGTTGACCTTCGCCGGCCACGAACGGCAGGTGGCCTCGGTGGCCGCCGCCCTGGCCGAGCGTGGCATCGGCCCGGGAGACCGGGTGGCCATCCTGGCCGCCAATTGCCCGGAGTGGATCGTGACCTTCTGGGCCACCGTGTCGCTGGGGGCCATCGCCGTGGCCTGCAACGGCTGGTGGACCCGCGACGAGATCGTGCACGCCCTGGAACGCACCGGTCCGGTCCTGCTGGTGGCCGACCGACGACGCCTGGCCCGTCTCGATAGCGCCGATCCCGGCATGCCCGTCGTCGTGGTGGAGGACGACTTCGACGCCCTCACCGGGTTCGCCCCGGACGCGGCCCTGCCTGACGTGCCCATCGACGAGGACCAGCCGGCCCTGATGCAGTTCACCTCGGGAACCACCGGTCGCCCCAAGGCCGCCGTGCTCAGCCACCGCAGCCTCGTGGGTTTCGTGCAGATCGTGACCTTCCTGGGTGCCGCCCAGGCGGCTCAGGTCGGTGGTTCGACGTCGGGTACGCCCCGTCCCCGCCTGGCCGTGTTCCCGATGTTCCACATCTCGGGGCTGCAGAGCGCCAGCGTCACCCCGATGGCCACCGGGGCCGGCAACGTCTGGCCCATGGGGCGGTTCGATCCGGCCCAGATCGTCCGCCTGACCGTCGAGGAGGGCATCTACGCCTGGAACGGGTCGGCCACCCACATCTTCCGGCTGTTGGAGGAACCGACCATCGAGGACCTCGACGTGTCCCTCATCGAGACGGTGGCCATCGGCGGTTCGGCCACCACCCCGGAACTCATCCGGGCCACCGAGGAGCGGTTCCCGCACCTGGTCGACACCTTCACGTCGGGCTACGGGTCGACGGAGGCCGGCGGGATGGTCAGCCATGCCAGCAACGAGATGCTCAAGGCCAGCCCCGACAGCATCGGCATGGGCATGCCCACCGTGTCGCTGAAGATCGTCGACGAGGACGGCCGGGAGGTCCCTGAGGGCGAGGGCGGTGCCATCTGCGTCCGCAGCCCGCTGAACATGCTCGGCTACTGGGAGGACGACGAGTCCACCGCCGAGGCCCTCATGGACGGCCGTTGGTTGCAGACCGGCGACTACGGGCGGCTGGTCGGTGGCCAGCTCTTCCTGTCCAGCCGACTGCGCGACCTCATTCTGCGGGGTGGTGAGAACGTGTACCCCGGCGAGGTGGAGGCCCGTCTCGAGATGCACCCGGCGGTCGTCGAGTGCGCGGTGGACGGCGTCGACCACCGCACCCTGGGCCAGGAGGTCAAGGCCTTTGTGGTGTTGCGTCCCGGCACGACGCTGGACCTCGACGGGGTGCGGGCGTTCTGTGGCGAGACCCTGGCCGCCTACAAGCTGCCCGACCATCTCGAGGTGCTTGATCAGCCGCTACCCCGCAACGCCAGCGGCAAGGTGGTCAAGGCCGTCCTACGAGGAGAGGCCACCCAGACCTTCGTCGAGGAATAGGCGGGCTTTCCCGCCTCAGACCGTGCGGGCGGCCTCGCAGAGCACGGCCAGCTTGGCCCGGGCCAGGTCCCTCCCCAGATAGCCCAGCCCACAGTCGGGTGCGGCGATGAGGCGCTCCCGGTCGATGTGGCGGAGTGCCTCGGTGAGACGACTTCGCACCTCGTCGACCGTCTCCAGACGGCTCCGGGCAATGGCCACGCACCCCAGGATCACCGTGGTGTCCTGAAAGCGCGGCAGCAGGTCGGCCAGATCGTTGGGCCGGTGGGCGTCCTCCAGGCTGAATCGGTCGATGGGCGCGGCGTCGATGGCCTCGGCGATCTCCAGGTAGGCCCCGGGTGGTGCCTTCTCGTAGTCGTCGTCGTCGAGGTGGCGGGGGTAGCCGCAGCAGCAGTGGACGGTTCGCACGACATGGTCGGGCACCCCGGCGAAGCAGGTGGCCAGGGCTTCCACCCCGAAGGCCAGGGCGTCGTCGACCCGTCGGGCGAACACCGGTTCATCGATCTGGATGTGGGTGCAGCCGGCATCGGCGAGGGCCAACACCTCGGCGTTGACGGCCCGGGCCAGGTCGGCCACCAGGGCGGCCCGGTCGCCATAGAATCGGTCCACGGTGCTGTCGGTGATGGTCAGAGGCCCGGGGATGGTGACCTTCACCGGCCGATCGGTCGAGGCCCGGGCGGTCCGCCAGTCATGCGGGAGGAACGCCTCTCCGGCCGTCACCGGGCCGACAATGGTGGGCAGCGTGGTGGTCAGGAAGCCGCGCATGGTGGTGTCGGCCCGGTCGTCGAAGTCGAAGCCCGTGAGGTGCCGGCAGTGGTAGTGGATGTAGTTCTCCCGGCGGACCTCGCCGTCGGTCACCACGTCGACACCGGCTTCGACCTGGTCGGCGATCACCTCGGAGGCGGCCCGCACGAACGACGCCTCGGCCTCGTCGCCCGCCGCGGCCATCTCGTCGGCCCACCGTCGGGCGTAGTCCCGGTCGGGGAGGTCGAACCAGTCCGACACCGGGACGTGTCCGGGTTTCGGGTAGGCCCCGACCACGGTCGTCGGGATGCCCAGTGGGATGCCCAGTGGGATGCCCAGCGGGTTGTCCACGGCCGCGCAACGTAGCCGACCCGGTGGCCCGCATGAAGGGTGTGGAAGGCTCGCAACATGGACGCTCACGCTGGCAACCCCTATCTGGCTGGGGCCATGGCGCCGGTGACCGAGGAGGTGACCGCCCACGACCTGCCGGTGACCGGATCCCTGCCAGCCGAGTTGGAGGGCCGGTGGCTTCGCAACGGCCCCAATCCGCAGGGTGCGGTCGATCCGGCCACCCACCACTGGTTCCTGGGCGACGGGATGGTGCACGGCGTGCGCCTGCGGGGCGGACGGGCCGAGTGGTACCGGAATCGCTGGGTCCGGGGCACCCGGGTGGCAGCGGCCCTCGGCGAACCGGCCCCCGGCGGCCGTTCGTTCGGCGACTGGGAGCTCGGCCCCAACACGTCGGTCGGTGGGTTCGCCGGCCGGACGTGGGCCATGGTCGAGGCGGGGACCACGCCCATGGCCCTGACCTACGAGCTGGACACCGTCGGCTACGACGACTTCGGGGGGACGCTGCCCGCCGGGTTCACCGCCCACCCGAAGTTCGATCGGGCGACCGGCGAGTTGCACGCCGTCTGCTACGCCTACCCCGACCATCCCGACCGGGTCCAGCACGTGGTGGTGGGCGCCGAGGGTCTCGTCACCTCGGTTACCGACGTGGCGGTCGACGACATGCCGATGGTGCACGACATGTCCCTGACGCAGACCAGCGTGCTGGTCTACGACCTGCCGGTCTGCCTGGACATCGAGATGGCCATGGGTGGCAGCCCGTTCCCGTTCTCGTGGAAGCCCGACCATCCGGCCCGGGTCGGCGTGCTGTCACGGGCCACCGGCGACGTGGTGTGGTGCGAGGCGCCGCAGGCCTACGTGTTCCACCCCGTCAACGCGTATGACGCCGACGACGGCACCGTGGTGGTCGACGTCTGCCGATACGACTCGATGTTCGATCACGACCGGCTGGGTCCGGTGGGCGACAGCCAGCCCCGTCTGGCCCGGTGGGTGGTCGACCCGGTGGCCCGGCGGGTGACCGAGACCGTGCTGGCCGATGGCGCCCACGAGTTCCCCACCCATGATCCACGGGTCGGGACCCTGCGCCACCGCTTCGCCTACACGTCGGCTGGCCTGGGGCTCGGGCCGACCGCCCGGGTCGACGTCGAGACCGGTGCGGTGCTCACCCACGACCACGGTCCGGACCGGTTCGGCGCCGAGCCAGTCGTCGTACCCAAGGACGGCTCCACCGAGGAGGGGGACGCCTGGATCCTGGTGTGCGTGAACGACCGGTCGGGTGGCCCCGCCGAACTGGTGGTACTCGATGGCGGGGATCTGGACGGTCCGCCGGTGGCCCGGATCCACCTCCCGCAGCGGGTGCCCGACGGGTTCCACGGTGCGTGGGTGCCGGATACGACGGTCTCTCCCTGATGAGGGTCTTCACCGGGATGAGTGTCGGACAATGAGGTCCGGCCGGCTGGCCCGTGCGGAGCGGGCCGCCCTCTGCGACCTGCTGGCGGCAGTTGGGCCAGACGCTCCCACCCTCTGTGAGGGCTGGACGACGGCGCTGCTGGCCGCCCATCTGGTGGTCCGTGAACGCCGACCCGACGTCGGACCCGGCCTGGTGGTGGGTGGTGCGGCGGCTCGACACACCGCCCGGGTGACGGCCCGGCTGGCCGAACGAGCGCCTTTCGGCCAACTGGTGGAGCGCCTGCGGGCAGGTCCGCCGGGGTGGGTTCGGCCGGTGGACGGCCCCATGAACCTGGTGGAATTCGCCGTCCACCACGAGGACGTGCGCCGGTCGGTCGACCGTTGGACGGCCAGGTCCGATATCGGCCCGCTCCAGGACGCCCTCTGGCCGTTCCAGCGGAGCGGTGCCCGGATGCGAACCCGGGCCCTGCGCCACCTCGACCTCTCGATCGCCCGGCCCGGGGGAGCTCCGGTGGCCGTCCGTCGACCGGGCCCGGCGTCATCGGGCAGGCCGGTGCTGGTCACCGGCGAGCCACTCGAGCTCTCGCTGTTCTTCTTCGGGCGGCGTGACCATGCCCTGGTCGAGCTGACCGGTGATGCCGAGGGGGTGGCCGAGGTGCGGTCCGCCCCGATGGGCTTCTAGCGCGCCATGGTGGGGCCATGAACAGTCGTCGCGCTCCCACCCATCCGTGTCTGGTGGTCTGTCCTCCCGGTCTGGAGGAGCTGGTGGCCGAGGAGCTGGTGGCCCTGGGTGCCCGACCGGGGCGGCGGGGCAAGGGGACGGTCACCGTCGACCTGACGACCCGACGGCTGTACGCGGCGAACCTGTTCCTGCGGTGTGCCACCCGGGTGCTGGTGCGCGTCGGGGGTTTCACCGTGCGGACCTTCGCCGATCTGGAGCGCCGCATCGGCGAGATGGACTGGGACGCCTGGCTTGCTCCCGACACCGTGCCCCGCTTTCGGGTCACCACCCGGCATTCAAAGTTGTGGCACGACGGGGCGATCGCCGAACGGTTCGCCGCGGCGCTCGGTCCGGGTTCCCGAACCGGGGAATCGACTGACGTGTCCGCCGACCGGTCCGACGAGGCTTCCACGCAGCTGATCGTGGTCCGGGCGGTGGACGACCGGTTCACGGTGAGCATCGACTCGTCGGGCGCGCCGCTGCACGAACGGGGCTGGCGTCAGGCCACGGCCAAGGCACCGTTGCGTGAATCAGTGGCTTCCGGGTTGTTGTCCTCCGCTGGCTGGGACCCGTCGGCGCCCCTGGTCGACCCGATGTGCGGTTCGGGGACCATTGCCATCGAGGCGGCGCTCCGGGCCGCCGGCGTGCCGCCGGCCCACGACCGGGATCTCGCCCTCAGGACGTGGTCGTGCTTCGAGCCGGGCACCTGGGCCAGCGTGTCGGCCGATGCTGGCCGGATGCGGAGTGAGGCTCCGGTACCCGACGGCCATGGCCCGCCGCGGATCGTGGCTGCCGACCGGGACGCCGGCGCGATCGAGGCGGCCCGGGCCAACGCCGAGCGGGCCGGCGTTGCTGACCGCATCGAGTTCCGGGTGGCCCCGGTGGCTGCCCTCGAGCCGCCGGGAGGTGCCGGGCCCTCCTCTGAACCGGCCCCGGGGTTGGTGGCCACCAACCCGCCGTGGGGTGGGCGACTGGGTGGCGGCGACCTCCGGAACCTCTACGCCACCCTCGGACGGGTGGCCGCCGAGCAGTGCCCGGGCTGGGGGATCGGGGTGCTGGTGGCCGACCGGGCGCTGGCCCGTCAAGTCCGACCGGGTCTCACCGAGCAACTCCACCTCGAGTTGGGCGGTCGCCCGGCCCACTGGCTCACCGGCCGGTTGGGCTGACCAGCCGATCGGGCCGACCTGTCCGACGGTTCAGTCGACGATCAGGGTGGCCGTCATGTCGGGGTGCAGGGCGCAGAACAGGCTGAAGGTTCCGGCTTCGGAAGTGGGCAGTTCCCAGTTGTCGCCCGGTGACAACAGCCCGCTGTCGAACGAGGCCAGGTCGGGGTCGTCGGGCGTGCCGGCGCTCACCGTGTGGGGGACCGAGTCCACGTTGTTGAAGTAGATGCTCTGGCCCACGTCGACGGTGAGGGTCCGCTCGAAGGCGAAGTTGGTGATGAGGGACTGGCGGGCCCCGTCGGGGAAGTCGCTTCCCCGGACCTGACGGGCGGCCCGAACGGCGTCCGGGTCGGCCACCGGGGCGATGGTCGGGTTCCACATGGAGAACACGCCGAGTTGGCTGTCGAAGCCCGGGGCCACCCAGGCGTGGAGCATCCAACCGATGGCGTCGAACCAGCTGCCCCCGGCGGCCTCGCACTCGGCCCGGGTGACGAAGGCGTCCCGACCCCGGGCGTTGCCCCGGCACAGGTTGAAGTGGCTGTGCCAGTTGTCGAGATCACCGGTGAAGCCCTCCGGGTGTTCGATGCCCACCACGTCGGGGGGAAGCAGGAAGGCCGTTCCGACCAGTGACAGGTCGGGGCCGATCCAGACGTCGCCGGCGCAGTACCCGAGGGGCCCGTTGACCAGCGAGCCGTCCGACGGTGCGTAGATCAGGATCTCGGGCGCTCCCGGGTCGAAGCCGTCGAGGAACGACCGGGCCCGGTGGAAGTGCGATCCCATGTTGGGCGTCTGGATGGCGTCGGAGACGAAGCCCGCCGCACAGGCCGCGTCCGGCTCGGCGTGGCGGATCGCGAATGCGGCGAGGGTGTCGAGTTGGCCGACCAGGGCGCCCAACTGGTCGGCGGTGATCGACAGGGCGTCTGGAATGGGGTCGCCGGAAGCGTGCAGCTCGACCAGATCCCTGTACGAGCACGGTAGGTCGGGGTCCTGACAGCGGACCTGTCGACCGATGGGCCCCTCCACGAGGGTGGGGACCACGCCGGCTGACGTCTCGCGGAACACGTAGCGGGTCATGCCGGGCGCGCCGCCCGCCGACGGGTCGAGGTCGTCGGGAAGCAGCCAGGCGGTGTCGGCCTGGGTGAACGAGGCCGCCTCGGCGACGTAGGCCTGCAACGTGGCGGCGTCCCGGACCTGGTCTGGGTCCGGTTCCGGTTCCGGTTCCGGGACCGTGGTGGCCGGAGCGGTAGTGGGTGGTGCCGTGGGCGGCGCCGTGGTCGGTGGCGGGGTCGACGGCGGTTCAGTTGCCGGCGCAGCGGTGGCGGGCGCAGCGGTGGCGGGCGTTGCGGTGGTGGGTGCTGCCGAAGTCTCGTCCCCGCTGCCTCCGCACGAGGCCGACACGGAGGCGACCAGCACGGCGACCAGTACGGCGCCGGCCCGGCGGGTCATGCGCCGCCGGTCGGTGGGGGGATGCGGTACTCCGGGTCCACGGATCGCGGCCCGCTGCGTCGGGCCAGAGCGGCCTCCACGGCGCCCGCCAGACGTTCCTCCTTGGCCGCTACGTGGGCCCGGTCCCGTTCGGCGAACTCGGGCATCACCTCACGGGCGAACAGTTCCATGGACTCGCAGATGTGCTCGTGCCGGTTGTGGCCGGCCTGGCTGATGAAGATCACCTGGTCCACGCCGGCCGCCTCGTAGTCCAGCAACAGGTCGCGGATCTGGTCGGGTGTCCCGATGGCGCCCCGCAACGAGGCGAACCCCTCCTCGACCCCGTCGGCCTCACGGGTCATCCGGGCCCGGAGCCCGACACCCACCTGAGCGGCCGTTTCCCGGTCGAAGCCGTAGGCGCTGCGGTTGGCCAGGAACTGTTCGTGGATGTCGGTGGTGCCCGGCCGGTGGTCGCCGAATCCGTAGAAGTGTCCGAGCGAGTAGCCGAAGAAGTGGGCACCGTCGAGCCCCCGGTCGATGGCCTCCTGCTCGTCGTCGTGGCACATGAACGGCAGCACGCAGGCCACGTTGGCGTTCACCGCGAACCCGGCGGGCACGCAGGCCTCCGAGGCGATCGTGTCGTAGTACTCGCCCACCCATTCCTCGGCCTCGCCGGGTTCCACGAAGCCGAACGACAGGGCGCCGATGCCCTTGGTGGCGGCCAGGCGGATGGTCTCGCGTTGGGTGCAGGCCACCCACAGGGGTGGGTGGGGCTTCTGGAACGGCTTGGGCACCACGTTGCGAGGCGGCATCTGGAGCCACGGGCCGTCCCACCCGGCGAACGGTTCCTCCACCATCATCCGGGTGGCGGCCTCGATGTGGTCCAGCCACTGGTCGCGCTTGGTGGCCCGATCGATGCCGAAGCCGTCCAACTCGGCGTTGGACGACGACTCGCCGGACCCGAAGTCGACCCGGCCGTCCGACAGCAGGTCCAGGGTATTGATGCGTTCCACGACCCGGGCCGTGTGGTTGTAGGCCCCGGGCAGCAGGACGATGCCGTGGCCCAGCCGGATCCGTGACGTGCGTTGGCTGGCCGCGGCAAGGAAGACCTCGGGGGCCGAGCTGTGGCTGTACTCCTCGAGGAAGTGGTGCTCGACCTCCCACACGTGGTCGAAGCCCAGACGGTCGGCCAACTCGACCTGGTCGAGGGCGTCCTTGAAGAGGCGGTGTTCGTCGCCTTCGCCCCACGGGCGGGCGATCTGGTGCTCGTAGAACAGTCCGAACTTCACCGTCGTGACCCTATGGGGCGGTGTCCGCCGGGGCCGGGTCGGCCCGGACAGGGCCACCGGGAGGACCCGGATCTAGGGTCCGGGAATGGCGACGACCGACAGGACGGCGGACGGTTCGGGGGGAGCGCGACGGACCGGGATGCTGGTGCTGGCCGGAATCCTCGTGGTGGCGTTCGCCGGCTGGTGGTTCCTGGTGCGGTCCGACGCGCCGCCCGCCCCGGACCTGGCCACTGCAGCGGAGACCGCGGCAGCCGCCCAGCAGCCGGCGACCACGGTTTCGCCGACCAGCGCGGCACCCACCACAGCCGCGCCCGCCACCACGGCTACGCCCACCACGGTCGCGCCGGCGACCACGGCGGGCCCTCCGGATCCGTCCGGCACGTGGGCCGTGGACCCCGACATCGGGTCGTTCCACGACTTCACGTCGACGTGGGTGGGCTACCGGATCGACGAGGAACTGGGGAGGGGCATCGGCGCCACGACCGCCGTGGGTCGTACCCCGTTGGTCACCGGCACCATCGAGATCGTGAACGGTGCGGTGGCGTCCGCCCGGATCACCGCGGATCTCCGGGGCCTGATCTCGGATCGGACCTACCGGGACGGCAAGGTGTTCGAGGTCCTCCACGTCGACCAGCACCCCGAGGCCGTGTTCGTGCTGGACGCCCCGGTCCCGCTGGCCGAGGGGACCACCGAACTGGCGGCCACGGCACCCGGCGAGCTGACCGTCAACGGCCTGTCGGTGGCCGTCGAGGCCACCCTGGAGGCCACCCTGGTGGGCGACGTCCTCACCGTGGTGGGCAGCCTCCCGGTGGTCCTGGCCGACCACGACGTCGAGGCACCCAGTGCCCCCATCGTGGTCTCGGTGGCCGACCACGGCGTGGTCGAATTCCAGTTGTTCCTGACCCGATCGGTGGGGGCCACCGGGTGAGCGGCGAGTCGCTGCACGCCACGAACCCGTTCACCGCGCTCCGCCATCCGGCCTTCGCCCGGTTCGCCATGGGGACGACCCTCTGTGGCATCGCCCAGTTCCTCGCCGGACTGGCCACCCCGTTCCTCATCAACCAGCTCACCGACTCCAACTCGTGGGTCGGCGCGGCGTCGTTCGCCGCGCTCCTCCCGTCGGTCATCGGCACGCCGTTCGCCGGTGCGCTGGCCGACCGGATGGATCGGCGCCTGCTCCTGCTGGGCGGAGTCGGGATGCAGGTCCTGGTCATGGTGGGGATCGTGGTGCTCTACCAGTCCGGCCGCCTCACCCCGTGGCTGATCCTGGGCCTGAACTTCATCGGCGGGTCGGCGGCCTCGTTCATGTGGGCGCCCATCCAGTCGTTGGGCGCCATCCTCGTGCCGCGGGAGTCGCTGGCCGCTGCCGTGCGGATGGTGTCCATCACCTTCACCGTGGGTCGGTCCATCGGTCCGGTGGTGGCCGCCCTGACGCTGGCCTTCGGTGGCCCGGGCCTGGCCTTCGCCGTGGGCCTCGGGGTCTACGTGGCCGGATTCCTGGTACTGGCCACCGTGCGGACGAAGTGGTCGCCCACCGGCGCCGACGGGTCGCTGCGATCCCAGTTGGGGGACGGGATCGCCTACGTCCGGGCCCGACCCGAGATGCGTCTGGCCTTCCGACTGGCCTTCACGGTGGCCTCGCTCGGCGCGGTGTTCGCCTTCTCGCTGGCCGCCGGGATCGCCGACGACCTCTACGGCCTGGGTGGCGGTGGCCTCGGCGTCCTGTCCACCAGTCTCGGCGTGGGCTCGCTGTTGGCCAGCGTGCACATCAGTCGTGCCGGTTCACGGGTCGCCCGGTCGGTCATGGAACGTCGCAGCATCCTGCTGTACTCGATCGGGCTGGTGGTGGTGGCGTCCACCGGGTGGCTGGCCGTCGGCATCGTCGGCTACCTGTGCATGGGTGCGGCCCACATGCTCCACGGGACGACCCTCAGCACGGCGCTGCAGATGCGGGTCGACGAGCGGTACCGGGGACGGGTCATGTCGGTGTTTTTGGTGGCCGTCCTGAGTGGCATCCCGGTGGGCGGGCTGGCTTTCGGCATCCTCGGTGACCTGGTCGGGCTGCGTTGGGTGACCCTCGGGGCGGGCTGCCTGTTGGCCGCCAATGCGCTCCTCATCCAGCGGCAGGGCCTGCTGTCCATGCTCGACCACGATGCGGTGGCCGACGAAACGGCGTGACCCTCCGGCCATCGGGTCGGCCCTCGAGTCGGCCCTCCTGCCGGTCCGTTTGCCGAGCCGTCCGATTCGGGGGATGATCGAAGGGCGGACGACGGAACCTCCGATCGTCCGTGAGCCCGGGAGGCTTCGTGTCAGAGACTCCATCAGTCCGTCTGCTTGCCGTGGTCGACGCCCTCGACGCGTTGGCCCGCGACCAGAGTCCGGAAGAAGCCGCCGCCGAGATGGATCCCGCCGTCCTCCAGGCCTTCTGGCGGGAGTGGCCCCACACCAGCGTGTGGGCCGGCAACCTCTGGCGCGCCCTCAACCTCGATCTGGAGGTCCCGTCGGGAGCCCGGAAGGATCGTGACGTCGACGAGGTCGGGGGGAGTGGCTGATGGTCGCCATCTCCGAGGTGATGACCGACAACGTGGTCACCCTGCCACCCGATTCGACGATCAGTGATGCCGCACGGGTCATGGTCCGGGGCGGGTTCGGTTCGGTGGTCGTGGTTCAGGGTCGGATGCTGTTGGGCATCCTGACCGAGCGCGATGTTCTCCGGGCCGCCGCCGACGACGACGACCTGCGGGCGTCCCGGGTCGACCATTGGATGACCCCGGATCCCGATACCGCCCTGCCCGACCTGGACACCGAGGAGGCGGCCGCCCTGATGCTGAGTCGCGGCTATCGCCACCTTCCCGTGGAGGTCGACGGCGAGCTCCTCGGCATGGTCAGCCTCCGCGACGTGTTGAGCGCCCGCATCGCCCAGCGCTGACGCGTCGCCCGACGTCCAACGCTGACCCAACGATTCCGGCCACCTGACGCCATGGACTCGTCGGAACGTCAGGCCCGCGCCCGTCGTACCAGCGCGGCGTGGACGGCGCCGCTGGTCTACGGCACCATCCGGGGCCTGGCCCGCCTGCTGCTCTGGCCGTACTTCCGGACCCGGGCCGTGGGTCGCGAACACATCCCGGCCGACGGACCGGTCATCCTGGCGCCCGTCCACCGTTCCAACCTCGACTCGTTGATGCTGGCCCCGCTGACGCGGCGGCGACTCCGGGCACTGGCCAAGGAGAGCCTGTTCAGGTTTCGGCCACTGGCCTGGGTGATCGCCTCGTTGGGTGCGTTTCCCGTGCACCGTGACACTGCGGACCGTGAGTCGATGCGCATCGCCCGCGAGCTCCTCAACGACGGCAACCTCCTGCTGGTATTCCCGGAGGGGAAGCGCCACGAGGGCGGCGACATCGGTGAACTGTTCGACGGCACGGCGTGGCTGGCCGCCAAGACACAGTCCCGGGTGGTGCCGGTGGGAATCGCCGGGACGGGCGAGGCCATGCCCACCGGAGCGCGGTTCCCCCGTCCGACCCGGGTTCGGTTGGTGGTCGGCCCGCCCATCGATCCGCCCGAACCGAAGGGCGCCCGTAGTTCTCTCCGGTCGTGGACCGAGAACCTGACCGAAGCCCTGCAGGCCGCTCAGGACGAGGCGACGGCAAGGACCTGAGTCGGGGTTCCCCGACGCCTGCCGGGAGGCGCGGAGGTGGAAGGGTGCACCGGATGCGGGATCGGGTGTTGCTGGGGCGCGGTGCGGCGGTGGGCGCCGTGGGCTTCATGGCCTTCGGGCCCAGCATCGTCAAGAAGGTCGAGATGGCCGAGATGGCCTTCGTCTTCTGGAGGCTCGGCCTGGCCGCCGCCTTCTACGCCGTGGTCCTGGTGCTGGCCGGCAACCGGCTCCGCTGGGTCGACCTGAAGCGCTCCGCCGTGGGTGGCGTGATCTTCGCCGTCAACCTGGTGTTCTTCATCCTGTCGATGCGTCGGACCAGTGCGGTCAACGCGGTGGTCATCGCCTCGCTGCAGCCCGTCCTGCTCCTGGCCGTCGGACATCGGCTGTTCGGCGAACGCCCCCACCGGTCGGTCTATGTGGGTGCCACGGTGGCCTTCCTGGGTGTCGTGGTGGCCATGGCGGGAGCGGGGGCCGGGGGCGTGTCCACCTGGTCGGGCGACCTGATGGCCCTGATCACCATGATCCTGTTCGCCTCCTACTACGTGGCCTCCAAGAAGGCCCGGGCCGAGATGGACTCCATCACCTATCAACTGGCCCTCACCGTGGTGGCCACGGCGGTCCTGCTGCCGATCGCCCTGGTGGCCGAGGGCGGCGTGGCCCTGCCATCGGGTGGGGACTGGTGGATGGTGGCGGCCATGGCCATCATCCCTGGGACCGGCCACCTGATGACCAACTTCGCCCACGGCCACGTGACGCTGACCCAGATGAGCCTGATCAGCCTGCTGTTCACTGCGGTGGCCCCGCTCTACGCATGGTGGCTGATCGACGAACGCATCGCCGGCCAGCAGGGCCTCGGGATGGCCGTGGTGCTGGTCGCCCTGTCCTTCGTGGTGACCCGACCGGTCGAGGTGACGGTTCGACCGGAGCGCTGAAGAGGGCTCCGGGCCTAGAGGCCGCGGATGAACCGCAGCATCCAGGTGGCCACGTCGACCCGGTGGAGTGGGGCGTCCAGGGTGGACAGCGCGTCGTCGAGGACCTCCTGTAGACGGGTGCCGGTGTAGCGCCCCCGGTAGAGCACGTCGGCGTAGTGGGGGTCGAACTCGGGGTGGGCCTGGATGCCCAGCATGTGGTCGCCCACGGCCAGCGCGGCCACCGGACAGTGGTCCGCGGTGGCCACCACCCGACCGCCGGAGGGCAGGTCCAGGACCTGGTCGCGGTGGCTGTAGAAGATGCCCACCTCGTCGTGGCCCGGGGTCATCCACGATTCCCGTCGGGTGATCCGGGCAGCCCGGTTGCCGATGCCCCAGGTGTCGACGCGCTCGACCCGACCGCCGAGGGCCTGGGCGATGGCCTGGTGGCCGAAGCACACCCCGAGGGTGGGGGCACGGGCCACATCCAGGTCACGCACCAGATCCAGGAGTGACCGGATCCACGGTTCGTCCTCGTAGACGCCGCGGGCCGAACCGGTGATCAACCAGGCGTCGTACTCGTCGGGAGCCGAGGGAAACGTGCCCTGGTACACGGGGAGGTCGGTGAACTCCACGGACTCGTCACCGGTGGCCGCGAAGAGGTTGGTGAACAGCTGGTGGTAGCCGCTGTACTCGGGACGCAGGTCCTCGAAGATGTCGTCGCAACGCAGCAGTCCGATCCGCATTCGACGGACGGTACCGGCCCGACCCCTGCTGGCCGGGGTCGTGCGGCCCGATACCGGGTTGGTCGGGCGGGTGGTTGCTGACGAGACTGGCCCGATGCGTAGGGGCCTGGTGTTGATCGTGTGTGCCCAGGTCATGTGGGGGTTGTCACCGGCCTTCTGGCGGCTGGGCTCGGACATCCCGGCTCTGGACATGCTGGGGCACCGGGCGCTCTGGACCTTCGTGACCGTGCTGGTCATCCACCTGGTCCGTCGGTCGCTTCGTTCGGTGCGGACCGCGGCCCGTGAGCCCCGGACGTTGGCCCTGGAGGCGCTGGCCGGGATCCTCATCGGGTCGAACTGGCTGGTCTGGGTATGGGCGGTCACCAACGGTCGGGTGATCGAGGGCAGCCTCGGCTACTTCATCACCCCGCTGGTCAGTGTGGTCCTGGGCGTCGTCGTGGTCGGTGAACGCCTTCGTCGGGCCCAGTGGGCAGCCGTCGCCCTCGGTGCGGCCAGCGTGACGTGGCTGACCATCGACATGGGTCGACTCCCGTGGGTGTCGCTCTTCCTGGCGGCCACGTTCGGCATCTACGGCCTCATCAAGAAGACGGTGAACCGGCCTCCTCTGGACATGCTGGCCATCGAGTTGACGGTCATGCTGCCGCTGGTCCTGGTGTTCCTGGGGACCCGGCTGATCAACGGACAGGACGCGCTGGTCTCCGCGTCGGGCACCGAGTACGTGGTCCTGCTGGGTAGCGGCCTGTTCACCGCCGTGCCGCTGTTGTGCTTCGCCGGGGCGGTGCAGCGGGTACCGCTGTCGGTGATCGGCGTGATCCAGTACCTGTCGCCGTCCATCAACTTCCTGCTCGGCGTGGTGGCCTACGACGAACCGTTCGGTGGAGGTCGCCTGATCGGATTCGCCCTGGTGTGGACGGGGCTCGCCGTGTTCACCCTCGACGGCCTCCGGTCGGTGGGGACGGGAGGCCGGCTGGCCGGTTGGCGTTCCCTCGGGCAGCGCGGTCAGGTCGGCTGAGTCAGGCCGCGGCGCTTACCGAGGCCAGGACCTCGGCGGCGAATGCCGGGGCCTCGTCATCGAGACGGCGACGGTTCAGCGAGCGGGCAGCCACCACAGTGGCACCGTGACCCTCCAGCACGTCGGACAGTTTCGTGGCTGCGTTGCCGGGGTTCACGGCATGGGTCATGAACGCGGCCACCTGCTTGTCCCACAACTTCGGGATCTGGCGCACCTTGCCGGTGTCGCCGGGGCGGTGGCCGAACAGGATCAGGCCGTCGACCCACGTGCCGACGAAGACCAGATCGGCCTCGGCCAGTTCCTTGTAGTCGATGTTGGTGACCGGGCGTACGGCCACGGTGGCCCCGGCCGCTGCGGCGGCCCCGCCGATCAACTCGGCGGCCCTCCGGGTGTTGCCGGTCCGGCTCTGGTGGATGATGACGACGTTCACTGAGGTGCCTGCTTCATGACCACAGTGTGCCTCAGGAAGATCACCCGTTCTACACTCGCCGCCGATCGGACGCGACGTTCGATCGGGGAGGAAACACACGTGAATCGAGACACCGTATGAGCCGTGAGACGGGCCGTCTGGCCGGGAAGGTGGCCTGCATCACCGGGGCCGGATCGGGACTGGGACGGGCCATGGCGCTGCGTTTCGCGGAGGAGGGCGCCACCATTGCCGCCCAGGACCTCCGGTGGGAGGCGGCCGACGAGACGGTCAAGTTGCTCGACGGTGACGGTCACCGGGCCTTCGGGGGCGACGTCTGCGACGAGGGCGACATGGTCTCGATGTTCGCCCAGATCCACGGGGCCTGGGGTCGTCTCGACGTGCAGGTCAACAACGCCGGGGTGAGCCGCCTGCCGGGCGACGGCTTCGACGAGATGATGGCCGGCCAGGGCTCCCAGATCTCCCTGATGGGGTACGAGGCGTTCTCCAAGATGATGGCCATCCATGCCGGTGGCACCTTCCTGGGTACCCGCGAGGCCGTGAAGCTCATGGGCGAGGGCGGGTCGGTCATCACCCTGTCCAGCATCGCCGGGCTGGCCGGATGGGGACCGGTGCACTACGCCTCGGCCAAGGGCGCCGTGCTGGGCTTCACCCGGGCGGCGTCGCGGGAACTGGGCGCCATGGGCATCCGCATCAACGCCATCGCCCCCGGGGTGATCGATACGCCGATGACCGCCGACGTGGGTGACGCCATGCTGGCTCCCATGGTGATGATGACGCCGTTGAAGCGTCAGGGCACGGCCGAGGAGATCGCCGCCACGGCGCTGTTCCTGGCGTCGTCGGAGAGTTCGTTCATCACCGGCCAGTGGATCTCGCCCAACGGCGGCCTCATCACCATCTGAGGCCGGCAGCGCCTCGGTGCCTGCGATCAGCGGCTGCGGTCGAGATCGACGAGGTGCCGTTCGGCCTCGTCGGGCTCCAGTCCCATCTCGGCCATGCCGGCGGCCAGCACGGCCCGGTACGACGTGCTGGGTGGCCCCGCCGGGGGAGGAGCGGTCGACCCGAGCGTGCAGACCGGCTCGCCGTCGATCCGGTCCATCCCGATCAGCAGGTCGATGATCCCGTCCAGCACCCGGACGGACTGGCCCGGTCCGGGAGGTTCGACGGGCAGGAAGGCGTCCGCGGTGGGGCGACCGTTCTCCTGGGCGACCACGTCGGCCATCTGGTCCCAGGTGATGCGCCATGCCCGACCCACCACGTCCAGCCGGTCACCCGGTGTGGGTCCGACGGGACAGAAGCAGCAGCCACCGTCCCATCGTCGGGAGTGGCCGCCGAAGAACACCGGATGGGGGACCACCACCTTCCGGTCACCGGTGGCCGGGCCGGGGTCGGTGGCCCCTCGGTGGGCACCCCACGGCGTGTCGTCGCCGCAGCCGCTGAGGTAGGCGTCAAAGCGTGCGGCCAGCAGGTTCGACCCGTAGGCCACGTACCAGACCGGGGTCGCTCCGGGGCTGGTCACCCTCGGCCCAGTAGGTCATCAAGGCCGCGGGCTGCCGGGTCGTCGGTCGGCGACGGCTCGTCGTGCAGGCGGTTCAGGCGCGACAGGCTGACCAGCCCGGCCATCACCGCGCCGCCGTCGGTGTCGGCGGGAAGGTCGCCGGGTTCGCCCCAGTGCATCTCCACCCGGTAGCTGCCGGCGTGCCCCTTCTTGGGGATCATCTCGGCGGTGGTCAGGCTGCGAGGGGGCGCTGACCCGGTCACCGTGTGCCGCCAGCCCTTCAGCTCGCCCAGTGGGACGTTGGGGACGTTCACGTTCAACACCTCGGCGGTGGTCGGCGGGTTCTCCACCACCGCACCGACCACGGCCCGGGCCACGGTGGCCGCCGTGTCCCAGTGCTGGTCGATCAGGACCTCGTCGGCCCCCTGGCCCTCGATGCCCCAACCGGTGACGGCCTGGCTCACCGCGATGCCGGTGATGCTGCCGTTGCGGGCGGTGAGGGCTGCGCCCACCGTGCCCGAGTGGTACACCGACCGTCCGACGTTCATCCCCGGGTTGATGCCGGCCACCACCAGGTCGAACGGGTCGCCGAACAGTCCGAGGCGGCTGTAGATGACGCACAGCCCCGGGGGGCCGCTGACCGACCAGGACCGGTCGATGCCGTCGATCCGGGCGTCGTGGACCTCGGGGCGGATGAGGTGCATGGCCCCGAGCGACGCGCCGGCGCCCGAGTACTCGGAATCGGGGGCCACCACGGTGACCTCACCGAGGTCGACCAGGGCCCGGGCCAGTTCGTGGAGGCCCACCGAGTCGATGCCGTCGTCGTTGGTGACCAGGATTCGCATGGGTCGACCGTAGCGACCGTCGTGGAATGGCCTGCCAGCGGGCCAGCCCGCCAGCAGCCCAGCCGGGTCGCGCCGGGCTCAGTCCGCCAGTTGCAGGCTGAGGCGTTCCCATTCGGCCATCAGCTCGGCGGCCCGGTCCTTGGCCGTCTCGTGCTCGGTCACCACGGCGGCCGCCCCATCAGGGTCCTGGTACAGGTCGGGGTCGGCCAGACGTTCCTGGACCTCCACCACGGCGGCCTCAGCGGCCTCCCACTGCTTCTCCGCACGGTCCAACTTCCGTTGGAGGCCCTGCCTGGGATCGCGTTGGCGGCCCCGGCCACCGGAATTCTGGCCACTGGTTTTCTGGCCGCCGGACTTCTTGTTGCCGGCCTGCTTGTCGCCGTCCGGGCCGGCTCCTTCGCGGCGGGCCGTCGCTCCATGTGACGACGGGGCGGGCGCCGAATCGGCCTTGACCGGGTAGAGCACCCGGTCGGGGACTCCCTCGTGCCAGGTCGCCCGGCCGTCCCTGACCTCGACGGCGCAGTCGGCCACCGAACGGATCAGGTGGCGATCATGGGTGATCAGCACCACGGTGCC
>JAAZXY010000016.1 GCA_014239855.1 Acidimicrobiales bacterium | reverse complement strand
CGTGAAATAGGCGAACTCGGCGGCACAGGTGGCGGCCAGCACCAGGCCGGTAGCCCAACCCCCCCCACGGGGAGCCGGGCCGGGGGATCAGAACCCGGAGAACGACGACATGTAGACAATGGCGGAGAACGCGGCCGCTCCGGCGACGACCGTCGTGCCGGCGGCCGGAGGGATCCGAGGTAGGCGGGGCATGGCCAACAGTGCCAGGCCGACCAGCGGTGCCAGATAGCGCCATTCCGGGGTCAGCCCGCCGAAGTCCGACGGGGCCCCGGCAGGTCCCGGCTGCGTGAAATAGGCGAACTCGGCGGCACAGGTGGCGGCCAGCACCAGGCCGACACCGGCGAGCGCCATCAGGCGTTCCCCCGAAGAACGCGGCCCGTCCTCGGTGGCCAGACAGCACACGACGAGACCGACCAGCCCGGCCCATGCGGCCAGGGTCATGGCCGTGGACGGCGGCGCGGCGATCCAGTCCGGCAGGTGGCCCGTCGGGAGGTCGACCAGCACCCCGCCCACCCCGTCCCACAGGAACCCCAGCGGATCCCGGACCATCCGACGGATCTGGCCGTCGGGATCCGGAACGACCACCCCGGCCAGCGTCTCCACCGGATCGCTGAACCCGGGCGCCAGAACCGCCGACCAGAAGAGACCGATCGCCGCCGGCACCATGCACGCCACGGCGAGCCGAACCCGGCTGGTCGCCAGGAGGCCCACCGCCAGCACCCACAGCAACAGGTGGTACGGCGGTTTGGAGAGCGCCAGCAGTAACCCCACCCCGGCCAGGACCGGCATCACCCGGCTGTCGGGCCGCCGCCCGATCCGACTGGCCGCCCCGACCAGGAGGAACAGCGCGCCGAAGGTCACCGCGTCGTAGCCCACCGTCGCCCCCTGCACGAGCAGCGGCGGAAACAGGGCCATCCCGGTGATCGTCCACCGCCACCGGACGGCGATCCGCAGTGCCACCAGGGCGAGGCCCAGGTAGGCGGCCAGCGACCCGAGTCGACCCGCCCAGAGTTGCCAGATGGCCGGCGCCCCGACGGCCCGCAACGGTGCCATGGCCACGGCGGCCGGCAGGTACGGCACCGGCGAGGCGATGTCGGTGGCCCACGTCGACACCAGCACCGTGTCGCCACTGGTCACCCGGTGCCCGAGCAGTCGGCCGTACCCGTCGAGCGTCGGCCCACGACCGGCTCCGATGGCCTCGGCGTTGGCCGTCGCCACCACCGCGAGGTCGTCGAGGTACTCGATGGGCACCCGGGACGACAGCCCATCGTCGGTGCGTTCCTCGGTCAGGTCGCCGCCGGCCATCTGCCACGCCCGGGGGAAGTGGACGCTCTCGTCCTGGCCCAGCCATGCCGGCTGCAGGAAGGCCACCAGCAGACCGAACGGCAGGCCGACCAGCAGGAGCAGTCGCGCCGGAGACCACGCCCGGGCCAGCATTCCGACGGCCACCTCAGACCTCAAAGCACGCGGTCGCTGCCCCCGTCGACCGGCACCTGGGCGCCCGTGGTGGCCCCGAAGTCGTCGGAGCACAACGCCCCGACCGACCGGGCCACCTGGGCCGAGGTGACCTCGGTCGACAGCAGGTTCCTGGTCCGGTACTCCTCGGGAGTCATCCCGTACCGGGCGGCCCGCTGGGCCACCAGCTCGTCGGACCAGAGACCGGTGTCGAACACGGCATCCGGATGAACCGAGTTCACCCGGACCCCCTCGGGCGCCCATTCCAGGGCCGCCACCCGACAGAGTTGCTGCAGCGCCGCCTTGGACGCCGAATAGGCGGCCGCCCCCGCCCCCGGAGCCGGCACGTTCTTGGAACCCACCACGACGACCCGCCCGCCGATCGGCGAGACCGCCAGCAACGGTCCGACCCGTCCGAACAGCCACTGCACGCTGTCCACGTTGACGGCCATGACCCGACGCCAGTCGTCGCCATCGAGTTCGGTCAGTGGCGTCGACGGTCCGAAGATTCCGGCGGCCACCACCACCACATCGATCCCTCCGAAGGCCTCCACCCCGGATCGCAGCGCAGCCTCCATGGCCGTCGGATCGGTCACGTCGGCCACCACGCCATGCCACTGGGGGTTGGGCCACTGGGGGTTGGGGCGCTGGCCATCCGTATCTCGGAGAACCGCGTCGGACTGGTCGACGGCGATGACCGCCGCCCCACGCCGAAGCAACTCGTCAGCACACGCCCGACCAATCCCCGAGGCCGCTCCGGTCACCAGGGCGACCGCCCCGCCCAGCTCCGGGGGCGGCCCGGAAGCAGCCAACTTGGCCTGCTCGAGATCCCAGTACTCGACGTCGAAGAGATGCTCGGCGCCCAGCGGTACGTAGCCGCCGAGGTGGTCCTCGGCCCGGGCCAGCACGGGCATGGTGTGGTGGTAGATGTCGGCGGCGATCGACGCCGCGGCCACCGACCGTCCGGCGGTCAGCATCCCGAGTTCGGGGTCCAGCACGATCCGGGGTGCCGGGTCGACGGGCACGAACTCGGTCCGCACCCGGTCCCGGTGCTGGTCGACGTACCCCTGGTAGTCGGCCACGAAGCCGTCCAGCGCCGCGGTATCCCGACCGACCATGGGCACCCGCTTCGTGCGGATCACGTGGTCAGGGGTGAGTGGCCCCCGACCGGACAGCGATTCCAGGTCGTGGCGTCCCACGAACGAGGCCACCGTCGGGTCGACGTGACGCTGGACGATCAGCGGGCCACCGGCATGGCGGGACATGGCGGCCCGCAGACCGGCCAGATCCTCCAGCAGAACCTCGGGCAGTATCGGCGGAAGCACCGCAGCATCGGCCGCCGCAGGAGGCGCCTCACGGTCCAGCCACGCCTCGGCCCGGTTGATCAGGTCGACGTGGCGACGGTAGGCGGTCAACGAATCGTCCCCGAAGGTGAACAGACCGTGGTTCAACAGCACCATGCCGGTGGTGCCGTCGTGCGCCTGCTCAGGCCACACGTCGCGGACCATGCGGGCCAGGTCGAACCCGGGCATCACGTAGGGCACGACGACCACGTCGCCACCGAACACCTCACGCACCACGGCGTCACCGTCGGCGAGGTTGGTGAGTTGCACGATCACGTCGGCGTGGCTGTGCTGCACCGCCCGGTGCGGGAGAAACGCATGCAGCAGCGACTCGACCGACGGATTGGGCGCCCCGGGATCGACCTTGGCGGCCGCCAGCTCCCGCATCATGTCCGGATCGCTCAGCTCGTCGAGCTCCAGCAACTCGTGGAGTCGGGGCAGATGCAGGGGCGCCAGGCCGGGCGCCTCGATGGTCGCCATGTCCCAACCCGAGCCCTTGACGTGAATGGCGTCGACCGACCGCCCGGTGATGTCGACCACCGGCGCCTTGACCGACGAGTTGCCTCCGCCGTGCAGAACCAGCGACGGATCCGACCCGATGAGGCGCGTGCAGTGCACGCACTCGGCAACGGGTCCGCTCGACGCTCCGGCCGGGCCGTCGCCCCAGCGATCCTCCATGACGCAGGCCTCTCCGGGTTCCGGCTCAGGCGGAGCCGGAACCGGTCAGCACGGCGCCTGATCGTCCAGCCTGGTCGAGGGCCCAGTTCCAGTCCTCGGGAGCCAGCCCGCCGCTGAGCCGGCCACGCACCCGGCCGTCGGTACCGACGACCACGAAGTAGGGGAAACTCCGGAGCCCGAAGGCATCAGCCACGGTGCCCGCATCGTCGTCCCGGACGGCAACGGCCGGCCAACCCTCACCGGCCAACCATGCTCTCGGCAGGTTGCCCCGATCCAGGTACACGGCGGTCGACACGGCCACCACCTCGACACCGTCGGGAATGCCACCCCTGCCGATCCAGTCGACGAGCTTGGGCACCTCGGCCTGGCAGTGGGAACACCAGTGGGCGAAGAAGGCCAGCACGTAGCCCGACCCCTCGCCGGGTCGGATGAGGACGTCGCGACCATCGAACGTGGTGGCGTCGAAGTCGGGCGCCATCATCCCGACCGCCTGATCCCCGGACGTTCCCCCGAACTCGGGCAGCCCCTCGCCAGCCACCACCACCGGGCCGGTCTCCAAGCCGTCGGGGTCGCCCGCCGGCTCGCCGCCACCCAGGGTCAGCGCAGCCACCAACGCCAGGGCGACCGCTCCCACCAGTGCATAGGCGATGGTCCGGCCGGGACCCCCACCCTTCGTCGTCTCGTCGGTCACGGCTGCTCCTCTGGTGTGACGGGCTCCCCGTCCCGGTCGTTCCGGAGACCCGCATCTTCGCGGACGGTGGCGGCCAGCACGAGCACCGTGATGGCGGCGAACCCGCAGAACGCCATCACCGGAATGGACACGAAGCCGAACTCGTCGACCCACTGCTGGGTGCACGGCACCGCCACGTCACACGATGAGCTCTGCTCGGGAAACCACTGGAGCTGCATGTGGTAGCCCGATACGGCCAGCCCGAGAAGCGACAGCGGCAGGACCCGCCAGCGCAGGAGGTCGTCCCGGCGCCAGACGGCCACGCCCAGCACCACGACCAGCGGATACATGAGCACCCGCTGGTACCAGCAGAGTTCACAGGGGATGAAACCGCCGACCTCGGAGAACCAGAGGCTGGACGCGGTCGACACGCCGGCCACCGAGAAGGCGAGGCGCCGGGCATCGGTCCGCATTCCGGCGAGCACCCTCCGGCCCGCCGGGGTGGCCAACAGGATGACCCCGGCAACGGCCACCGCTGCGGCGACCAACGCGAGGAGCGCCGTGAACAGGCTCATCTGATCGACCGACATAGGCAGCCGAACCTACCGGGGTCCGGAGAGTCGCCGGATTCGGGGAGCGGGCGGAATCGAGCGGGGTGGATCAGACCGCGTGGCGCAGCCAGAGCACCACGCTCCACCGCACCCGCCCGTGGTCGGCAGCCAGCGTCCGATGCGGGGTGAACCGGTCCAGGAACACCGCACTCCCGGCCGGACAGTCCACGGAGGCCCGTTCCCCCGCTCCGAGGTCGGTCTCCGGAATGGACAGCCCGGCGCCCGTCGGCTCGTGGGCCGGCGCGGTGTCCCGTCGGCCCGACACGACCTCCAGTCCGCCCGTTCCCGAACCGACGTCCGCCAGCGGGATCCAACACGTGGTCCGCACCCGCGAGCACGGCAGGCCGTCGTCGACCACCACATCGGTATGCCAGGGCTCCCGTCGGTTGGGAAGGCTCGGCACGTTGCACCGCACCCGAACCGTGCCGCCATCGACCTCGCGTCCGGTGAGGTCCCGCACGGCGGCCACCACCGCTGGATGATCGATCAGGCTGGCGATCGCCGGGTCGCGGTGGGCGTCGGTTCCCACCGCGGTGGCCAACAGGGCGGCCAGTGACGGGTCGTCGCCGCGGGCGATGCGTTCCAGTCGATCATCGAGCCCGGCGTCGGGGTGGGTCTCGTGGCCAGGTACGAGGAGGCCATCCACCACCCGGTCGATGTGGGCGGCCACCGCGGCGCGTAACGCACGGACCTCGGCGCCGTCCAGCACCGGTCGGACGACCCAGCCGGCACCATCGAATGCGGCTTCGTCGGTGGCGACCATGGGCAGAAGTTTGCCTCACGATGGCCGACCGGGCAGCGCACCGGCGGCCATCCCCACCATCCCCGCGTGGTAGGAAATCCCCCATGTCCCGACGCGCCGTGATAACCGGGTGGGGTAAGTGCGTTCCCCCCGTTTCGCTCAGCAATGCGGACCTCGAGACGCTCATGGACACCAACGACGAGTGGATCGTCGAGCGCACCGGGATCCGGAACCGTCAGCTCTCCCATGTCGAGATGTCCGACCTTGCCGAGTTGGCCGCCCGCCGGGCACTGGCCTGTTCCGGCCTGGATGCCGACGAGATCGACCTCGTGGTGGTGGCCACCTGCACCCCGGAGATCCTCTGTCCGAGCGTGGCCGCCATGGTCCAGGACCGGATCGGCGCCTCCAACGCCGCCGCCTTCGACCTCAACGCCGCCTGTTCGGGCTTCGTGTACGGCACCTCGGTCGTCGCCTCGATGATCGAGTCCGGCTACGCCGACAAGGTCCTGCTGGTGGGAGCCGAGAAGCTCCACTTCGCCATGGACTACCGCGACCGGGGGACGGCCATCCTGTTCGGTGACGGTGCCGGCGCTGCGGTGTTCGAGCCGTCCGAAGACGGCGCCGGTGTACTTGCCGTGGACCTGGGGGCCGACGGGGGCAAGGGCGGCACCATGGTCATCCGGTCCATGGGCTCCGCGGGTGAACCGCAGGCCACCAATGACCCCGAGAAGTACCGCCTCTATTTCGAAGGTCAGGCCGTGTTCAAGATCGCCGTGCAGGGAATCTCGGGCTCGGCGGCCCGGGTACTGGAGCGGGCCGGCCTGACCGCTGACGACGTCGATCTGGTGGTCCCCCACCAGGCCAACGCCCGGATCATCGATTCGGCCACCCGACGCCTGGGCATCGAAGAGGAGCGGGTGTTCATCAACATCGCCGACCTCGGAAACACCGCGGCGGCCTCCATCCCCATGGCCCTCTCCGACGCACTGGATGCCGGCCGGATATCGGCCGGTGACACCGTCGTGCTGACGGCGTTCGGCGGCGGGGTCACCTGGGGGTCGATCGCCCTGACGTGGGGTGACCGGACCGAACCGGTGGGCGTGCACGAGGGCGAGCTACCGCCGACCGACATGACCTCATTGGACCTGCTCCAGCAGAACCTCGAGTTCTACGCCCCGCTCCACGCCGACGACCCGCCCATCTCCTGAGACCCCTCGCCTCAGACCCGCTGCCTGAAACGGGTCCCGTCAGGGGATCTCGATGACCATGGCCCCCACGTGGGACTTGGCGGTGAACGCCTCCTGGGCGGCGCCGAAGTCGGACAGCGGCCACGTGGCAGCCACCACCGGGCGCACCTCACCCCGCTGGATGTAGCCGACCAGCGCCTCGAACACCGGCGGCTCATAGACCGTGCAGCCGAACAGCTCCAGGTCGTTGAGGTAGAGGGTCCGCAGGTCAAGGTCGACAATGGGCCCGGCGATCGCCCCGGCCGTCGTGTACCGACCACCCCGGCGCACCACCTCGAGCAGCGGAGCGAAGTCCGGCCCTCCGACCACGTCGGCCAGCACGTCGATCCGGCCCGCCGCCGCTTCGAGAACCGCACCGGCCAGGTCATCGACGTCCCGGTCGACGCAGACGTCGGCACCCATGTCGGAGACCGCATCGAGCTTGGCGGCGCTGGTCACCGCCACCACCCGGGCGCCCCGCAGACGGGCCAGTTGCACCAACGCCGAGCCCACTCCCCCCGATGCCCCGGTCACCACCACCGTGTCGGCCGGGCCCACCGCGGGCCGGGTCAGCATGTGTTCGGCCGTGGCCCACGAACACGGGAACGACGCCAACTCAGCATCGGTCAGGTCCAGAGGAGGTCCGTCCACGGGATCCACCGGGTACACGTTGACCGCCGGGATGGTGCAGTACTGGGCGTAGCCGCCATCGCGCTCGGACCCCAGGTATCCCGCCTTCGAGCGGTCGGACGGGTCGGCGGCATCACGGATCCAACCGTCGGCCAGCACCCGTCGCCCGATCAGACCGGCGTCAGCGTCCGCCCCCACGGCCACCACCTCGCCGCACGGATCGGCTCCCTGGATGCGGGGGAAGGTCAGGCCGTCGCCGCCCCAGGTTCCGTCGTCGGACACGTCACCCACCGACTCATCGGTCGCGAAACCCTCGGTGTCCGTCGCACCGGTGACCGCCTTGGAGTACCAGCCCACCCGGGTGTTCACGTCGGTGTTGTTCATGGCGCACGCCCGGACCCGCACCAGCACCTCGTCGTCGGCCGGCGACGGCACCGGCACGTCGTGACGCAGCTCCAGCATCTCGGGCCCGCCGTTGCCCAGCAGGTGGAGGGCCGTCATGACCTCCGGCAGGTCCCCGGTGTTCACGCTCATCGCGGCGGCACCACCTCGTAGCCAGGTTCCTCCGCCTCGTCGTCGACGATCTCGGCCGGAAAACCGGTCGTCCGCACGTCGAGGCCCGTGGCCTCCTCCAACCGTCGGATGATGTTGGGCGAGAACTCCCGGTCGCCGTAGCGGGTCCGTCCGTCCTCGAACACCTCGACGAGCAGCGGCGAGAGTTCCAGCGGCACGTCGAGCCTGCGGGACAGCGCATCGAACAGGCCGACGTCCTTGGCCACCAGGTCCATGGTGAAGTTGATGTCCCGACTCCCGTTCAAGATGACCTGCCCCTCGGTCTCGTGCACGAACGAGTTGCCCGACGAGATCCGGATGGCCTCGTAGGTGGTGTTGAGGTCCATCCCGGCGGCCGACGCGGTCACCAGTGCCTCGCTCACCGACAGGAGGTTGGCCGACGCCAGGTAGTTGGTCAACACCTTCAGGATGGACGCCGAACCCAACGGGCCCGTGTGCAGGATGCGGCGCCCCATGGTGGTCAGCACGGGTAGGGCCCGATCAAAGGTGGACCGTTCACATCCGGCGAAGATGGCGATGTTCCCGGTGGCCGCCCGGTGGCAGCCCCCCGAGACCGGACAGTCCACCGGTTCGGCACCTGCGTCGAGCACCAGGGCGCCGATACGTCGCACCTCGGACTCGTCGGTGGTGCTCATCTCCAGCCAGATCGGCCGTTGGTCGTCGGAGTCCGACGGGGCCCGGGAACCGAATCCGGCCAGGATCCCGTCCTCGGCTTCCATCACCGCCGAACAGGCGGCGGGCGACGGCAGGCACGTGATCACCACGTCACAGTTCTCGGCCATCTCCCTCGGCGAGTCGGCCCATGAGGCGCCGCCGTCCAGGAACGGTCGGGCCACCTCGGGATCGAGATCGCGGACGGTCAGGTCGTAGCCGTTGCGCAGCAGGCTGCCGGCCAACTTGCCGCCGGCATTGCCCAGTCCGATGAATCCGATGCGCTTGCCATCTGGAGGCATGATTTCTGAAGACATGGCCGCGGAGAATAGACACGATTCCCTCCCCGGCGTGGCAAGCACCGGTGTCCTACCCTCGGACCATGTTCGCCCGGATCCGCCCCGACACCTGGGGGCACCTGGCGACCGCCGCGGCGCTCATCATCGGCGTCCTGGTCCTGGGCACCGCGGGCTATACCATCCTCGGGCTGGGGCTGGTCGATGCCGCCTACCAGACCGTCATCACCGTCTCCACGGTCGGATTTCGGGAGGTCGCCGACGGCGATCCGGACACCGCCTGGAAGGTCTACACATCGGTGCTCATCCTGTTGGGCACCGGCTCGATGCTGTACGGCGCCACGTCGGTCATCGAGAGCATCGTCGAGGGCCGCCTCAGCGGCCAGTTCCGGAGGTATCGCATGCAACGCACCATCGATGATCTGGACGGCCACCTGGTGGTCTGCGGCTCCGGTCGGGTGGGCCGGGCCATCGAAGACTTCGTCCGATCCGTCGGCCAGGAGATCGTGGTGGTCGACCGTGACCCGGCACGCCTGCCCGATGACGTGCTGCACGTGGTGGGCGACGCCACCAGCGACGAGGTGCTACGGGCGGCCGGCATCCAACGCGCCGACACCCTCATCACCGCGCTGGGCACCAGCGTGGACAACCTCTACGTCACCCTGTCGTCCCGCAGGATGAACCCGGGCCTGTTCATCGTGTCGCGCGCCGACGACCCCGAGGCCGTGACGAAGATGCTCCAGGTGGGGGCCGACCGGGCCCTGAACCCCTACGAGATCGCCGGCAGTCGCATGGCCAGCCTGGCCACCCAACCCAACGTCGCCGACTTCGTCGACGTGGTGGTCCACGACGGCGACTTCGAGGCCAAGCTGCGCGAGATCAGCCTGCCCGACGGCAGCGACTTCGTGGGCCGGACCATCGACGAACTGACCATCCGCCAGGACACCGGCGCCGTGGTCCTGAGCGTGCGAGACGCCTCGTCCCGGTTCCACACCGACGACGTGCCCGGTCGGCCGTTCGCCGAGGGTGACGTGATCGTGGCCATCGGCACCGACGAGGCGTTGGACCGACTGGCCGAACGCGTCTCCTGCTGACCGGGCTGGCCTAGGTTCCAGCCATGGTCGAACCCGATCACCACCGATTCGATACCCGCGCCCTGCACGCCGGGCAGCGCCCCGACCCGGTCACCGGTTCGCGGGCCGTGCCCATCCACCAGACCACCTCCTACGTGTTCGACTCGGTCGACCACGCGGCGGGGCTGTTCAACCTGGAGGTCAGCGGACACCTCTACTCGAGGATCTCCAACCCGACGGTCGCCGTCCTCGAGGAGCGGATCGCCTCCCTGGAAGGCGGCGTGGGAGCGGTGTGTACCGCCAGCGGGCAGGCCGCCCTGCACCTGGCCATGGCCACCATCCTGAACGCCGGCGACCACGTGGTGGCCAGCCGCAACATCTACGGCGGCAGCCACAACATGTTGAACCTGACCATGCCCCGGTTCGGTATCACCACGACCTTCGTCGACCCCCGCGACCCGCAGGCCTTCGCGGCGGCCATCCGCCCGGAGACACGTCTGATCTTTGCCGAAACCCTCGGAAACCCGGGCATCGAGGTACTCGACGTCGCCGCGGTGGCCGACGTGGCCCATGCCCATGGCCTGCCGTTGGCCGTCGACTCGACGTTTGCCACGCCCTACCTCATGCGCCCCATCGACCACGGCGCCGACATCGTCATCCATTCAGTGACCAAGTTCCTGGGCGGCCACGGTGTGGCCATCGGTGGCGTGGTGGTCGACGGCGGACGATTCGACTGGGCCGCCGACGGAAAGTTCCCCACCCTTTCGGAGCCTTACGACGGCTACCACGGCATCACCTTCACCGAGGAGTTCGGTACCGCGGCGCTGTCCATGCGGGCCCGAGCCGAGGGGTTGCGCGACTTCGGTGGCTGCATGAGCCCGGCCAACGCCTTCTACCTGCTGCAGGGCGTCGAGACGCTGCCGGTGCGCATGGCCCGCCACGTCGACAACACCCATCGGGTCATCAAGATGCTCGATGCCCATGACGCCGTGTCGTGGATCAGCCATCCGGCCCATCCCAGTCACCCCGACCACGAGCTGGCCGCCCGGCTCTACCCGAAGGGGGCGGGCGCCATCCTGAGCTTCGGAGTCCACGGGGGGCGAGATGCGGGCCGCCGGTTCATCGAGGCCGTGGAGTTGGCCTCGCATCTGGCCAACGTGGGCGACGCCAAGACGCTGGTCATCCACCCGGGGTCGACCACCCACCAGCAGATGAGCGCCGAGGACCTGGCAGCTGCCGGCATCGGCGAGGAACTCATCCGCCTGTCGGTCGGCCTCGAGGACCCCGAAGACATCTGCGCCGACCTGTCCCGGGCCCTCCGGGCCTCGCAGCGAAGCTGAGGGGCGGGTCATGTACCTCCAGGTGGCCGGACGGTCCGTGCACGCGGCGACCGGCGCCATGGACATCGACCGGCCCGAGGTTGCCGATGCGCCGCTGGTCGTGCTGGTCCACGGGGCGGGCATGGACCGGACGGTGTGGTCCCACCAGACCCGCTGGCTGGCCCACCACGGCACCCGGGCCGTGGCCGTCGACCTGCCCGGGCACGGTTGCTCCGACGGCCCGGCACTCGGCTCGATCGCCCAACTGGCCGTCTGGCT
The DNA here is from genome assembly GCA_014239855.1 of Acidimicrobiales bacterium. Taxonomy (GTDB): domain Bacteria; phylum Actinomycetota; class Acidimicrobiia; order Acidimicrobiales; family MedAcidi-G1; genus UBA9410. The sequence continues at coordinate 33,852 of JAAZXY010000016.1, read as the reverse complement.
GGGTGAGGCGTCCGACGCCCTCGGCGGCCCATTGCACGTGGTCGGCCACTCCATGGGGTCGTTCATCGGGTTGGAAGCCGCGGCCACCCTCGGCGAACGGGTCGCCTCCCTGGTCGTCATGGGACTCGGCGCGGCCATGCCCGTGCATCCCGACCTGCAGGCCGCGGCCGATCTCGACGATCCCCTGGCCGCTGACCTGATGGCCGGCTGGATGCACGGAACCGACCAGAAGTTCGGGTCCAACCCCACCCCGGGGATGTCCATGACCGGCACCAGCCGAGCCGTCATCGAGACCTCACCCGCCGGGGTGCTGGCCGCCGATCTGGCGTTGTGCGCCGCCTACGACGGTGCGGTGGCCGCCGCGGCGGCCATCACGTGCCCGACCACGGTGATCCTGGGGACGCTCGATCGGATGACGCCCCGTCGGGGCGCCCAACCGCTGGTCGACGCGCTCGGCCGGAGTGGCGATCGGGGCACGCTGGTCGAACTGGCCACCTCGGGTCACGCTCCGATGATGGAGGACCCGGACGCCGTTCGGTCCGCCCTCCTCCGGCACCTGTTTCCCGGCTAGTTCTGCCGGCTGGTTCTGCCGGTTAGTTCTGCAAGAGCTCCCGGAAGGGGGTTCCCTTGTCGGGACCCGGTTCCTTGGGCAGACCGAGCACTCTCTCGCCGATGATGTTGCGCTGTACCTGGTCGGTCCCGCCGTAGATGGCCGGCGCCGGGCTGAACACCGTGACCTCCTGGACCACGCCACCGGTGGCGCAACTGGCCGGGGCCAGCATTCCGTCGGCACCGATGATCAGGTTGCCCACGTCGCGGCTGCGTCGGACCAGTTCGCTCATGGCCAGCTTGGCCATGTTGCCCTCGGCACCGGTGCGGCTGCCGCCGGCCTTGGCCCGCAGCATGTTGAGTCGGTTCACCTCGCCGAGGATGTGCAGCTGCACGATCTCCTGGCGGACGAGCGGGTCGTCGGCGTTGCCGGCGGTACGGGCCAGATCGATCATGGCCGACGTACCCATGCCGCGACCACCTTCGCCGTCCGGGCCGCGGTTGACGCGTTCGGTGTAGTCGCCGACCCGGTTCTGCAGGCGGCCGGCCGTCGGTCCGGGAGCCACCGAGACCGGATGCTTCCCACCGCCGCCGAGGCTGGCCCGCTCGAAGGCCAGGGTGGTGTTGGCCACCGCCCAGCCCGCACCCAGGCCACCGATGACGGCGTCGTGGGGCACCCGGGCCTCGTCGAGGAACACCTCGTTGAACAGTGCCTGACCGGTCATCTCCCGGAGGGGACGGACCTCGATGCCCGGCTGGTCCATGTCGATGCCGAAGTAGCTGATGCCCTGATGCTTGGGGGCTTCGGGGTCGGTTCGGGCGATGAGCATGCCCTTCTGGGCCATGTGGCCGCCCGACGTCCAGACCTTCTGTCCGGTGATGATCCACTCGTCGCCGTCGCGAATCGCCTTGCACTGCAGGCCGGCCAGGTCCGACCCGGCGCCCGGCTCGGAGAACAACTGGCACCACGCCTCAGAGCCATCGAGGATGGACGGCACCCAGCGGTCGATCTGTTCGGGGGTGCCGTGCACGCCGATCGTCGGGCCAGCCAACATCAGGCCGAGCCCCGTCGGGGGTCCGACCACGTTGGCCTCGGCCAGGCCGGTCGACACCGCCGAGGCGAGGTCCCGGCCGTAACCACGACCTCCGGCTTCGGGCGGCATGGCCGGCGCCGCCCAGCGAGCGGCGGCCAGTCGGGCCCACCACTCCTCGACGGTCAGGTCCGGATCCCAGTTCTGAGCAAGCCAGGCATCGAGTTCGGCGCGGACCTCGTCAGGGGTCCCGGTCGCCGCCACGGGGGCAATGGTGTCGGTCATGGCCGGAGTCTGGCACGGGCCCGCCAACCGATTCCCACCCGGCCGAACCCGCGAAGCGTGACACCCGTCGCCTCCGGTGGGCATCGGTAGGGTGTGCCCTCACCCCGATCGGCCCGACGGCCGGAGAGGAGCCGGCCGGTGCGCTGGTCGTCCCTGTTCATTCCCACCCTGCGCGACGCCCCGGCCGAGGCCGAGGCGGTCAGCCACCGCCTGCTGGTGCGCGGCGGCTTCATGCGTCAGTTGCAGTCCGGTCACTACTCGATGCTCCCGTTGGGCTGGCGGGTCCACCAGAAGGTGGCCGAGATCATCCGACAGGAGATGGACGGCATCGGCGCCCAGGAGTTCCTCCTGCCGGCCATGCACCCCGCCTCGGTGTGGCAGGCCTCGGGCCGTTGGGAGTCGATGGGCGACGAGATGTTCCGCCTCACCGACCGCAAGGGCGCCGACCTGGCCCTGGGCATGACCCACGAAGAGGTGTTCGCCACCATCTCCCAGGAGCTCAACTCCTACCGGGAGCTGCCGCAGCTCTGGTACCAGATCCAGTGGAAATTCCGGGACGAGCCCCGACCCAAGTCCGGTCTGCTGCGGGTCCGCGAGTTCGCCATGAAGGACTCGTACTCGTTCGACCTCGACGATGAGGGCCTCGACCGGTCCTTCGACCTCCACCACGACGCGTACCAGCGGATCTTCCGACGCCTCGACCTCGACGCCCGACCGGTGGAGGCGTCGTCGGGCGCCATGGGCGGCAGCGCCTCGGTCGAGTTCATGGTCGAGTCCGACGCCGGCGAGGACGACGTGGCGGTCTGTGGCGGCTGCGGGTACGCCGCCAACGTGGAACGGGCCACCGCGGCGCTCGATCCGGTGGAGAATCGTCCGGCGGGCGATGCACCCGAGACCTTCCCGACCCCCGGCGTACGCACCATCGCCGCGCTGGCCGAACTCGGCCACCCGCCGGTCCATCAGATCAAGACGCTCGTCTACAAGGTCGACGGCGTGCTCACCCTGGTCCTGATGCGGGGCGACCATCCGTTCCTGGAGCAGAAGTTCACCGACGCCACGGGAGCCATCGAGGTGGTGCCCGCCGAAGCCGACGAGATCCGGGCGGCCCTCGGCGCCTCGCCGGGCAGCCTCGGAGCCGTCGGCGTGACCGACCTGCCCATCTACGCCGACGAGGCCCTGCGGGGTCGGTCCGGCATGACCACCGGCGCCAACGTCGACGACCAGCACCTCGAGGGCGTCGACGTGGAACGTGACGTCGCCGTGGACCACTGGCTGGACCTTCGTGGCATCCTCGATGGCGAAGCGTGTGCCAGCTGTGGCGGGGCACTGCGGATCGCCCGCTGCATCGAGGCCGGCCACATCTTCAAGCTGGGACGAAAGTACGCCGACGCCATGGGCGTCACGGTGCTCGACGCCGACGGCGTGAACCGGGTGCCCACCATGGGGTCCTACGGCATCGGGGTGGGGCGGGCCATGGCCACCGTGGCTGAGACCCACCACGACGAGAACGGCCTCGTGTGGCCCATGTCGATCGCCCCTTACGAGGTGGTCCTGACCGTGGTCAAGGTCGACCACGAGGAATCGATGGCTGTCGCAGAACGGCTCTACGCCGAGCTGCGGACCGCCGGCATCGACGTCCTGCTCGATGACCGCGACGGTCGCCCGGGCGTCAAGTTCGCCGATTCCGAACTGGTGGGGATTCCACTCCGGGTCACCATCGGCCCCCGTGGTCTGGACAACGGGCAGCTTGAGTACACCAGCCGAGCCGACGGCGAGAAGTCCGACGTGCCCGTCGACGACGTGGTGGCCCGAGTGGTCGACGCGGTGGTCACCGGGCGTTCAGCGGGCCGCTAGCGTTGCGCCCGGTCAGCTCCTGAAGCTGACCTCTGAGACCACCCACCTGAGACTCCCGGGAATCCCATGGCCAAGACCATTGATCGCACGCTGCCCATCAAGCGCTACAAGAAGGTCATAGCGACCGTTGACCTCCCGGGCGTCCCCGAGGGCACGGCCGGCAAGGTCCGGGTGTCCAACGGTGTCACCTGGTACCGCTACTGGGTCGACTTCGACAACGGCGTCCGACTCGGACAGGTCGGCCATGAGCAGGTCTGTCTGGCCAGCGACTGGGACGCCTTCCGGATCGACCGGGCCGAGGCCGAGCGGCGTGCCGCCGAAGCTCCCGAGGAGTCCGCCGACGACGGCGAGGCCGACGGTGGCGGCGACGCAGCCGGCAACCAGTTCGGGGTGCCCGAACACCTGCTGGAGCGCAGCAAGGCAGCCCGCCAGCGCCTCGGCGCCTGAGCTCTCCCGGTCGCATCCGACCGGCCCATTCCCTGATCAGCGGCCGCTTCACCGCGGTATCCTGAACCCTCCCCCAAGCAGCCCCGGAGGCTCGTTCGATGTTCAAGCCCGGCGACAAGGTCGTCTATCCGCACCACGGTGCGGCGGTCATCGTCAAGAAGGAAAAGAAGAAGGCCTTCGGCGAGAACACCGAGTACCTGGTGCTCGAGATGGCCCACGGCGAGTTGACGCTCTCGGTCCCCGTCGACAAGGCCGAGGACGTCGGCATGCGTTGGCCGATCGACAAGGACGACGTGGAGGACCTGTTCGAGGTGCTCCAGAAGCGGGACATCCGCGAGCCGGCCAACTGGTCGCGGCGGTTCAAGAACCACCAGGAGAAGCTCAAGAGCGGCGACGTGTACCAGGTCGCCGAGGTGGTCCGGAACCTCGCCCTGCGCGACCAGGCCAAGGGCCTCTCGGCCGGCGAGAAGACGCTCTACACCAAGGCCCTCAGCGTGCTGGTCTCCGAGCTGGCGTTCGCACTGAACACGCCGGAGGAGAAGGCCATGACCAAGGTCGAGGAAGCCCTCTCCTGACCCGTCCCCGACGCTGTCCTACACTCCGGACAGCACGAAGGTTCGACAAGGGACGGAGAGAAACCTGATGGGTGACGGGTCCGACCGGCGCATCGTCGTCGGCATCGAAGGTTCGGGATACGCCCGCGAGGCGTTGATCTGGGCCATCGAGGAAGCCCATCACCGTGGTGCCACGGTTGAGGTGGTGACCTGCTTCTCCCCCACCTATGTGCCCGCCGCTCCCGATCTGGGCTACGTGCCGCTGGATTCGTTCGACCTGGCGACCGAGGTCGAGAAGATGCAGGGCGAGGTCATCGAGTCCGCCCTCGAGGCCTCGAAGTACGGCGACGAGGTCGAGATCCGCCGCACCCTGAAGAAGGGGCGGCCGGCCGACACCCTGATGGCGTCGGCCGAAGGCGCGTCCATGCTGGTGGTCGGCAACCGGGGTCGTGGTGGCTTCGCCGGGCTCCGACTGGGCTCGGTCAGCCAGGCCATTGCCCACCACAGCCCGTGCCCGCTGGTCATCGTCCGGTCAGGCCTCGACACCGACTGATCCGGTCGCCGGACGACTCAGCCCGCTGACGTAGCGGGATGCACATCACGTGGTTCTGCGCGAGAGTGGGTGGATCGCATCCACGACCCTTGAAGGGGGACCTGCATGACCGGCACCGAGGAGGAGGTCGACGGGAAGCCCGTCGACGAGATCGCCAAGATCGCCGGACCGGTCGGAGGCCTCTGGGTCGCCTGGAACGACCACGGCATCTCGGGGGCGAGTTTCGCCAACATCACCACCTTCACCCGGTTCCGCGAGGAGCACCACGACCGCACGGGCCGTGGCGCGGCGCGTGCCGACGCGGTGCCCGACGACCTGTTCGACACCATCGAACACTCCTTCAACACCGGCGACCGCAGCGACCTGACCTTCGACCTCCGGGGAGCCACCCCGTTCCAGGTCGCGGTCTGGGAGGCCTGTCTGGCCATTCCCGCGGGTACGACCCGCACCTACGCCGCTCTGGCCAAGGCCGTCCACCGCCCCAATGCGGTCCGGGCCGTGGGCACCGCTCTGGGCGCCAACCCGATTCCGGTACTGATCCCGTGCCACCGGGTCCTGCGAACCGACGGCAGCCTCGGGGGCTACGCCTTCGGGCTCCCCATCAAGGAACGACTGCTGGAGCGTGAGGCGGTCCGGGCCGCCGCCTGATCCGTCGGGAGACAGCCTCGTCGTCCAGACTCCGGGTCGGACATACGACACGGAGGCCCTCCCCATGACCGAACACGATCCCGCCGACGGCGGCGTCACCACCGAGGTCCGTGGCCGGATCCTGCTCATCGGGCTGGACCGGCCGGCCAAGATGAACGGCTACACGCCGCAGATGGCCCGCCAGTTGGTCGAGGCGTTCGAACGCCTCGAGACCGAGGACGATCTGTGGTGCGGGGTGCTGTTCGGACACGGCGCCCACTTCACCGCTGGCCTGGACCTTCCGAAGTTCCACGGCGGGATGAAGGAGGGACGCCGGTCCACCAGTGGTCGCATCGACCCGATGTCGCTCGGGCGCCGTTGCAGCAAGCCGATCGTGACCGCCGTGCAGGGCGTGACGTTCACCCTGGGCATCGAGCTCATGCTGGCCGGCGACATCGTGGTGGCCGCCGATGACTGCCGGTTCTCCCAGCTCGAGCCGATGCGGGGCATCCACGCGGCGGGCGGTGCGACGATGCGTTTCGTCGACCGGGGCGGATGGGGCAACGCCATGTACCACCTGCTCACCTCCGACGAGTTCGACGCCGCCGAGGCCTACCGCATCGGTCTCGTCCAGGAAGTCGTTCCGGCCGGCACCCAGTTGGATCGGGCCATCGAGATCGCGGAGGTGATCTGCACGAACGCCCCGTTGGCCGTCCAGGCCACCAAGGCCTCGTCGGCCCGGTACATCCGCGAGGGCGAGGAGGCCTGCATCGAGGCCCTCGGAGCCACCCAGGCCGGGCTGGCGGCCACCGAGGATGCCGCCGAGGGCGTGGCGGCCTTTCGGGAACGCCGCCCGGGTAACTTCAAGGGCTGCTGAACAGGCCCCCTACGGCCAGGGGATCTCGGCCAGGGCGTCCTTCAACTCGTACTTGAGGATCTTCATGGTGGCGTTGCGAGGTAGCGGGCCGTCGTGCACCACCAGCTGCTCGGGGACCTTCTGGCGCATCAGGCCCGCGTCGCCGCACGCTTCAACCATCTGGTCGATGGTCAGCGGCTCAGCGCCTTCGGCCGTTTCGACCACCGCGCAGACCCGCTCACCACGTTCGGCGTCGGGGAGGCCGATGACGGCCACCGCCCCGACGGCCGGGTGAGCGTAGAGGACGTCCTCGACCTCCTTGGCGGCGATGTTCTCGCCCTTGCGGATGATCACGTCCTTGAGGCGGCCGGTGAGGGTGACGTGCCCGTCGTCGCGCATGACGGCCAGGTCGCCGCTGCGGAACCGCCCCTGTACGTCGAAGGCCTCGGCGTTGAGGGACTCGTCCCGGTAACCCTTGAAGAGCTGCGGACCGGAGATCCGGACCTCACCCTCCTCGCCGCGATCACATTCGGAGCCGTCGGGGCGGCAGATGGCCACCTCGGCGGCATGCACAGGGTGGCCCTCGGTGTGGGCCAGTTGGTCGTCGGAATCGGCGGGCGACCCCTGACAGATCATGGGGCTCTCGGTCATGCCGTAGCCGTGGGCCACCGGAATGCCCATCTCGGCCTGCACCTCGAAGAACACCTCGGGAGGCTTGGGCGCCCCGCCACCTGAGAGCATCCGCAGCGTCGGGATGATCGGCTCGTCGGGTTGCTGGCGCTGGACGCCGAGGAACATCGTGTAGAAGACGGTGCTCCCGCCGGCCATGGTCACGCCGTGACGGCGGTAGGCGTCGACCACCGCACCGAGGTCGAACTTCTCGACCAGCACCGCCGGGAACCCGCTGGCCAGCAGACACACCAGATAGTCCGGCCCGCCGATGTGGGCGTACGGAAAGGCGATCGAGCCGACGTCGGTGGACTGCATGTCCAACGCCCGGGCCAGGCCCACGCCCCCGGCCATGAGGCTGGCGTCGGTGTGCAGCACGCCCTTGGGGTCCGACGTGGTGCCCGACGTGTAGTAGATCCACCGGATCAGCGGTGCAGCGTCAGGCCCGTCGTCCGGGGCGTTCGGGACCGGGGGAAGATCGGCGGGGTCACCCTCGGGCAGGGCGTCGTAGGCATCCAGCACCATTGGTGGGGCATCCAGGTCGGCGGTCACTCGCTCGGCCATGGACCGGTAGTCGAAACCGCCCCACTCCCCCGGGGTGAGCACCACCTCGGCGGCCGTCTGGCGGATGCAGAAGCCCACCTCGCGGTCCCGGTAGATGTGGATGATCGGATTCTGCACGGCGCCGAGACGGGACAGGGCGAGCGACGCCACCACGGTCTCGATGCGGGTGGGCAGCACCCAGGTCACCGGGGTTCCCTCACCGATGCCCATGGCGGCGAATCCGGCCGCCGTGCGCTCGGCCCAGGCCTTGGCCTCGCTGAAGGTCACGGTGCGTTCCGGCGCACCGTCGCCGCCGGGGTCGATCAGGAACGCCCGGTCGGGGCTGGTGGCCACCCGCCGTTCGACCAGTTCCCAGAACGTCCGGGCGTCGTAGATCGGTTCACTCATGCTGCTCGGGGCCTCCGGGATCTCAGCGTCGTACAGACAGAAGGATCGCGCACCAGCCCGGTGTCGTCACCTTCGGACGACCCTGTCCGCCCCGAGGGCAATCGTGACCGACTCGTACACTGGCCGCCGATCCGGGATGTGGCGCAGCCAGGTAGCGCACCTGCTTTGGGAGCAGGGGGTCGGGAGTTCAAATCTCCCCATCCCGACCAATCTGACCAGCGCATTCGCGTGATTCTGGTCATTCGTCGTGCTGCTGATGCTCGCCAGTTGCTCGCCAGTTGGCCCCTGAGTCGTTCCTTTTCGTTGGTTCCGTGACGGTTCTGATCTTACGGATGTCCGCCGAACCTTGTCGGCACACGCTCGGTTGATCGGAAAGCGAACGGCTGACGGAGGACGAAACCGTTCGGTCTGCGGGTTGTTGTGGCGTTGGGCAAGACTGGGGGGGTGACAGACTCAAGCGATGAGCAAGTATGCGGTTGCACTGGCGTTCCTGTTGATCATCTCGGGATGTGGCGGTAGTCCAGACACTGCGGCGCCTACAACGACGGTTTTCCTTGCACCAACTCAGGCTCCGACCACAACTGTTGTACCGACGACCACGGTTGCCGCGACGACAACTGCGGCACCGACCACCACCGCGGCCCCAACCACAACTGTTGTACCGACGACCACGGTTGCCCCAACCACCACCGCGGCCCCAACCACCACCGCGGCCCCAACCACAACTGTTGTACCGACGACCACGGTTGCCCCAACCACCACCGCACCCACAACCACCACCGCCGCACCCACAACCGCCGCACCCACTACGACGGCAGCACCCACAACCACCACCGCCGCACCCACGTACCCAATAGTGAAGGTGTCTGCACCAGACTTTTCAGCCTCTACGTCTTATACACCGTTTCCTGAGTCCCTTCAGTCGGCCTTCTTGACGGCCCTGAGTAATGAGTTTGAGGCGTTTGACCAGAAGATGGGCTGGTCTGCAGCGGTATACCAAAATGGAATGCTCTGGTCGGACGCGATTGGCTTGGCCAACGAGTCAACGCCGATGACAACCTCGACACCAATGGCCATCATGAGCACGTCTAAGACCTTCTTGAGTGCTCTGATCCTCTCTCAGGTTGAAGGCGGACTCTATGCACTCGATGATTTGATCTCGGTCCTTCTGGCTGACCACAACGGCTATCAGTCGGTAAACAAGTCACTGATTCCCGACGCGTCCGTAGAGCAACACCTTCGAATGGCATCAGGGGTTCAGGAACTCAGTACAACTTCCGTTGAGGCGTACCTGCAGTCACTCGATCCGAACTGGAAACCGTCGGACGCACTCACTCTTGTGAGCGGTCCGCCAATTCCTCCAGGAACCCATAACTACACGGCAACATCATCGTTCCTATTGGGACTTGTCGCAGAACACAAGGGAGGCGCCGATCTCCACACTCTTTACCGCACCGAGTTTTTCGAACCCTTGTCTCTTAAGGCAGGGCTTCTTCCTCATATCCAGACCCCAACCAACATGTCGAGTACCTACGCCGACCTAACGAATTACGGGGGCGACCCTGGGTGGGGCAACGTCCAAGACGTTGTGTTCTATAGAGACCTCGACTATTGGGAGGCCGAGGGTCGACGCAACTGGTCCTGCTGCGGGGTGGTCTCCACTCCTGAGAGTATCGCCAGGTGGGGTTATGAACTCTTCAGCCCAAACGGCTCGGCCGTATCTGCAAACGTCCGCCAACAACTCATCGACTCGTTTCAGGACCTAACTGAAAAGGCTGGAGGACCCTGGCTATACGGAATGCATGTTGCCATGAAGGAACAGCGGCTTTCGGACGGCACGGTCATTCAGACGTATGGCCACCCTGGCGGCGGAAGCGGCGCCACATCAGATCTCTTCTACGTGCCCCTCCTAGATTTGGCGATCGCCCTCCAGGCCAACACCGAGGACATCTTCCAGAGAGCGACCTGCGCCCGCAGAGGCGGTTTGTACAGCGATGAGCCGTGGCTCTCTCCGTCTGACTGCGTCGCACGCGAGATCATCGATGCTGTAAACGACCAGTGACTGGGCTAGGCCCGCCTGCGCGTATCTACACCTAGGGCTCCTGGCGTCGCCCCCGCCCCCTGCGGGGTGGGGGCTCACCCTGATCTGAGAACAGCGTCCAACCCGACCGCATGGGGCACCGTCGGCCGCACCGCCCGTACGTAATGCCGACGAGTCGTAGCCACGCTCGAATGTCCCAACAGGTCCGCCACACACTCCAAATGGACGCCCGCGTCCACCAACAAACTCCCCGCCGTACGACGCAGGTCATACAGCGTCAGAACAGGTAGATCGGCGTCCTCGCATAGGCGCCTCAGCGCGCGTCTCAGGTTCCTGTGACCATGCGGGGTACCTGCACCCGTGTGGAACACCAGGTCCCGCCACACGCCCTCAGGGAGCGTCTGAGGGCCTTCTGAATGTGCCCTCAGGGCATCCGTGACGAACGTCGGCATGTCCAACGAACGGGAGCTCTGCGCCGTCTTCGGCGCACCCAAGAACACCCCGTCAGCACCCCGCCGCAGATAGTGGCGGACGTGCAGCACCCCAGGATCCGAATCCAAATCCAGGCACGGCCATGTCAACGCCATGGCCTCACCTGGACGCAGCCCGACACCGAGCATCACCGCCCACAAGGCATGCAACCTGCCACCCCTAGACACCTCCAACAGGCGCTGAGCCTGTAAGGCAGTCAACGCGACGCCTGGCTTGTGGTTCAGCTGTGCAGGGCTGGTGGACAACTGTGCGGGGTTCCAGGTCAGCAGGCGGTTGCGTTGCGCCCACCTGTAGGCCTGATTGAGCACGTTGCGTTGCATCACCACATACCGCCCTGACAGACGCTCCAACTGGCAAGCTAGGAACCGCTCCAACTCATCGACACTGACGTCAACCGCGCGCCGTGTACCCAGCCCTCCTCGGAGGTGGCGCACGCACAGCTCGTACAGCTCGACGGTGGACACCGCCAACTGTCCTGCGTCTGCCTTGCGTCGCACCCAGTCCTGCCAGCCATCCAACAGGTCAGCCACCGTCAATTCAGCCGACAGACTGAACAACGGTGCGCTCTGCTCACCCAGGAACGCCTCGGCTTCGCCTCTCGTGGAGAACGTGCGGCGTAAACGCCGCCGTGGTCCGTCTGTTGTGGGCAGCGAGACCATCGCCACCCACCTGCGTCTTGCCTTGTCATAGAAGATTGAGCCGTCTCCAAGACGTCTCGCTGTGCGTCGTGCCATCTGTCCAGTCCTTCTCGGCCCCAGGGCCTGCTCGCCAATTGCTCGCCACTTGGACGTCCAACCCGTCTATGGCACCAAATAGGTGCCGACGGGCTGTCCACCCGAAAAGAACCTCTGAACTGGACAAACAGAGGGGATTACTGGGAAAGCGATGTGGCGCAGCCAGGTAGCGCACCTGCTTTGGGAGCAGGGGGTCGGGAGTTCAAATCTCCCCATCCCGACCAGAAGCCTGCGACCGGGTCGGCCTCCGTTCGGGTACGTAGGGTCGGTCCGAGGACCGAGGGGCAACACGATGCGTGACTGGCCACAGACATTGACGCGGGCCCGGGGACCACTCCGACAGGAGAGCATGGACGGGGGGCGTACCGGGATGGGGGCCTACGGGCCGGTCACCTGCTCGCTCCACGACGAGGGTTTCGTCCCGGCCGAGAAGATGGCCAACCTCACCCTGTTCATCCTGTCCAGCCAACCCCGGAACGCGGCCGACCGGGAGGCCATGCCCGGTGGCGGTGGCGAGGTGGCCGACGGGGTACTCGGTTGAGCCCGACGCGCCTCGGCACCTTCGTCAGTTTCCGCCACGGCGTACCCTCGGCCTAACGTCCGATCGTGGACTTCAATGGACGAGTCGCCATCGTGACCGGTGCCGGCAAGGGCATCGGCCGGTGCATCGCCACCGCGCTGGCTGCACGTGGAGCCGCCGTAGTGGTCAACAACAGGGCCCGCGACGGAAACGACCCGGCCCGCTCCACGGTGGCCGAGATCGAAGCGGCCGGAGGCCGGGCGGTCGCCGACCTGCATTCCGTGGAAGCGGACGGTGCGGCCGAGGCGACCGTGGCGTCGGCCATCGAACACTTCGGGCGGCTCGACATCGTGGTGGCCAATGCAGCCATTGCCGATGGCGACCGGTTCACCAACGCCGATCCCGACCGGTTCCGCCACGTCATGGAGGTCGACTTCTTCGCCCAGGTCGCCCTCGCCCGTGCCGCCCTCTCTCACCTCGAGGCCTCGGGCGCTGGACGTCTGCTCTTCACCTCCTCGTCGGCGGGCCTCTACGGCGAGTTCGGCATCTCGTCATACGCCGCCGCCAAGGGGGCGCTCACGGCCTTTGCCCGGACCCTGGCCATCGAGCACGCCGGCCGAGGACTGACGGTCAACGTCCTCGCACCGTTCGCCACCACCCAGATGACCGAGGACATGATCGACGAGGCCACCGCCAGGACCCTTCGTCCCGAATGGGTGGTTCCGGCCGCCCTCTACCTCCTCGACCGGGCAACCACCGCCAACGGCCAGATCCTGATCGCCGGAGGCAACCGGTTCCGACGGTACTTCGGCGGAGAATCCCGTGGCGTGGCCTTCCCCGATGATGCACCGGTCAGCGACGAGGACTTCCTGGACTCGGTCGACGACCTGGCCTCCCTCCAAGGTTGGCAGGCCTTTGACAACGCCTACCAGGCCCTCGAGGACCTTCTGGGACTCGATACCGGCCCGACGCCGGCCCCCGGGGGCCCGAGCGTGGAACGCGCCTGATGGACTGGCCAAACCTCCTGGTGGCCCTCGGGGTGGCCTTCGGAGTGACCGCTACCGCCGTCCTGACCCTGTGGCTGGTCTCCATCCGGCGTCAGGACGTGTCGACCATCGATTCCGTGTTCAGCCTCATCGTCCTGGCGGCGGTGGCCGTGGCGGGCGGAGCGATGGGAGCGGCTCCGGCGGTCCGAGACGTGGCGGTTCTGGCCCCGCTGGCCATCTGGTCGGTCCGACTCTCGGGGCATCTGGCCCATCGGAAGTGGGGCGAGGGCGAGGACCCGCGCTACACCAGGCTCCGGTCGTGGGTCGCCCCTGGTCGACCGTTCCACCTCCTCGTGCTCCGAAAGGTGTTCGCACTTCAGGGAGTCACGTTGTTCCTCCTGTCGATCCCTCCGGTGATCAGCCTCCATGCCCCGGAACCCGACGGTCTGGGCCCCTTCGCCTTCGGAGGACTCGTCGTCTGGGTCGTGGGATTCATCTTCGAGTTGACCGGGGATCGACAGTTGACAAGGTTCAGGTCAGACCCGGCCAATGCGGGCCGGGTCCTCGACCACGGACTCTGGCGATACACGCGCCACCCCAACTACTTCGGCGAAGTCGTGATGACATGGGGGATCTTCGTCGTCTGCCTCCAGACCCCGTGGGCCGCCCTGGGAATCATCGGCCCGATCTTCTACACCCGCGTGATCCTCCGCGTGACCGGCACGCCGACCCTGGAGAAGAAGCTGGGGCGGGAGAAGCCCGGCTACGCAGAGTACGTGGACCGCACCAGCCGGTTCTGGCCCCGTCCGCCCTCCCAGGGAAAGCCTCGACAGCCGTGAACGACTTCCGCGAGAACGTCGAGAAGCTGAACGTCCGGGGCATCGTGATGGCGTCGGTGATGACGGCTCGAGGGTCCGTTGGAACGCTTGGCCGACCAGCTCGAGAAGATGGGCGACCTCTTCGACCGGGACTGACCCCCGTTCGCCCGTCGCCGACGCTCAGTCGCAGGGAATGGGGCCTTCGACGCCAGCCAGCACGTGCCGGTGGTACTGGATGGCGCACTGAGGTTCCCAGCCCTGATCAATCCGGTGGGCGATGTCGTCAGCCAGCGATCCGCAGGTCTCAGACGCCACCTCACCGTCGGCTGCCCGACGCTCGGCCACCGGGAGGCAGTAGTCGGTCCACTCACCCCGATCGGCATCGGTGAATCCCCCTCCCCCACCACAGCCCGACAGGGCGGCAGCAAGACACACCGGAGCGACCAGGAGACGAAGGATCATCAACATGGCTGATGACGGTAGCCGCGTGGGCCGGCCAGCGAAACGACCCCGAAACCTCAGGCAGGGGTGGGTTGGCGGGGCATGCCGGTGATGGTGCTGAGGACGATCCGGGTCGCCGTCTCCTCCACGCCGAGCGTTTCCTTGAAGTCCCGCAGGATGGCGTCGAGGGCATCGATGGAGGCACATCGCAGTCGCACCTGGTAGTCGAAACGTCCGGTGAGGTGGACGGCGTCCACCACTTCGGGCATGGCCAGCACCTCGGCATCCAGGTCGGCGAACGGGCCTCCGGCCGGCAGGCGGACATCCACCAACGCGTCGATGGGTCGACCGACCACTTCCGGGTCGAGCTCCACGGTGAACCGGGTGATCGCCCCGTCGTCGACCAGCCGGCGGAGACGCTGGGAGGTCGCCGAGAGGCTCAACGACACGTGGTCAGCGAGTTCGGTGACCGACAGCCGACCATCCTCCAAGAGCGTGCCGATGATTTGTCGGTCAATAACGTCCATGGCCATAGATCCTACTGTCTATCCATCTTTTGAACCTCGTTTTCAACATTCATTACCGCAGAGATCACTCCATACTGCGGTCATGCCTCTCGTCTTCGGATTCCTCACCGGGATCGTGTTCGTCATGCCCGTCGGTCCGGCCTCGCTCTCCATCATGGGCATCGGCGCCGAACGGGGTCGGCGAGCCGCCCTGGCCGGTGCGGGCGGCGTGGCCTCGGCCGACCTCCTCATGCTCCCGGTCGCCGTGCTCTCGGCCGGAGCGGTCACCGCGCTGGACCCGATGGTCATCCGCATCGTCGAAGCCGTCCTCGGCGTGATCCTGATCGGCATCGCCCTCGTCGGCCTGCTCCGCACCGAGGAGGCCCGGGTGGCCGTGGGTCGAATCAGGCACCCCGCCCCGACGCTGTTGGCCATCAACCTCCTCAACCCCATGGCGTTGGCCTCATGGGCCGGTCTGGTCCTGGCCCTCCCCGACTCGCTGCGGACCTCCGGCGGTCTGCTCCCCTTCGTGGCCGGCATCGTCGTGGCCTCGGCGGTCTGGCACGCCATGCTCGCTCTGCTGGCTGGAACCATCGGCCGCCGACTCTCGATTCCCGGGCGCCGACGGCTCATCCGCATCTCGAGCATCGCCCTCGGCCTGGTCGGCGTGGTCCTGATGGTCGGCTGACCCACTGCCGGTCGGCGAGACGGTGACCCGTAGGTTCCGGGCCGTGGATCTCCTCATCATCCGTCATGCGCTTCCCGAGGCCGAGGTACGTGACAACGGCCCGGCCGATCCGCCGCTGTCGGATCTCGGCCACCGCCAGGCCGATGCCACCGCCGACTTCCTGGCCGGCGAGACGGTGGACGCCATCGTCACCAGCACCATGCGGCGGGCCGTCGAGACCGGTGCCCCGCTCGCCGAACGGCTCGGACTGAGCCCCGAACGCCTCGAAGGGTTGAAGGAATCCGACCACCAACGGGCCAGTTACACGCCAATGGAGGACATGGAATCCGACCACGAGGTGATCCGGGAGTACCTCGAGGATCCGCTCCTCATGTTCTCCGACGGTTACGACGTCTTCCGCGATCGGGTACGCGACACCTTCGACGCCATCGTGGCCGGCCACCGGGGGCAGGTGGTGGCCGTGTTCTGCCACTCCATGGTGGCCAGCGTCTACCTGCAGACCCTGCTCGGACACGACGATCCGTTCGCCCTGATCTGCGACTACTGCGGGATCTCGCGGGTGACCGCATCGTCGACCGGCATCCGGACGCTCCGCAGCATCAACGAGACCGCCCACCTGCGGAACCTGCTCTGAAGGCAGCAGGCCTACGGGGAACGGGTCCTGAAAAGCACACATGCCGGCCCTGAACGGACCGGCCTGCGTGGTACCCCGTACGGGATTCGAACCCGTGCTACCAGATTGAGAATCTGGCGTCCTAGGCCTCTAGACGAACGGGGCCAGAACCGCTCTTCAGCGCCGATCCGGGGATCGGAACCGTCGAAGCGGCGGTCATTGTAGCGACGGTGTCAGACACCGCCTCTGGCTCGGGGGGGAGGACTCGAACCCCCAACGACTGGACCAGAACCAGCTGTGTTGCCAATTACACCACCCCCGAAGGTGGACCCCTGAGGGCCCGGTCAGCGTAACGGCGAGGCTGCGACGACCAACGCCCCGGGTCGCCGGAACAGCGGTGACGGGTGCTACAAGTGGTCGCTACAAGCGGGCCCGCGCCCGGGCGATCCGCCGCAACACCTCGTCGCGCTCCATGCACACGGCCATGGTCTCGAACAGCGGTGGCCCGACCGTGCGACCGGTCACAGCCACCCGGACCGGCGCCTGGGCCTTGCCCAGCTTGAGGTCCAGGGACTCACCGACCGCGGCCACGGCGGCCAGAACCGATTCGGTGTCCCAGACGCAGTTCGCCAACGCCTCGGCGGCCCCGTCGAGCATGGCGGCGGCCGAGGGGCCCTTCACCATGACCTTCTCCCAGGAATCGGGATCATCGACCGGATCCTCCAGGAACAGGAAGTCCACGAACCGGGGGATGTCGCTGAGGGTCCGGAGCTTCTCCTGCACCAGGTCGACCATGGTCGAGAACTGCTCACCATCGAACCGTTCGGCCGGCCACGGGGCATCAACGCCCACCCACGGCGCCACCCGCTCCATGAAGTCCGACCTGGGCAGCGCCCGCAGGTGGGAGGCGTTCACGTGTTCGAGCTTCTTGAGGTCGAAGAAGGCCGCCGCCTTGTTGACGTCCTCGATCCGGAACAACTCCACGATCTCCGACAGAGGCCGGACCTCGACATCGTCGGGCGGCCCCCACCCCAACAGGGCCAGGTAGTTGACCATGGCCTCCGGGAGGTAGCCGCGGGCCCGGTAGTCGCCGATCGACACGTCGTCGCGCCGCTTGGAGAGCTTCTTGCGTTGTTCGTTGACCAGCAGCGGCAGGTGGGCGTAGGTGGGCCGAGCCACGCCGATGGCGTCGAGCAGAAGCAGCACCTTGGGCACGCCCGACAGGAGGTCCTCGCCCCGGATGGCATGGGTGATGCCCATGTCGGCATCGTCCACCGCGTTGGCCAGCAGGAACATGGGCGACCCGTTGGACCGCCAGATGACGAAGTCCTCCAGATCATCGGTGGCGAATGAGACGTCGCCGCGGACCACGTCGGCGAAGGCCATGGTCTCTCCGGCCGGCATCCGGAAGCGGACCGCCAGGCCGTCGACCAGCGTCGATCCCGCCACCTCCTGATTGTCGGCATCACACAGGTAGGCCAGACCGCGGGCGAGGAGGTCCTCGACCACTTCACGGTGCCGGTCCCGCCGTTCTGACTGGAAGTACGGGCCCTCGTCCCAGTCAAGGCCCAGCCATTCCAGCTCGGCCAGCAGGCTGTCGGTCAGGTCGGTGCGGTTGCGCTCGGCATCGGTGTCCTCGATGCGGAGGACGAAGGTGCCGCCGACCGATCGGGCGTGCAGCCAGTTGAACAGCGCGGTACGGGCACTGCCCACGTGCAGGTAGCCGGTGGGAGAAGGGGCGAAGCGAACTCGGGAGGTCACCCGAAGGAGGCTACCGGTGGCCCGTCCGGTGGCTCCGGGGCCAGACGCCCGGAATCAGGAATCAGGACTCAGGTGACGCCGAGGATGGTGCGGCGGATGATGCCGGCGACCGTGTCGACCAGCACCTCGTGGGAGACACCCCAACGCTCGAGGCCGTGCTGGTGGTTGGCCACGTGGGCCAGCATGCCGACGACCACACCGGCCGACGCCATCGGATCACCGGGGATGTTCCGCTCGGCGGCCAGGTCCATCAGCGCCTCGGTGGCACCGGCCAGCAGGTTGGTCCGGATCTCCCGGAACCGGAGATCACCCTCCATGGACGCCAGGTCGAGTACCCGCAGGACCGGCTTGTGGCGGGTCCAGAACTCGAGCATCCCGTCGGCCACCCGGTGGGCCGAGCCGTCGGGGTCGCCCTCCCAGTCCCGGTTGGTGATGAGCTTGGAGAGGTCCGCGTACCAGGAGTCCCCGAGATCGGCGGCCATGGCCAGCATGGCCGACTCGACGTCGGGGAAGTACTGGTAGAAGGTGGCCGGCGACGTGCCGGCCTCGCGGGCGATGTCGACCACCTTGAGGTCCCGGTAGGCCACCGTGTCGAGCAGGGCGCCGGTGGCATCCAGCATCTTCTGGCGGGTGGCCAGGCCTCGTCGTCCGGGCACCCGTCCGTCCGAGGCCCGCAGGTCCTGGGAGTCGACCTCGTCGGTCGTCTGTTCGCTCACAGGGCTGATGGTAGGCCGGACGAGGTATCTGATGCTCCGTCAGGAACGGGGGAAGTTCACCGGGTCAATCAGTCGGATCCGGAAGCCGGACCAGTCAGCCACTGGGCGGTACCGGCCAACGAGAGGTCCAGGAGGGCGCCCGTCCTGTCAGTCAGGGCCGCCCGGACCGCCACGGCGGCCAGCAGTCCGGTGACCGGGTCGGCAATGGCATCGGCCACAAAACCCGGCGGGTCCTCCAGCACCAGCCCACCGGACACCGCGGCATCATCGCCGAAGGCCACTCCCCCCGACCGGGGACCGGTCCGCCCGTACCCGGTGATCGAGGCCCATACCGTCCCGCGTTCCGTCTCGGTAGCCGCGTCGATCCCCCAGTGGGCCAACGCCCGGGGACGACTGGCCTCCAGCACCACGTCGGCCGAATCGACCAGTCTCCGGATCCGTTCGAGACCGTCGGCCGTGGAGGGATCGAGACTGACCTCCTCCTTGCCATCGTTGAGCGACCTGAAGAACGCCGCCGGGCCACGGCGGGCCCCGTCGGGACGATGCACGCTCTCTACCTTCACGACCCGGCAGCCCGCCCGGGCCAGGAGAGCCCCGCAGAGCGGGGCCGCCCAGAGTGAACCGAACTCGACGACCAGCGGCCGACTCTCCGCCTCGACCCGACCAGCCCCGAGGGTGACCACCAGTGGTTGATCAGGCGCGGTGCCCGGCACCCCGAGCGGCATGCCGAGCAGGTCCGCCATCTCGGCCAGGTCAGCACCAGGGCGACGGGACACGGCCCGACGCACCGCTGGCCAATCCGTCGGATCCATCGCCGATTCCAGCAGGGCAGGCAGCGAGGCCACGTCCTCGGGGCGGGCCAGGTTCAGACAGACCAACCCGTCTGCGGCCTCGACCAGGTGTGCGTCGCCGCCCACCGAGGTGGCCCCCCGGCGGCTGAGACCAGCTGCCAGAGCCCGTTCGGCAACCAGCGCCGGCCCGTCCACCATCGGTCCGTCGGCTTCTCGAAGCGCCGCCGTCAGCACGGCCAGGCCGTTCGCCACCCCGTCGGGCACCCGTCGGGGCGGACCATCGGCCGGGCCGCTCAACGAGGAGGCCGCGGATTCGTCCCACCGGCGAATGGCCGAACCGGAATCGACCGCACGAGGAGGTTCGCCGGTCCAGCCCAGCACCTCTTCGAGCATCGGGGTGACGGTCGATCGGGACATCGGTTGGACGCTACCCATCGTCATCTCATCGATCGGCCGGGATCACGCTCCAGCCGGGGTGGCCCGGAGGCGGCGATATGGGCGATGCTCTGGTTCGTTGAGCCAGCCAGAGAGATTGAGAGTCCCCATGCCTGAACTGAAGCCCGGAAGCCGGTTCGCCAGCGACGTCTGCACCACCGAGGTGATCGTGGTGAAGGGCGCCGGAGAGGCCGACCTGCGATGCGGCGGTGCCCCCATGGCATCCGCAGGTGCCGCCTCCGGTGGCGGGACACCCTCCCCGGACGCCGCCGGTGGCACCCTCATGGGCAAGCGGTACGTCGATGCCGACGAGACCATCGAGGTCCTCTGCACCAAGCCCGGCGACGGATCGCTCGGGCTGGGTGACGCGCTGCTGGAGCTCAAGGAAGCCAAGCCACTTCCCGCTTCGGACTGAAGCCGCCTCGGACTGAACCGACCGACCCACCGCCGGAGTCGATGCTTCCGTGAACATCATGATGCTGCTGGAGATGGCAGCCGCCGGATTCGGCGACCGGATCGCCGTCGGCTCCCTCGATGGAGGGCTGACCTTCCAGCAGTTGTTCGACCGGGCCGGCGCCTCGGCTGACCGCTTCCGGGCGGCCGGGGCCGATGCGGTGGCCATGGCCGACGTGTCGTCGGCCGCCCTACCCATCTCATTGTTCGGCGCGGCGTGGGCCGACCTGCCGTTCGTGCCTCTCAACTACCGCCTCACCGACGATGAACTGGCCACGCTGGCCGGACGCATCGCACCGGCCATCGCCGTGGTGGATCCCTCAGCCATCGGACGCCTGTCCGGGCTGGACGGCGTGTCGGTCGTGGATCGGGACGCGTTGCTTGCCGATCTGGCCGACCTGGTCGACGCCACGGTGCCCGCTCCCGAGTGGGACATGGTCGGCGAGGGCACGGCCATCCTCCTGTTCACCAGCGGTACGACCGGAGAGCCCAAGGCCGCCGTGCTGCGCCACCGGCACCTCGTGTCCTACGTGCTCGGCTCGGTGGAGTTCATGGGCGCCGGCGAAGAGGAGGCGGCTCTGGTCAGCGTCCCGCCATATCACGTGGCCGGCATGGCGGCCATCCTGTCCAACGTCTACGCGGGCCGCCGGATCGTGCAACTCCCCGCCTTCGATGCCGCGGCCTGGGTTGATCTGGTGCGAACCGAGGGCGTCACCAGCGCCATGGTCGTGCCCACCATGTTGAGCCGGATCGTCGAACACCTCGAGGCCGAGATCGTCGACGGTGAGACTGTCGGCCTGCCCACGCTGCGTTCGCTGTCCTACGGCGGGGGAAAGATGCCCCGACCGACCATCGAGCGGGCCCTCGAGTTGCTGCCCGACACGGCGTTCGTGAACGCCTACGGGCTGACCGAGACCAGTTCCACCGTGGCGTTGCTGGGCCCCGAGGACCATCGTGAGGCGCTGGCCAGCGACGACGAATCGGTCCGGGCCCGGCTCGGCTCGGCCGGCCGGCCACTGCCCACCATCGAGGTGTCGATCCGCGACGAGGACGGCACCGAGGTGCCCACCGGTGGGCCGGGCGAGATCTGGGTGCGGGGTGAACAGGTCTCCGGCGAGTACCGGGGCATGGCGCCCCGCCTCACACCCGACGGCTGGTTCCCCACCCACGACGGCGGCTGGATGGACGACGCCGGGTTCCTCCACGTCTCGGGCCGGATCGACGACGTGATCGTCAAGGGCGGCCAGAACGTCTCCCCCGGTGAGATCGAGGCCGTGCTGGTCGCCCATCCCGGAGTCTCGGACGCGGCGGCCATCGGTCTGCCCGACACCCAGTGGGGTGAACGCATCGTGGCCGCCGTGGTCCGTTCCGGGGAACCAACGGCCGACGCCGACCAGTTCGCGGTCGAGTTGCAGGAGGCCGTACGGGCCGAGTTGCGTTCCAACCGCACCCCGGACCACGTGACCTTCGTGGACGCCCTCCCCTACAACGACACGGGCAAGCTCCTCCGGCGGGTCCTACGGGCCGACCTGGCCCACCTCGGCGACGGCTCGACGCCGTGAATCCGCCGGTCGGGATCCTGCCCGCCGCCGAGGCGGCAGGGTTGCTGACCAACCCGACCGTCGACATGGATCTGGGCATCCTGCGCGGCCAACCGGTACTGGTGATCGACCAGGCCGACCGCCTGCCACCGGACGCCGCCGCCGTGCTGTCCGACCTCCCCCTGGTGTCGGTTGGCATCGTCCCGATGGCCGGCGCCACGGGAAGTGGGGCGTCGGCCTTCGACGTGCTGGTCAGTGATGCCGATGACGCTGTCGCGGTGGTCGAGGGCGTGACGGCCAACCCGATGGCCGCCGTGACCTGCTGCCAGGTCCTCCGTCACGGTGCAGGCACAGGAGCAGGTGGATCGACCCATGCGGGGCTGCTGCTGGAAAGCGCCGCCTACGGCACCCTGCAGGGTGGGCCGGAGTTCGCCCGCTGGCTGGACGGCCGGGGACGACGGGTCCGCCCCGAAGAGGCCGAGCCGCCCCTCCTGGTGGACGCCACCGGCGACGTCGTTCGGCTGACCCTGAACCGGCCCCGCCTCCGCAACGCCTGGTCGGCCGCCATGCGCGACGCCCTCGTCGAAGCCCTCCGACCGCTCGCCGTCCCGGGCGACGACCGCCCGATCCACCTGAACGGTGCCGGGTCGGCGTTCTGCTGTGGAGGGGACCCGGCCGAGTTCGGCACGGTCGACGACCCGGCGACCGCCCACCTGATCCGGTCGTCGGCCAACGCCGCTCCGTGGCTGGATCGCCTCGCCGACCGCCTGACGGTGACCGTCCATGGTCCGGCCGTGGGAGCCGGCCTGGAGTTGGCCGCCTTCGCCGGTCAGGTCGAGGCCACCGGGGCGGCGACCTTCCGGCTACCCGAGGTGTCCATGGGACTGATCCCCGGAGCCGGCGGGACGGTCAGCGTTCCCCGGCGAATCGGTCGCCAACGCGCAGCCTGGATGTGCCTGACCGGCGCCACCATCGACGCCGCCACCGCGCTGGCCTGGGGCCTGGTCGACGCCCTGATCGACTGACCTACGGGCCGCAGGCCCGCCAGGATCAGCGTCGCTCCAGACCCCGGCTCGTCAGAGCCTTTCGATAATGGTGACGTTGGCCTGGCCGCCGCCCTCGCACATGGTCTGGAAGCCGTAGCGACCGCCGGTGCGCTCCAGTTCGTGCAGGAGCGTGGTCATCAACTTGGCGCCGCTGCAGCCCAACGGATGCCCCAGGGCAATAGCCCCGCCGTTCACGTTGACCTTCTCGTGCGGCACACCGTGCTCGAGCATCCACGCCAGAGGCACCGGGGCGAACGCCTCGTTGCACTCGAACAGGTCGAAGTCGTCGATCGACATGCCCGTCTTCTCGAGCGCATGGGTGGTCGCCGCGATGGGGCCGGTGAGCATGTAGATCGGATCGTCGCCCCTCACGCTCATGTGGTGGATCCGGGCCCGCGGGGTCAGACCGTGATCAGCCACCGCCTGTTCCGAAGCGATCAGCAGGGCGGCCGCCCCGTCGCTGACCTGACTGGCCAGCGCGGCGGTGATCCGGCCGCCCTCGACCAGCGGCGCCAGTTGGGCCATCTTCTCGAGGCTGCCTCCCCGGCGCGGCCCCTCGTCGGCCTCCACACCGGCCAGCGGACTGACCTCAGGGTCGAACCGACCCTCGTCGATGGCCCGGATGGCCCGCTCGTGGCTCTCGAAGGCGAAGGCCTCCATCTCCTCACGGGACAGGTCCCACTTCTCGGCGATCAGCTCGGCGCCCCGGAACTGCGACACCTCCTGGGTGCCGTATCGGTCCACCCACCCGGTCGAGCCGGTGAACGGGTCCTCGTGACCGAACGGCTTGGCCGCCTCGAGGGCCAGGCCGATGGGGATCATGCTCATGTTCTGCATGCCTCCGGCCACCACCAGGTCCTGCACGCCGGCCATGACGCCCATCGCCGCGAAGCTCACGGCCTGCTGGCCTGATCCGCACTGGCGGTCGACGGTCGTGCCGGGGACGGCCTCGGGCAGGCCAGCGGCCAGCCACGCCGTGCGGGCGATGTCGCCGGCCTGCGGGCCGAGGTTGTCGAGGCAACCCATGACCACGTCGTCGATGGCCATCGGATCCACGTCGTTGCGTTCCAGCACACCACTGATCACGTGTGCCCCCAGGTCCGCGGGGTGCACCTGGGACAGCCCGCCACCCTTCTTCCCGGTGGGCGTTCGGATGGCGTCGACGATGTAGGCCTCGGACATGGGGTGACCTCCTGGGGTCGGTGGGAAAAGCGTACGGGACGGCGGGTCGGTGGGCCCGATCGGCCTAGCGGGGCTCGCGGGGCAGGCCGAGGACCCGTTCGCCGAGCACGTTGCGCTGCACCTGGTTGGAGCCGCCGTAGATGGTGTGTGACCGGCTGTAGAGGAAGGTGCGCTGCAGGCGATCCAACCGGTAGTCCGCCCCGAGGGGATCTTCGAGCGGCGAGGTGGCGTCCACCCCGACCATGCCGCTGGCCCCCCGGACCCGCATGCCCAGTTCGCCGAGGCGGCGATGCCACGAGGCCCAGTAGAGCTTGCCGATCGACATCTCCGGCCCTGGCACGCCGTCGGCCACCAGTGCGGTGAGCATCCGGAGTTGGTTGTAACGCAGGATCTCCAGCTCGCTCCACGCCCGCATGAGGTCCTGACGCAGCGACGGGTCGTCAATGGAGCCGTTGGTGCGGGCCAGATCCATGAGGGCGTCGAGTTCCTGCCGGTACCCGGTCTGCTGGCCGAGGGTCGAGGCGCCACGTTCGAACCCGAGGGTTCCCATGGCCACCGCCCAGCCGCCGCCCACCTCGCCGACCACCAGGTCGGCGTCGGTCTCGGCGTCGTCGAAGAACACCTCGTTGAACTCGGTCCCGCCCGTGATCTGGACGATGGGTCGGACCTCGATGCCTGCCTGGTCCATGGGGACCAGCAGGTAGGAGAGGCCGGCGTGACGCTCGGTCGTCGGATCGGTCCGGCACACCACGAAGGCCCACTGGGCGAACTGGGCCAACGACGTCCAGATCTTCTGACCGGTGACCAGCCACCGGTCGCCATCCAGGCGGGCCCTGGTGGCCACGTTGGCCAGGTCCGAGCCGGCGTTGGGTTCGGAGTACCCCTGACACCAGTGTTCGGTGCCGGCCAGGATGGGACGGACGAAGCGTTCCTGTTGGGCCTCGGTGCCGTAGGCCACCACGGTCGGGCCGAGAAGGTTCAGCCCGATGTTGGGGAAGCGTCCGGGCGCCCGGGCCTCGACGTACGTCTGGTGGAAGATCACCTGCTCGGCCAGGGTGGCGTCGCGGCCGCCCAGGTGGACCGGGTAGTCGATGCCGAGCCACCCACCGGTGGCCAGTTCACGCTCCCAGTCCAGGAGCCGTTCGGGGGCCACGTCCTCCTGGCCGACGCCGCCCCGTCCCCGCAGTTCGGCGAACCCACCCACCAGGTGCTCCTCGAGCCAGGTGCGCACCTCGTCGGCGAAGGCCTCCTCGGTCGGGGTGCGGGTGAAGTCCACGGTCCGACGGTACTCCAGCACTCCGCCTATCTGACGGTCCGTCAGATCGCAGCGTTGCTCTCCGTCAGATCACAGCGTTGCTCTCCGTCAGGTCAAGAGACGGGCCAGACCGGTGCAGATGCCGTCCAGGCGGTCGGCGCATCGTCGGTAGGCCTCGAGCGGTTCGCCCCACGGGTCGGCCACCTCGTCGACCACCCGTCCCGCGGTGAAGTGCCCACCCCGAGCCCCGTCCAGGGCCCGGATCCACTCGTCCAGCGGCCGATCCCCCCGGGGGCCGACCTGGCCTCCGAGGCGCACCACCTCGCCAGCCAGAAAGGTCCGTGCCCGGGCCGTG
This sequence comes from Acidimicrobiales bacterium, assembly GCA_014239855.1. Classification (GTDB taxonomy): domain Bacteria; phylum Actinomycetota; class Acidimicrobiia; order Acidimicrobiales; family MedAcidi-G1; genus UBA9410. Next base: position 8,102 of record JAAZXY010000016.1, on the reverse strand, counting down.
GGATCGATCGCCGCGACGGCCGCCTCATGTGGTCGGGTCATGGCCACCACCAGGTCGGCCCCGGCCACCAGTTCGAGAGTCAGGGAGGTGCTGACGTGCCCACCGAGATCGATACCCCGCTGGGCCAGCACCTCGACGGCCGACGGGTTCGCCCCGGTCCCGTCTGCTCCGCTACGGACCTCGGTCCCCGCAGAGGCGACAACCGGCCCGGCCCCGCCTCTCTCGTCCAGACGGGTCCGAAGAACCGCCTCGGCCATGGCCGACCGGCAGGTGTTGCCGGTGCACACGAACAGGATCACCGGCCGACGGTACCCGTCAGGTCCGCATGGGACCGACCGATCTCATCGGCCTAGGTTGCCCCCGGGCTCGACTCCGGGCCGCCAGTGACAACGGGGGCGCCAGCCATGACCGAGACCACCACCGCGACCGGCCCCATGCGGGGCGTGAAGGTCGTCGAGCTCGGCGTGTGGGTGGCCGGCCCGGCCGCCTCGGGAATCCTGGCCGACTGGGGGGCTGATGTCGTCAAGATCGAGCCCCCGTCGGGCGACCCGTGCCGGATGTTCCAGTGGATGCTGGGTGGCGACATGCCCACCAACCCGGTGTTCGAGATGGACAACCGGTCCAAGAAGGGCATTGCCGTGGACCTCGGCACCGACGATGGCCTGGCCATCGCCATGGACCTGCTGGCCGAGGCCGACGTGTTCGTGACCAACCTGCGGATCGGCGCCCTGCAGCGCCTCGGCCTGGACCATGCGTCGATCGCCGACCGCTTCGAGCGCCTGGTGTACTGCCAGATCACCGGCTATGGCTCCGAGGGGCCCGACGCCGACCGGGCGGCCTATGACATCGGCGCCTTCTGGGCCCGGTCCGGCGTGGCGGGCCTCCTGACCCCACCGGGGGGTGACCCGCCGTTCCAACGGGGCGGGATGGGCGACCATTCGACGGGCCTGGCGGCCGCCGCCGCGGTGTCGGCCGCCCTGTTCGACAGGGAACGCACCGGTCAGGGCCAGCTGGTCGAGACGTCCCTCATGCGCCAGGGCGCCTACACGATCAGCTTCGACCTGAACCTGCTGCTCATGTGGGGGGCCACCCTGGAGATCGGCGAACGCACGTCGATGGGCAACCCGGCCATGAACAACTACACCGCAGGCTGCGGTCGCCGATTCTGGATCGTCGGACTGGAGGGCGAACGGCACTGGCCTCCGCTGGCCCGGGCGGTCGGCCATCCCGAATGGCTCGACGACGAGCGCTTCGCGCGGCCTCGGGAGCGGGCAGCCAATGCGCCGGCACTCATCGGCATGCTGGACGAGATCTTCGCCACCCGGACGCTCGACGAGTGGACCGAGGTGTTCGCCACCGAACCGGACTTCTTCTGGGCACCGATCAACTCGCCCGACGATCTGCTGGCCGACCCGGCGTTCCACGGTTCCGGTGCGCTGGTCGACGTCCCCGACGCGGTGTCGTCGACCACCATGGTCGCCACGCCGGTGGACTTCCGGGGCACACCGTGGGCCGCCCGTTCAACGGCCCCGTCCATCGGCCAGCACACCCGCGAGGTCCTGGCGGCCATGGGCCGCACCGACGCCGAGATCGACGCCCTGGTGGCGTCGGGCGCGGTGGCCGAGCCCGGCGACTAGCCGACGGGCAGAGCCTCGATGGCAGCCCGAAGAGCATCCAGGTCGATCTGGCGGGCGGCACCCGAGGAGGGAACGAGCGGGGCGACGATCCAGTACCCGTGGACCTGCTCCTCGTGGTGGATCACCTCGACCGGCACGCCGGCCGATCGAAGCATCTCGGCATACCCCAGACCCTCGTCGCGAAGGGGGTCGAAGCCACCCACCATCACGGTGGCCGGCGGAAGGCCTGCATGATTCTCGGCACGGATCGGTGCGGCCAGCGGCTCGGTGCTCAGATCCCGACCCCCGGCGACGTTGTCGGCGAACCACCGCATCATCCTCAGCTCCAGGAAGTACCCAACGGCGTTCTCCTCCAACGACGGCCAACGTCTGGAGTCGTAATCGAAATCGGTGGCCGGATAGATCAGGAACTGGTGGTCGATGGCCGGACCGCCCCGGTCACGGGCCAGTAGCGACAGCACCGCACTCAGATTGCCCCCGGCGCTGTCACCGGCCACCACCAGTCGCCCCGAATCGACCCCGAGTTCCCCAGCGTGCTCCGACACCCAGCAGAGGGCTGCCCAGGAATCATCGACGGCCGCCGGGAACGGGTGCTCGGGAGCGAGCCGGTACTCGAGGGCCACCACCACCGCTCCACTGGTTGAGGCCACGGCCCGGCACTGTTCGTCGTAGCCCTCCAGATCACCGATCGTCCAGCCACCACCGTGGAGATAGAGCACCACGGGGGAGCGGTCGCCCAGTCCCTCCGCCCGGTAGATCCGGACCGGCAGATCGCTCTCCGGACCGGGGATCATCCGGTCGACCACCTCGGCCACCTCGGCGGCCAGATGTCGGCCACCGGTACAGATGGCCCGGTAGCTCACCCGGCGTTCCTCAAGATCGATGGGGGCGTCCGGGTCCCGACCCTGGGAGATGAGGTCGAGCAGGGGTTGAAGATCGGCGGCGACAGACATGGAACTACTCCGGAACCGAGGGGGCAGGGAAACGGGGGTCAGGTGCCCGACTCGGCGGCCAGCCGGTCGGATTCGTACTGGTACTGCGGGGTGTCGACCCGGACGTTGCGTGTATCGCCCCGGTCACCGTCCGCCGAAGCATCGGACACCGGCTCCCCGGACACCGGCTCCCCGGACACCGGCTTCCCGGACTCAATCCCGGTGGGCGTGGCCCGACGCTTCCAGGAGCCGTCGCCGTCCCACGTCACCCCGGTGGCGGCGATGGTTCCCGGGGTGTCCATGGCGGCCGCCGCGGTCAACGCCCGACGCAGCAGGTTTCGCTGGAACTCCGCATCATGGGGTCGACCGACGGTGTGGCCCAGCGGCAGGTCCGAGAAGGCGGCCCGCGGCGGGTTCACCGACGCCGTGATGCTGTACGCCGACGTCAGGCAGAGCGTCGGCACCCCAGCGGCTTCCAACGCCCGTGCGACCAGACCCACGGTCTGGTGGCAGACCGGTCAGACGGGCACCAGCAGGGCCAGGTCCACGTCCATGGCCGTGACCTCGGCGACGACGGCCGGGGCCAGCTCCTCGGTGGCCCGTCGGACCGAGTAGATCCCGCCCATGCACCCCAGCGCGGTGGGGGCCAGTCCACCGATCACGCCCTCGTCGACCAGCTCGCGCAGCCGGTCCACGGGGAACACGATGTTCGGGTCCTCCCGGGCCGGCTCGAGGTCGTAGGCGAAGTGGGTGACCCGGATGTCGGTGGCCGGGTCGGCCGACGGGATCCGCCGGACGCCGGTGTCGTCCTTCCAGTGGAAGGCCGTCTGCCCTTCCCGGTAGGCACCGCCCGAGCCGATCAGGGCAACCGTCGATTCGGCGAGGGGGCGGGCCAGCGGCGTCCAGGGCGGTGTGTCCGACAACTCCGCCCACTGGTACGGGGGGTAGCCGAGGGCGTCGTAACGATCGCGGGTCAGGGCGATGTAGTCGATCGGCGCGGAGGTCTCTGCTCGGGCTCCCATCCGCTCATCGTGGCATCCACGACCCGGTTGGCGGTGATCCGGCGGACCGGAAGATCCGATCCGAAGGTACGAGCATCGACACTGAGAGTGATTACTCCTAGAATATGGCCGTGGCCGCCGTGGATGAGCAGAACCGGAACTCCCCGACCGGCCTGACCGTCGATGAGGTGGCAGCGACCGCCGGGCTGGGCATCGACACCGTGCGCTACTACCAGCGCCTCGGCCTGTTACCGGCACCGCTCCGAAGCGGCCGACGGGCCCTGTACTCCGACGATCACGTGGCCCGCCTGGCCGAGATCCGACGCCTGGCCGAAGAGGGTTTCACCCTGGCCCAGATCGGCGCCCTGGGTGCCGGGGTGTCGACCATCGGCGCAGTGGACGAACTTCGCCGCCTGGCCGACGATGCCCTGGATCGAAGCCTCTCTCGCTCCGAGGTGGCCGAGCAGGCCGGGGTCCCCGAAGGGCTCGTCGCCCTCCTGGTCGACAACGGACTCCTCGCTCCCCTCACCACCGACCCCGAGCCCCGGTTCGACGAGGGGGCGGTCTCCATGGTGCGGGCCGGGCTGGCCATCAGCGCGGCAGGCGTCCCACTCGACGAACTGGTGGCCCTGGCCGCCGACCATGGCGCGAACGTCGACGAGGTGGTCGACCGGGCCATCGACCTGTTCGAGTGCCACATCCACCACGGAGAAGGCACTACAGGAGACGGGACGACCGGCGAACAGGACCTCGTGGAGGTGGTCCGCTCACTGCTGCCGGCCGTGACCCGTCTGGTGGCCCAGCACTTCCACCGCACGCTGGTGACCCGGGCCCGGCAGCGGGCGGGAACCGACACGGGAACCGGACTGGCCGAGGCCCTCCTGACCGCCGACACCGATCGCCTGGAGGTGGACGTCCAATGGCGTTGACCGCCGACCCCGCGCCGGCGACCGGGGCGATGCAGGCCACCACCGTCGAGGTGCACACCGGGCCGGCCACCGACCCCCTGGCCTGGCTGGCCGTGGCGCCCGTCGACGACGAAGCGTGGTTCTGGGAGGTCCCCGACGACGACACCTCGTGGGTCGGTCTCGGCTCGGCGGCCGTGGTCGACGCCACCGGAGTCGGACGATTCGTCGACGCCGCCGAGATGGCCACCGACCTGTGGAACGCCCTCGACGTGACCGCCCCTGAGGGTGCTCCGCTCCCCAGACTCGCTGCGGGCTTCGCCTTCGACGACGACCTGCCGCAGGCCGCTGCTGCATGGCAGCCGTTCGGAGCCGGTCGCCTCGTGCTGCCCGCCGTCCAGGTCCTACGCCACGCCGGTCGCACCTGGGTGACCCGGATCGACGACCAGGACCGACCCACCCCCCTGCACAATGCGCCGACTCCCGGCAGGGCCGAGTTCCTGGATCCCGCCGCCCATACCGATCCGGACGCCCGCGAGCACTACCGGCAACTGGTCCGCCTGGCATTGGCGGCCATCGGGCGGGGGGATCTGACCAAGGCCGTGCCGTGTCGGTCCATCGACGTCGGCCACCGGCCCGACACCGCTCCCCTGCTGGCCGCCCTCCGAGACACCTACCCGGCGTGTGCCACCCTGGCCGTGCGACCGGCCCGTACCGGGACGACGTTTCTGGGAGCCACGCCGGAACGCCTGGCCGCCGTGCACTCCGGCCACCTCCACACCGCGGCACTGGCCGGATCCGCCCCCCGCCACGCCGACCCGGCCATCGACGCCGCCCTCGGCCAGGGCCTCCTGACCAGCCCCAAGGAACGCGCCGAGCACGCCGTGGTGGTCGAAGCCGTCGACCGGGCATTGGACGGCCTCGGGGTGGCCGACCGGCATCCCCGGGACCCCGCCCTGTTGCCACTCCATGGCATCCAGCATCTCCACACCCCCATCGACGCCGAGCTCCCCGAGGGCGTCGGCCTGCTGGACCTGGTGGGCGCCCTCCATCCCACCCCGGCGGTGGCCGGTCATCCCGGTGGACAGGCCGCCGACCTGCGGGCCGCCCACGAGGGCATGGAACGGGGATGGTTCGCCAGTCCGGTCGGCTGGATGGACGCCTCGGGCGACGGCGAGTTCCGGGTGGCCCTGCGGACCGGACTCGTGCACGACGCGGGCACGACGTTGTACGCGGGTGCCGGCGTGGTGGCCGGTTCGGATCCGGACCGCGAGCTGGCCGAGACCGACGTGAAACTGCGGACCCTTCTGGGCCTCGTGTTGGCCACGCCGCCATCGGGCGCCGATCCCCGGGAAACGGGAGCCACGCCATGAGCCACCTCCCGGCCGCCGACCCGGTAGCCGTCCAAGCCTGGTGTCGGACGCTGTTCGCCCAGCTCGTGGAATGCGGGGTGGCCCACGTGGCCGCCTCACCGGGATCACGGTCCACACCGATGACGGTGGCCGCCGACCGCACGCCCGGGCTCGAGGTTTCAATGCACCTCGACGAGCGGGCCGGTGGATTCTTCGCTCTGGGCCTGGCCCGGGCCACCAACCGGCCCGTGGCCCTGCTGTGCACCTCGGGCACCGCCACGGCCAACTACCTGCCGGCGGTCGTCGAGGCCTTCCATTCCGGCGTGCCCCTCATCGTCCTCACCACCGACCGACCTCCCGAGTTGCAGGGCGTCGGTGCACCCCAGACGATCGACCAGCACGGCATCTACGGCACCCACGTGCGTTGGGCCGCCACCACCCCGGTGGCCGGCACCGACCAGGCCGGCGAGGCGGCATCGGTGGCCCATCAGGCCGTGGTCCGGGCCACCCGCCCGGCGCCCGGCCCCGTCCATCTCAACGTGCCGCTGCGTGAGCCACTGGAACCACCCCCGGGCGATCCCTCCGATATCGGGACTTCATCGCAGGGGCTCCTTCCCCTGCCTCCGGACCGGGTTCCGCTCGAGGCCGGCTGCCTCGACGAGCTCGTGGCCGGAAACGCTCGGCCCGAGAGGGGCCTGATCGTGGCCGGGCCCATGGACCTCTCCCCCGCCGGACGGGCCGCCCTGGCCCAGTTGGCCCGCCGGACCGGATGGCCGATCCTGGCCGACCCGGTGTCGGGCCTGCGTCGCGGCACCCACGTCGCCGACGGTCCCGTCCTGGCCACCGGCGACCACCTGCTCCGTTCTCCGTGGTCGGACGACCACCGCCCCGATGTGGTGGTCCAACTGGGAGCCATGCCGACCAGCAAGGGCTACCGCCTGTGGCTGGACCGGGTGGGCGCCGACCGCATCGTGGCCGTGGACCACCTCGGACGCTTCCCCGACGCCGCACTGCGGATCACCGACCGGGTGACCGCCGAGCCGGGTCGTCTGGCCGCTCACCTCGCCGATCGACTGGCCCACGAGGAACCGACCCGTGACGGCGAAAGCGACTGGACCCGCACCTGGCTCAACGCCGACGCAGCCGCAGCGGCCGCCGTGGCCGCTCTGGTGGCCGACTCGCCCTTCGATGAACCCGGCGTGGTGGCCGCCCTCGACGCCGCCCTCCCGGGCGCCGTCACCCTGGTGGTCGGCAACTCCATGCCGCTGCGCGACCTCGACGCCTTCCTCCCCACCGATCAGCGGGAGTGGTCGATCCGCGGCAACCGGGGTGCCAACGGCATCGACGGCCAGGTCGCCACGGCCATCGGCATGGCCGCCGGTGCCGATACCGGAACCGGCCCCCCGACGGTTCTTCTGGCCGGCGACCTCACCGTGCTCCACGACCTCGGAGGTCTCACGGCGGCCTGCCGTCTGGGCGTCGACCTGACGGTGGTGGTGGTGGACAACGACGGTGGCGGCATCTTCTCGTTCCTTCCGATCGCCGACCTGCCCATAGCCGACCGGAACCACGTCGACCACCGGCGCCTCTTCCACACCCCCCACGGACTGGACCTCAGCCATGCGGCCCATCTGGCCGGCGCCACCCTCCACCAGCCCACCGATCGCCCGGGACTGGAGGACGCGCTGACCCGGTCGGTGGGCGCCGTGGGCCTCCACCTCGTCCACGTGCGTACCGATGCCGTCACCAACGTCGAACTCCACCGCGAGGCCGCCCGGGTGGCCGACCGCGCCCTCCGGGGACCGGAGGCGGTCCGGTGACTGACGGCGAGGGACTTCACGTCGAGTTCGACGGCCCGCCCGATGACGGCTCGTCGGGTCGGCCGGTGGTGGCCCTGCACGGGTTCACCGGTTCGTCGGTGACCATGCGGCCCCTCACCCGGCCTCTCACCGACAACCGCCGCGTGGCCACCGTCGACCTTCCCGGCCACGGTCGGAGCATCCTCGACGACGACGCCCAGGGCTTCGGGTTCGAGCACACCGTGGATGCCGTGGCCCGGGTCATCGACCAGCACGGTCTGGGCCCGGCCCACGTGGTCGGCTACTCCATGGGCGGACGGATCGGCCTCGGCCTGACGGTCCGGCATCCGGAGTGTGTGGCCTCCCTCGCCCTGGTCGGGGCGTCCCCCGGGCTGTCCGACCCAGCAGAACGCTCCGCGCGGCGCCGGGCCGACGACGAACTGGCCGATGACCTCCTCGAGCACGGCCTTCCCGCC
>JAAZXY010000015.1 GCA_014239855.1 Acidimicrobiales bacterium | reverse complement strand
TCACTACCACGACCACGACCCGGGCGCCGACCACCACCGTCGCCGTCACGACCACGACCACGACCCGGGCGCCGACCACCACCGTCGCCGTCACGACCACCACCACGACCCGGGCGCCGACCACCACCGTCGCCGTCACGACCACGACCACGATCGGCACGACGACGACCACCTCCCGGGTGCCCCCGACGACGGCCGCCACGACCCCTCTGACCACCGTTCCCGAGGTGGCCGAGCTGCCCGGCATGGTCCCTCCGAGACCGGTCTACATCGGCTGATCCGCGCCGACGGTCGCCCCGTATGATCGGATGCGGAACCGCCCCCGACGAGGATCCCGCCGCACCCCATGGAACTGGTCACCCACAAGAAGTTGTACGTCGTCTCCGGTCGGGCCAGCCGCCCGCTGGCCGAGGCCATCGCCGCCGAACTGGGCGAGTCCCTGGGCGAGCCGAACATCGCCGAGTTCGCCAACGGCGAGATCCACTGCAGGTTCTCCGAGTCGATCCGCGGATGTGACGCCTTCATCATCCAGACCCACTGCCAATCCGAGGGCATGTCGATCAACGACACCCTGATGGAGCAGCTGATCATGGTGGATGCGGCCCGCCGGGCGTCGGCCAAACGCATCACCGTGGTCTGTCCCCACTACGGCTACGCCCGCCAGGACCGCAAGTCGTCGGGGCGCGAACCCATAACCGCCAAGTTGGTGGCCAACCTGTTCAAGGAGGCCGGCGCCAGCCGCCTGGTGGGGATCGACCTCCACTCGGGCCAGATCCAGGGCTTCTTCGACGGGCCGGTCGACCACCTCACCGCCATGCCGGTCCTCGTCGACCGCCTCCGCTCGCTGGAGGGTGACCTGGCCATCGTGTCTCCCGATGCCGGTCGGGTGAAGGTGGCCGAGCGCTACGCCAACCAGCTGGGTGCGGATCTGGCCATCGTCCACAAACGCCGTAGCCACACGGCGTTCAACACCGTGGAGGCCAAGGAGGTCGTCGGTGAGGTGGAGGGCAAGGTCTGCGTCATCGTCGACGACATGATCGACACCGCGGGAACCATCTGTGCGGCGGCCGAGCAGTTGGCCGAACGGGGTGCCTCACGGGTGGTGGCCGCCACCACCCACGGCGTGTTCTCCGGCCCGGCCCTGGAGCGGCTGGCCGCATCGCCCATCGAGAAGGTCATCGTCACCGACACGTTGCCGTTGCCCGCCGGAGCCGATCCCGACCTCATCGAGGTGCTGTCGGTGGCCCCGGTCATCGCCCGGGCCATCGACGCCGTCTTCGAGGACGCGTCGGTCAGTGAGATCTTCGGCGGCGACAACCTGTCCTGAAGTAGCCGGCCCTGACGCCCGGGGGTCATGCGCCGATAGGCTTTTCCGCCGGTCCCCACAAGACCGCCCGTCCGAACCTGCCGACCCGTGCAGGCCGGTTGAACGCACCTCCAGAAAGCACTTTCATGAGCGAGATCGTCCTCTCCGCAGAGACCACCCGGGAAACCGGCACCCGGTCCAGCCGCCGCCTCCGTCGTGAGGGCCGCGTCCCGGCCGTCGTCTACGGCCTCAGCCAGGACCCGGTCAGCATCGACGTCGACTGGCCCGAACTGCGTCGTGCGTTGACCACCGATGCCGGTGTGAACGCGGTGATCCACCTGGAGTTCGGCGGCGACAAGCAGATGTCGATCGTCAAGGACATCCAGCGTCATCCGGTGCGCCGCGACGTGACCCACGTCGACTTCCTGCTCATCGACCCCAAGCAGGACGTGACCGTCGACGTGCCCGTCGTCATGATCGGCGAGGCCAAGGAGGTCCACGATGCCGACGGCATGGTCGACCAGAACCTGTTCAGCCTGACCGTGAACGCCGCACCGGACAGCATCCCCAACGAGCTCGAGATCGACATCTCGGACCTCGTCATCGGCGACTCCAAGCGCGTGGGCGACATCGTCCTGCCGGCTGGTGTCACCACCGACGTCGACCCCGAGGAGACGGTGGCCGTCGGCATGATCACCCGCTCCACGCTGGAGGCCATGGCTGCTGATGACGCCGCCGAGGCCGAGGCCGAAGGCGAGTTGGCGGAGGGTGCCGAGGGTGCCGAGGGCTCCGACGAGGGCGGCGACGCCGACGAGGCCGCCGACTCCGAGTAGCGACAAGGACCGACACGAGACGTGCTGCGTCGGTCCCGCACCGAACGGACCGGGGAACCGGCGGCCCTTCTGGTCGTCGGCCTCGGAAATCCCGGAGATGACTACGTCGGCACGCGCCACAACGTGGGTGCCGACGTCATCGCCGTCCTGGCGGATCGTCACGGCGGTTCACTCCGTCGTTCCAGGGAACTCGCCCTGTCGTGCGAGGTTCGCATCGGTGGTCAGCGGGTGGCGCTGGCCTTCCCGCAGACCTTCATGAACGAGTCGGGTCAGTCCGTCCGCAAGCTGGTGCACCGGCACGGCGTGGACGATCCGAGTCGGATCGTGGTGGTCCATGACGAACTCGACCTGCCGGTCGGGGGCCTGCGGGTCAAGGTCGGCGGCGGACTGGCCGGACACAACGGCCTGAAGTCGATCACCGCGCATCTCAAGACGCAGGACTACCTGCGGGTCCGTCTCGGAGTGGGTAGGCCCCCCGGTCGACAGTCGAGCGCCGATCACGTGCTGCGACGCCCCGGGAAAGCCGAGGCGGCCGAACTCGGGGTCATCGTGCAGAAAGCGGCCGACGCGGTGGAAGCGATCCTGGCCGAGGGCGTGGACGCCACCATGGGTCGCGTCAACGCCCGTTCCTGAGAAACCCGTTCCTGAGAAACCAGCGCTGAGAAACCTTCGTTCAGAATCATGTCGACCCTTCTGGAGCACCTACCCGCGCTGCTCGACGACGACCCGTCGGTGGCCGCCGTGCTGGGCCGCCGCACCGCGTCGTTGGCGGTCGCCGAACCGGCCCGGGCCATGGTGTTGGCTTCGCTCGTCCGTCGGACGGGACGCACACCTCTGGTGGTGGCCGTTCCCACCGGCACCGAGGCCGAACGCCTGGCCAACGACCTCCGACTCTTCCTGGGCGACCTGCCGTCGGGAAGGTCTGCCGTGGAGCTTTTCCCGGCATGGGAGACGCTGCCCTTCGAACGCATCAGCCCCGGGGTGGAGACGATGGGTCGACGGCTCCGGGCCCTCCACCGGCTGGCTTCCATTGACGATCGACCGTTGGTGGTCGTGGCCTCGGGTCGGGCCCTCGTCCAACGGCTCGGCCCGGGTGCCGGACGGATCGATCCGGTACGTATCGGGCCCGGCGACACCGTCGACCAGCAGGCGCTCGTCGCCGACCTGGTGGCCGTCGGGTACCGCCGTGAGTACCAGGTGGAGCATCGGGGCGAACTGTCGGTTCGCGGCTCGATCATCGACGTCTGGCCATCGACCGATGACGCGCCGGTCCGGATCGACCTGTGGGGCGACGAGGTGGAGCGCCTGACCGAGTTCGGCGTGGCCGATCAGCGGGCCACCGTGTCGCGCGCCGAGGTGGAGCTGCATCCCTGCCGCGAACTGCTTCCCGATGACGAGGTGCGGGCCCGGGCCGCCCAGTTGGTGGCCACCGAACCCTGGGGCCGCGAGCAGTGGGACCGTCTGGCCGACGGCGAGTTGTTCGACGGAATGGAGTCGTGGCTGCCGTGGTTGTCCGGCGACGAACGGGTCCTGTTCGACCTGGTCGACGACGACGCCCTGGTGGTGGCCGTCGAGCCCCGAAGGCTCCGGGATCGCATCGCCGACCTGCAGGCCGAGGAGGCCGAGCTGGCCTCCACGCTGGCCACCACCTGGGGGGCCGATGACACGGTGTTCCCCCGACTGCACACCGACTGGGAACGCCTGCTGGTCCACACCGGCGCCCCGGTCTGGACCATGGACGCCGTCCCGGACGGGCCCGGTGTGGAGACCGTGCAGGCCTCGGGCTGGGGTCGCGATGTGGCGGCAGCCGTGGTCACCGAGGACTCCGAGGGGCCGACCGGACGGCTCCGACGCCTGCTGGCCGATGGCCACCGGGTGGTGGTGGCCGCCGACGGGGAGGGCAGCGCCGACCAACTGGCACGGCGGCTCCTGGAGGCCGAGATCGAGGTCGTGCGGCCGTCCGGACACCTCGACGGCCATGTGGTCCCGGCCGGCGCATCGCTGGTCGTGGCGCCCCTGGAGCGGGGCTTCGTCCTCCCCGCCTCCCGGTTGGCGCTCGTCACCGAGGGCGAGCTGACCGGCCGTCGACGGACCAGACGGCGGACCCGACCCCGTCGTCGATCGGCCATCCGGGTGTTCGAGGACCTGGCTCCCGGCGACTACGTCGTCCACGAGCACCACGGGGTGGCCCGCTTCGGCGGCCTGACCACCCGATCCATGGGTGGCGTCGAGCGCGACTACCTGCTGCTCGAGTACCGGGGGGACGACCGGCTCTACCTCCCGACCGACCAGATCGACGCCATCCGGCCCCACACCGGAGGCGAGGTGCCGACCCTCAGCCGCATGGGCGGCTCCGACTGGCAGAAGACCCGGGCCCGGGTGCGTTCCGAGGTGGCCGAGATCGCCCAGGAACTGGTGGTGCTCTACCAGCAGCGGGTGACTGCCGAGGGCCACGCCTTCGCCGAGGACACCCCGTGGCAACGCGAGCTGGAACAGGCCTTCCCCTTCCAGGAGACCCCCGACCAGCTGCGGGCCATCGAGGACGTCAAGGCCGACATGGAGCGGCCGGTGCCCATGGACCGCCTGGTGTGTGGCGACGTGGGCTTCGGCAAGACCGAGGTGGCGGTGCGGGCCGTGTTCAAGGCGGTGCAGGACGGACACCAGGCCGCCGTGTTGGTTCCCACCACCCTGCTGGCCCAGCAGCACGGCCAGACCTTCCGGGACCGTTTCGCCCCGTACCCGGTGCGGGTCGAGGTGTTGAGCCGGTTCCTGACCTCCGCGGACGCCCGCAAGGTGTCCGAGGGTCTGGCCGACGGTTCGATCGACGTGGTGATCGGCACCCACCGGCTGCTGTCGGCCGACGTCCGGTTCGCCCGTCTCGGCCTGCTGGTCGTCGACGAGGAGCAGCGGTTCGGGGTCAGCCACAAGGAGGCCATCAAGACGTTCCGGGCCGACGTGGACGTCCTGACGCTGACCGCCACCCCCATTCCCCGCACCTTGGAGATGTCGCTCACCGGCATCCGAGACCTCAGCCTGCTCGACACGCCGCCCGCCGATCGCCAGCCCATCCTCACCTACGTGGGCGACTATGACGAACGCCCGGTAGCCGAGGCCATCCGCCGCGAGCTGTTGCGCGAGGGGCAGGTGTTCTTCGTCCACAACCGGGTGCACGACATCGACCAGGTGGCCGGCGGGGTTCGCGATCTGGTGCCCGAGGCCCGGGTCGCCGTGGCCCACGGGCAGATGGACGAGGCCAGTCTCGAATCGGTGGTGTTCGACTTCTGGGAGGGTCGCTACGACGTCCTGGTGTGCACCACCATTATCGAGTCGGGGATCGACATGCCGACGGTGAACACCCTGGTCGTGGACCGGGCCGATCTCCTGGGTCTGGGCCAGCTCCACCAGTTGCGGGGGCGGGTCGGCCGGGCCGGCCAGCGGGCGTACGCCTACCTGTTCACCCCGCCCGACCGTTCGCTCAGCGAGCAGGCCCACGAGCGGCTCCGCACCATTGGCGAGACCACCGAACTGGGATCGGGCTTCCGGATCGCCATGCGTGATCTGGAGATCCGGGGGGCCGGCAACCTGCTGGGCACCGGTCAGAGTGGTCACATAGCGGCGGTGGGCTACGACCTCTACTGCCAGATGGTCACCGAGGCGGTGGCCGAGCTGGCCGGGACGGCCCCCGTGCCCCAGGCCGAGATCCGCGTCGAGTTGCCGCTCGACGCCCACCTGCCCGATGACTACGTGTCCCGTAGCGACCTTCGCCTCGAGGCCTACCGGAAGCTGGCCAACGCGGGCACCGAACCCGATCCGGCGGGCGTCGATGCCGTGCAGGCCGAGTGGGAGGACCGATACGGACCGATCCCTCCGCCGGTCAAGGCGCTGCTGGCCGTGGCCAGGCTCCGTTCGGCGTGCGTGGCCCGTGGTATCACCGAGGTCACTGTCGGCAAGGGCCCCGGACTGGGCGGCCCCGAGCACATCGCCCGTTGTTCCCCGGTCGTCCTGCCGTTGAGTCGCCAGACCCGGCTGGCCCGCAAGTACCGCGACGCCCGGTACAAGGAGGCCCAGCAGCAGGTCTTCCTGCCCCTGAAGAAGCCCCGCGAGGGGAACCTGGCCGGATCGCTGACCGAGATCCTGGAAGACGTCGTGCCCCCGATCGATGTGGGTCCGTCGACGGGTGGAGGCGACGGCACGACCTGAGGGTCGCGTAGCCTCGACGACCTGTGCACCCCGTGAACGAGTTCCCCGTCAAGAGATACGCCCGGCCGACCGTCATCTCCCTGGTCGCCCTCACGCTGGCGGTCGCGCTGGTGGCCGCGGCCTGTGGTTCCTCGGTCGAGGCGGTCCGGGTGGGGGAGACCAGCCTGGACCGCGAAGGCGTGGCCACCCTGGTGGCCGAGGCCACCGGTGGCCCGGTCGACGTGGAGGCGGTCGACGCCGAGGCGGCGGCCGGCGTGGTCGACCGGTACGTGCGCTACGAGGCGCTGTCGGACCTGTTGGCCGAACATGACGTGGTGATCGGTGCCGAGGCGCGCACGGCGGCCCGCGACCGCCTCATCGCCGCCGGTGTGGACGCCGGTGACCCGTCGCTGCCCCGCTTCATCGGATGGCAGGCGGCCCTCGATGTGGTGGAGGAGGCTGGTGAAGGCGTCCGGGCCGCCTACGACGCCAACGCCCACCTGCTGGCCCACGATCTCTGCACCAGCCACATCCTCGTCGCCAACGAGGACGACGCCCGCGCCGTCATGCACCTGCTCGAGTCGGGGGAGGACTTCGCGGCGATGGCCGGGTCGATCTCCCAGGACCCGGGATCGGGTCAGGCCGGTGGATCGCTGGGTTGTGTCGGCCTCGGGCGATTCGTCCCCACGTTCGAACGGGCCGCCCTCGGGGCCCTGGCCGCCGGTCAGACCATGGTGGGTCCGGTGCCCAGCGAGTTCGGCTTCCACGTGATCCGCATCGACGAGGTGCACCCCGTCGAGCCCGTGGCCTTCGACGACCTCGGACCCCGACTTTCCGCTGCACTGCTGCAGATCGCCGGGCTGACCCGCACCGTGGAGGTCGACGCCCGCTTCGGCGTCTGGGATCCCGTGGTGGGACGGGTCGCTCCGCCCGCCGGGCCGTTGGCTCCGGCGCTCGCCCGACTGGGTTCGTGACGCCCGGGTCGACTCCGGCCGATGGTCGTCCCCGGGTGACGGTGGTCGGCCTCGGGCCGGCCGGAGCGGACCTGTGTACGGCGGCCACCTTGGCCGCCATCGAAGAACATCCCCACCGTTTGGTCCGCACGGTCCGCCACCCGGCCGTTTCCGTCCTGGGTGATCCGGGGCTCGGCGACCCGGCACTCGGGGATGGTGTGGTGTCCCTCGACCATCACTACGAGTCTGCCGATTCGTTCGCCGAGGTCTACGCCGGGGTGGTCGACGAGGTGGTGGCCGCCGCGGAGACCCACGGTCGGGTGCTGTACGCCGTCCCCGGTTCGCCCATGGTGGCCGAGCACACCGTCGAGCTCCTGCTGGCCGACGAGCGGGTCGACGTGACCCTCGTACCGGCGCTGTCGTTCCTGGACCTGGCCTGGGTGCGCCTCGGCGTGGACCCGCTGGCCGACGGCGTCCGCATCGTCGACGCCCACCGCTTTCCGGTCGAGGCGGCTGGTGAGCGGGGACCGCTGCTGGTCGCCCAGGTCGACACACCGGCCGTGCTGGCCGACGTGGTGGCGGCCGTTGTCGACCCACCCGACGAGCCGGTGACCGTGTTGCAGGGTCTGGGCACCGACGACGAACGGATCGTGCAGGCCCTCTGGGACGATCTGCCCGACGTGGTCGAGCCCGACCACCTCACGTCGTTGTTCGTGCCCCGCCTGGCCGCGCCCGTCGCCGCCGAGGTGCAACGGTTCGTCGAACTGGTGGCCGTGCTGCGACGCAAGTGCCCCTGGGATGCCGAGCAGACCCACACCACCCTGCGGCCCCATCTGCTCGAGGAGGCCCACGAGGTGCTCGAGGCCCTCGACGACTTCGACGAGGCCAGCGGGGAGGGATCGGCGGCGCTCGAGGAGGAGCTGGGCGACCTGCTCTTCCAGGTGGTATTCCACGCCCGGATCGCCGCCGACGACGGACGCTTCGATCTGGCTGACGTGGCCCGGGGTATCCACGACAAGCTCCGCCACCGGCACCCCCACGTGTTTCCTCCGCCGCCCGGTTCCGACACGGCGGGGGTCGATCCGTCGGGCGTCGACGGTGCCGCCGACGTGGTGGCCAACTGGGACCGGATCAAGCAGGCGGAGAAGGGGAGGGAATCGGTTCTGGACGGGATTCCCCCGACCCTGCCCGCCCTGGCCGTCGCCCAGAAGGTCGTCCGGCGGGCGGCCGGCATCGATGTCCAGCCCGAGTCGACCGTCGATGCAGCGCCCGCCTTGGGGGAACTGAGTCTTGACGACGAGTCGTTGGGTGATCTCCTGCTGGCCGTGGCGGTGGCCGCCCGGGACGCCGGTCTGGACGCCGAGGACGCGCTCCGCGGGGCCGTCGGTCGATTCTCGGCCGTGGTGCGGGCCGCAGAGGCCGAGCGCCTCTCCGGTGGTGACGCCCGCCGGTAGCGTTCTGGCCATGAGCAGCATCGCCGTGGTCGCCGGTCGTCAGGTCATCGACAGTCGGGGCAACCCCACCGTGGAGGTGGACGTCGTCCTGGAATCCGGTGCGTCCGGCCGGGCCATGGTGCCCAGCGGCGCTTCGACCGGCATGTTCGAAGCCGTGGAGCTACGTGACGGTGGCGGGCAGTGGGCCGGCCGGGGCGTCGGCACCGCGGTGGCCAACGTGAACGGCGAACTGGCGGCGGCCGTCCGCGGTCTGGACGCCTACGACCAGCGGGCCGTCGATCGGGCCCTCTGTGACTGCGATGGCACGAGCGACAAGGGCCGTCTGGGTGCCAACGCCATCCTCGGCGTGTCGCTCGCCGTGGCCCGTGCGGCGGCTGCCGAGGCTGAAGCGCCGCTGTTCCGCTACATCGGGGGCGCCAACGCCCACGTGCTGCCGGTGCCCATGCTCAACGTCCTCAACGGCGGCGAGCACGCCGACAACAACGTCGACCTGCAGGAGTTCATGCTCATGCCGGTGGGCGCCGCATCGTTCTCCGAGGGTCTCCGCTGGGGCGTCGAGTGCTACCACGTGCTCAAGAAGGTCCTGTCCGAACGGGGGATGGCCACGGCCATCGGCGACGAAGGCGGGTTCGCCCCGAACCTGGGTTCCAACGAGGAGGCCATCACCCTGCTCCTCGAGGCCGTCGAGCGGGCCGGGTTGACCCCGGGCGACGACGTGGCCATCGCGCTCGACGCCGCCTCCACCGAGTTCTTCCGTGACGGCGCCTACCACCTGGCCGGCGAGGGTCGGACCCTGTCGCCCGACGAGATGGCCGACTACCTGGCCGACCTCTCGGACCGGTACCCGATCGTGTCCATCGAGGACGGCATGGCCGAGGAGGACTGGGATGGCTGGGCCACCCTGCGCGGTCTGGTCGGTGACCGGGTCCAGTTGGTGGGCGACGACCTCTTCGTCACCAACGTCACCCGGCTCCAGCGGGGCATCGACGCCGATGTGGCCAACTCGATCCTCGTGAAGGTCAACCAGATCGGCACGCTCACCGAGACCCTGGAGGCCGTCGAACTGGCCACGGCCAACGGATGGACGGCCGTCATGTCCCACCGGTCAGGGGAGACCGAGGACACGACCATTGCCGACCTCTCCGTGGCCACCAACTGTGGCCAGATCAAGACCGGCGCACCGGCCCGTAGCGACCGGGTGGCCAAGTACAACCAGTTGCTCCGCATCGAGGAGATGCTGGGCGAGGCGGCCGCCTTCCGTGGTCGCTCCGCTCTGGCTGGCGGCTGACCCTTGCGACCGGCCGCCAACCGACGGCTGATCCGGGTCCTGGTGGTCGTCACCGCGGCGGCGGCCGCGCTTCCGCTCGGCGTGGTGCCGTTCCGCGACTGGTTGGAGCAGCGGGACCGTACGGCCGAGCTGAGGATCGAGGTGGAGGCCGTCGAGGCCGTCAACCGGGGCTACGAGGAGCGGATCGACGCCCTCGGTACCGACGACGAGATCGAACGCCGGGCCCGCGAGGACTACGGACTGATCCGTCCCGACGAGGAGGCCTACGCCATCCCGCCGTCACCCCGGGCCGAACACGAGATCCCGGGCCTCTGGCCCTTCGGCGGCTGACCCCCGCTTCTCCTAACCTGTCGGAATGCCCCCTGCCGGAACCGTCCACGACGTCGCCTCGGTTGACGAGGTCGTCACCGGGCTCGGCGCGCAGGGGTATCTGGTCGACGAGGGCCTCGGAACGGCCGTCTACCTGGCGCTGCGCCTCCGTCGTCCGCTCCTGCTGGAGGGCGAGGCCGGGGTGGGTAAGACCGAGGCCGCCCGCGCCCTTGCCGCATGGTCGGGGGGCGAGCTCATCCGACTCCAGTGCTACGAGGGAATCGACGTCTCCCAGGCCGTCTACGAGTGGGACTACTCCCGCCAACTCCTACACCTGCGGGCCGCCGAGGCCGCGGGGACGGCCGCCGGGTCCGATGCGGCGACCCTGGAGGACGAGCTGTACCACGAGCGGTTCCTGGTTCGCCGACCGCTCCTGCGCTCGTTGTCGGCCACTGGCGGGGTGCCACCGGTGCTGCTCATCGACGAGGTGGACCGTGCCGACGACGAGTTCGAGGCGTTCCTGCTGGAGATCCTCTCGGACTACGCGGTGACCGTGCCCGAGCTGGGCACCTACCGGGCCGAGGTACCACCCGTGGTGGTCGTCACCTCGAACCGCACCCGCGACGTCCACGATGCGCTGAAGCGGCGTTGCCTGTACCACTGGGTGCAGCATCCTGACGTGGACCGCGAGGTCGAGATCCTCCGGGTGCGGGCTCCGCACGTGTCGGCCTCCTTGGCTCGTGACGTGGCCACGGTGGCCGCCGAGCTCCGGGACATGGGCATGTACAAGCCGCCCGGGGTGGCCGAGACGCTGGACTGGGCCGAGGCCCTCGTGCTGATCGGCGTCGACGATCTGGATGCCGAGGCCATGGACATCACCATCGGAACGCTGCTCAAGTACCGGGAGGATCAGGATCGCCTCCGGTCTCGGGGCTTCGGCGAGGTGGTCGGCCTCCTCCGAGGGGCCTGACCGGCGGCCGGCGACGCCGTTCCCGGGGTCCGATCGTGATCGACATCGCCCACCTCGACCCCGACCGGTGCGGGGTCCTGACCCTGGACCGTCACCTGGTCCGGTTCGTGGATCGCCTGCGGACCTCCGGGTTGGTGGTCCCGTTGGGAAGCACCCTGGCCTTCGGCCGGGCGGTGGCCGAAGTCGGGGCGGCCGACCGGTCCGGCGTGTACTGGTCGGGCCGGGCCACCCTGGTGTGTCGCCCGGAGGACATCGGCACCTATGACGAGGTGTTCGACCACCACTGGACCGGTGCCCCCCTTCGGGGACGGGTCCCCGTGGCCCGGCATCCGGTCACCCTGTCGCTCGACCGGGCCGGGGATCCGCCGCCGGACGACGACCACGACGACGGATCGGAGCGGGGAGAGGACCACCTCGAGGTCCGCTGGTCGCGGGCCGAGGTGTTGGCGGCCAGGGACTTCGCCGGGTGCACCGACGAGGAACTGGCCGAACTCCACGACCTGATGGGCCGGATGCGCCTGTTCGGGGCCACCCGGCGGTGCCGCCGCCTTCGACCGACTGCCCGCCGGGGCCGACAGGACCTGCGGCGCACCGTGCGGGCCGCCCTTCGCACCGGTGGCGAACCGCTCCGGCGTTGCTTCGCCGAGCCCGGGGAGCGGCCCCGTCGACTTGTCCTGCTGCTGGACGTCTCCGGATCGATGGAGCCCTACGCCCGGGCCCTCATCCGCTTCCTGCACGCCGCGATGGTCGGGCGCCGCGACGTCGAGGCGTTCGCCCTCGGTACGCGCCTGACCCGCCTCACCCGGGAGCTGTCCACCCGGGATCCCGACGCCGCCCTGAGCCGGGCGGCCGAGGCGGTCACCGACTGGTCCGGCGGGACGCGCCTGGGAGACGGCCTGCGCGTCTTCAACGACCAGTGGGGGGTCAGGGGAATGGCCCGCGGAGCGACGGTCGTCGTGCTGTCCGATGGTTGGGACCGGGGCGAGCCGGTGGTGATGGCCGAGCAGATGGCACGCCTCGGTCGGGTGGCCCACCGGATCGTGTGGGTCAACCCGCTGAAGGCGTCTCCGGGCTACGCCCCTCTGGCCCGGGGCATGGCCGCTGCCCTGCCCTACGTGGATCGATTCCTCGAGGGCCACACGCTGGACTCGCTACGCACCCTCGCCGAGGTGTTGGCCGAGGACTGACGCCGGCCACGGGCTGTCCCGGAGCTGATCTCAGCCGGTGTTTCGCATGCCGGCCGCGATGCCGTTGATGGTCAACAACAGTCCCCGCTGGAGTTCCTCGTCGGCCGGCTGGCCCTCGGTCGAACCGGATCG
The DNA here is from genome assembly GCA_014239855.1 of Acidimicrobiales bacterium. Classification (GTDB taxonomy): domain Bacteria; phylum Actinomycetota; class Acidimicrobiia; order Acidimicrobiales; family MedAcidi-G1; genus UBA9410. The sequence goes on along the minus strand of JAAZXY010000015.1, from coordinate 33,103 downwards.
GGAGCGGTGCAGCATCTCCACCTGGAGGACGTTGAGCGGGTCGAGGTAGGCGTCGCGGACGGCCAGGGTGCGTCGCAGCATCGGCTTCTCGGCCAGCAGGGCCGCACCGGTGATGGCCCGGATCTCGTCGGCCGTCCGGTGGTACTCGTCGACCACCGCCTCGAACAGGTGGTGCAGTGACGGGTCGACCAGTCGCTCGACGTAGTGGCGGGCAATGGCCAGATCGGTCTTGGTCAGCGTCATCTCCACGTTGGACACGTAGGTCCGGAAGAAGTGCCAGTCCTCGTACATGCGACGCAGCTCGGCACCATGGCCTGCCGCCCGGCAGGCGGCCAGACCGCTGCCCGCGCCGAACCATCCCGGGATGATCTGCCGGGACTGCGTCCAGCCGAACACCCAGGGGATGGCCCGCAGGTCGGCGATCCCGGTGGTGGCCCCCCGGCGCCGGGCGGGGCGTGAACCGATGTTCATCTCGCCCAGTTCCTCGACCGGGGTCGAGGTGGTGAAGTACTCCACCAGTCCGGGGGTCTCCACGAAGCCCCGGTAGGCCGCGTAGGCGTCATCGGCCATGTCGTCCATGATCGAGTACCACCGGGTGATGGTGGTCTCGTCGTGGCGGGGGGCCTTGTGCGCCAGCGACGCCTCGAGCACCGCGGTGAACGCCAGGTCGAGGTTCCGACGGGCGATCTCGGGGTGTCCGTACTTGTCGGCAATGACCTCGCCCTGTTCGGTGAACTTCACCTCGCCGTCCAGCACGCCGTTGGGCTGCCCGAGGATGGAGGCGTGGGTCGGCCCGCCACCCCGGCCAATGGTGCCGCCCCGGCCGTGGAACACCCGGATGGGGATCCCCGTCTCGTCGGAGACCTCCCGGATGACCCGGAGGGCCTTGTGGATCTCCCACTGCGACGTGGTGATGCCGCCGTCCTTGTTGGAATCCGAGTAGCCGACCATCACCTCCTGGGATCCGCCGCGGAGTTCGACGATGCGTCGGTAGGGGGTGACGGAGAACAGGGCCCGCAGGGTCGGACCGATGGAGCGCAGGTCGTCAATGGTCTCGAAGAGGGGGACGAACCCGACCCGGGCCGTGTCGTGCGCCGGGTCGATGAGCCCCACCTCACGGGCCAGGACCACCGGGGCCAGCACATCCTGGACGCCCTGGGTCATGGAGATGACGTAGCTCTCGATGACGTCGTCGCCGTCACGGTCCATGATCTGGCGCAGGGTGCGGAACAGCGCCAGTGCGCCGGCGTCATCCGGGGTGGCCGGTGGGGCGAGCGGCCTCCGACTCTCCATCTCCGCGGCCAGCAGGGTGCACCGTTCCTCGGGGGTGAGGGCGCCGTAGTCGACGTCGTTGGCGGCGAACAGCGTGGTCAACGCCTCGTGGTGGCGATCGGAGTGTTCGCGGACGTCGAGGGTGGCGAAGTGGAAGCCGATCACCTGGAGGATCCGTCGCACCCGGGCCACGGCACCGTCGGCCAGTAGACCACCGCCGTTGGCCCGCAGGGACCGGTCGATGACGTCGAGGTCGGCGTGCAGTTCGGCCGGTGACCCGTACCCACGGGCCTCGGTCCCGTGCCCTGCGGTGGCCCGGAGTCGACGCCGGATGGCCTCGCATCGGATCCGGTAGGGCTCCGAGTGGTCGACCCGGTTGCCCAGGTCGGCCAACATCGACCGGTCGGCCTCGGTGGCCGCCGCCAGTTCATCGGACACGTCGTGGACCCGGGTGCTGATGCTCAACTCATGGCCCAGGTCGCTGATCTCGGCGATGAGGACCTCGAGCGCTCGGCGGCGTTGCAGGCCCAGCACCTCGTCGGTGGTGGCCGGGAGCACGTTGGGGTTGCCGTCCCGGTCGCCTCCCACCCACGATCCGAACCGGATGGGAACGCGATCGGCGGGCAGCGACTGGCCGATGGAGGCCAGGGCGGCCTGCATCTCGTCGAACAGGTCGGGGATGGCCTCGCGGACGGTCAGGCCGATGTAGTAGAGGACCGACCGCGCCTCGTCCATCGGCTCGGGTCGCACGTGTCGCAGTTCGTCGGTCTGCCAGACGGCGTCGATGATCTCTTCGATCCGCCGGTCGATCCGTCGTTGGTCGGCCTCGGTCCGTCGCTGCTCGGAACGCTGTTCGAGAAGTTGGCTGACCGTGGCCAACTTGTCGAGAATGGCCCGCCGTGACGCCTCGGTTGGATGGGCGGTGAAGACCGGTCGGACCTCGGCCCGTCCCACGAGGTCGGCGATCTCCCCGGCCGTGATGCCCGTCGCCATCAACGAGTGGATGGTCTCGTCGAACTGGTTGGCGGCGTTGGGCGATCCCGAGTTGAGGTCCTCGATGCGGTGGACCTGTTCGGCCACGTTGGCCAGGTGGAAGTAGACGGTGAAGGCCCGCACCAGGAGGATGGCGTGGGCCACGTCGGTGTCGTCGAACAGTTCGTGGAGTTCGGTGGCCACCCATGCCTCGGTGGAGGGGGTGGCGGCGTCCTGTTCGCGGAGGTGGCGGGTCAGGGTGCGGACCCGCTCCACGGCGTCCAGCAGGTCTTCGCCGTGCTGGCGGACCAAGGTGTTGCCCAACTGGGTTCCGAGGCGCCGGATATCGGCCCGGAGTGCGGCGTCGGTCGGCTCGGGTCCCCGTTCAGGTGTGACCGACGTCAACTGCGACATGGGGGAAACCTAGTCGAATCACCCCTGTGGTTCTACCTACTTGAATCTGAGGAAACATTCGTGCAGAATGCGTTCCAGATCACCCCTGCAGCATCCCCGCTCGGGAGGCTGCCTCCCGGCACCGGAGCACCATGAGCCACACCCGATATGCCCCCGCCCGCCAGCGACTCCAGCGCAGCGAACTCGCCGTGCCCGGGACCAACCCGGCCCTGTTCGAGAAGGCCGCGGCCAGTGACGTGGACTACGTGTTCCTCGATCTGGAGGACGCGGTCGCTCCCGGCGACAAGGAACAGGCTCGCCGCAACGTCATCGACGGGCTGCGGGACATCGACTGGAGGGGACTGGGCAAGACCATCTCCGTCCGGATCAACGGCATCGACACCCACTACATGTACCGGGACGTCGTCGACGTGGTCGAACAGGCCGGCGAGCACCTGGACACCATCCTCATTCCCAAGGTGGGGGTGGCCGCCGACGTCTACATGGTCGATGCCATGGTCACCCAGATCGAGGAGGCCACCGGTCTCGATGTCTCCGATGGTGGGATCGGAATCGAGGCCCTCATCGAGACCACCCTGGGCATGGCCAACGTGGAGTCCATCGCCACGTCCAGCCGCCGCCTCGAGGCGATGCACTTCGGCGTGGCCGACTACGCGGCCAGTTGTCGGGCCCGCACCACCAACATCGGTGGCCTCAACCCGGACTACCCGGGAGACCAGTGGCACCAGGCCCTGTCCCGGATGCTGGTGGCCTGCCGGGCCTACGGCATCCGTCCCATCGACGGACCGTTCGGCGACTTCAACGACCCCGACGGCTATCTCGATGGCGCCCGCCGGGCCGCCGCCCTGGGCTACGAGGGCAAGTGGGCCATCCACCCCTCCCAGATCGAACTGGCCAACCAGGTCTTCTCGCCGCCCGCCGACGAGGTCGACCGGGCCCACCGGATCCTTGCCGCCCTCGAGGAGGCGGCCGCCGAGGGTCGGGGAGCAGCCCAGCTCGAGGGCCGCATGATCGATGCCGCGTCGGCCCGCATGGCCGAGAACGTGGTGGCCCAGGCCGCCGCCATCGACGGCCGATAGCAGCGACCGCGGTCGCTCCGAACGAACGAACGAACGAACCAGAAACGGGACGGAGAACCAGTCCATGGACATTCACGAGTACCAGGCCAAGGCCCTTCTCTCGGACTTCGGCGTGCCGATCGCCACCGGCGGCCTCGCCTACAGCCCGGAGCAGGCCGCCTACCGCGCCAAGGAGATCGGCGGCGAGCAGTGGGTCGTGAAGGCGCAGATCCACTCCGGCGCCCGCGGCAAGGCCGGCGGCATCCGCATGTGCGCTGATGAGAACGAGGTGTGGGAGGCCGCTGACGACCTTCTGGGACGCCGGCTGGTCACCAACCAGACCGGTCCCGGCGGCAGGGGCGTCTACCGGCTCTACATCGAGCCCGTGGTTCCCTTCGAGCGCGAGCTCTACCTGTCCATGGTGCTGGACCGCCAGACGGAACGGATCGTGCTCGTCATGTCGGGCTCCGGCGGCATGGAGATCGAGGAACTGGCCGAGACCGACCCCGGGGCCATCCACCGGATCCACATCGAGCCGGCGGTCGGGCTGCAGGGCTTCCAGGCCCGGGAGGCCGCCTTCGCCTGCGGCCTGGACGCCGGGCTGATCGCCCAGGCCGAGACACTCCTGCTGGGCGCCTACAAGGCCTTCCGGGCGCTTGACGCCACCCTGCTGGAGATCAACCCGCTGGTGGTCACCGAAGAGGGTCGTCTGCTGGCGTTGGACGCCAAGATGAGCTTCGACGACAACGCCCTGTTCCGTCACCAGAACGTGTCCGAACTCCGGGACAAGTCCCAGGAGGACCCTCGTGAGATGAACGCCGCCGATCGGGGCCTCAGCTACGTGGGACTCGACGGCAACATCGGCTGCATCATCAACGGGGCCGGTCTGGCCATGGCCACCATGGACATGATCAAGCACGCCGGTGGCGAGCCGGCCAACTTCCTGGACATCGGTGGTGGGGCATCGCCGGACCGGGTGGCCAAGGCGTTCAAGCTCGTCCTGTCCGACGACCGTGTCGAGGCGATCCTGGTGAACATCTTCGCCGGCATCAACCGGTGCGACTGGGTGGCCGAGGGGGTCGTGAAGGCCATGAACGAGTTGGACGTGAAGGTCCCGGTGGTCGTGCGGCTGTCGGGCACCAACGTCGAGGAGGGACGTCGCATCCTCGAGCAGAGCGACGTCGACCTGATCACCGCAGAGACGCTGGCCGAGGCCGGCGAGAAGTCCGTGGCCGCAGTTTCCTGGGAGGCGAACTAGTCATGAGCATCGTCGTCGACGAGAAGACCCCGGTCATCGTCCAGGGGTTCACCGGACGCATGGGAACGTTCCATGCCGAGGAGATGATCGAGTACGGAACCAACGTGGTCGGGGGCATCGCACCCGGCAAGAGCGGTTCCGACCACCTGGGCCTGCCGGTGTTCGACACCGTGAAGGACGCCGTCAACGAGACGGGCGCCGAGGCCAGCATCGTGTTCGTCCCGCCGCCCTTCGCCGCTGACGCCATCATGGAGGCCGCCGACGCCGGGATCGCCCACTGCGTGTGCATCACCGACGGGATCCCGGCCCAGGACATGATGAAGGTCAAGCGTTACATGCGGACCAAGCGGGTCGAGAAACGCATGACCCTCATGGGCCCGAACTGCGCCGGCGTGATCAGCCCCGGCAAGGCCCTGCTCGGCATCATGCCGGGCCACATCTACGCCCAGGGTCCGGTGGGCATCATCGGACGTTCCGGCACCCTCGGCTACGAGGCCGCCTCGCAGCTCAAATCACTGGGCATCGGGGTCAGCACCAGCGTGGGAATCGGCGGCGACCCGATCAACGGCAGCTCGTTCACCGACCACCTCAAGGCCTTCGAGCAGGATCCCGAGACCAGCGTGGTCTGCGTGATCGGCGAGATCGGTGGCCCCCAGGAGGCTCAGGCGGCGGCGTTCGCCAGGGACCACATGCACAAGAAGGTGGTGGCCTACATCGCCGGGCTGTCGGCCCCCAAGGGCCGGACCATGGGCCATGCCGGAGCCATCGTCACCGGACCGGGCGAGTCGGCCGCCGAGAAGATCGAGATCATGAAGGATCACGGGGTGACGGTGGTCGAGCGGCCGTCGGACTTCGGGACCGTGATTTCCAAGCTGCTCTGACGGCCGGGCCCCTGACGGCACGGCCCGGGTGTTCTTCCGGGGAGCCGGCGGCCTCACCGCGGTGGGCCATGGCGATGGGCCATAGCCTGCGGGCGTGCGAGAACTGATCGACGACATCCAGCGATGGCGACGTGACGGCCAGCGGGTCGCGTTGGCCCGCGTCGTCGAAGTGGAGGGTTCCGGACCTCGTCTGCCGGGAGCGGCGATGGCCGTCACCGAGGACGGAGAGGTCGCCGGATCGGTCTCCGGGGGCTGTGTCGAGGGCGCGGTGGTGTCCGAGGCGCTCGACGTGCTGGCCACCGGTGACCGTCGCATGGTCTCCTTCGGGTACAGCGACGACGAGGCGTTCTCCGTCGGGCTGACCTGTGGTGGCACCGTCCATCTCTTCGTGGAACCTCTGGACTGGTAGCCGATGGACGACGGGGACGATCCGGGAGACGGGGGCGGGCAGCTCTTTGACCGGCTGGCTGAGCTGCTGGCCGACGAGGTGCCCGTCGCCCTGGCCACCGTGATCGATGGACCGGGATCCGACGGCCCGGGGTCCGACGTGACGGGCACGGGCCGGCACCTGCTGGTGCGACGCACGACCGGCGAGGGCGTCGAGGTCCTGGGAACTCTGGGTGACGAGGGCCTGGATCGGGTGGTGGCCCGTGACGCACTCGGTGAACTCTCGGCGGGACGCAGCGGAGTCCGCCACTACGGCGCCCACGGCGAAGCCCGCGAGGAGACGGTCTCGGTCTTCGTGGAGTCGTTCGCTGCTCCCCCACGGATGCTGGTGTTCGGCGCGGTGGACTTCACCGCGGCGCTCGTGCGGGTGGCCAAGGTGCTCGGCTACCGGGTCACGGTGTGTGACGCCCGGGAGGTGTTCGCCACCACGCAGCGATTCCCGCTGGCCGACGAGGTCGTCGTGGACTGGCCCGACCGGCTCCTGGCCGAGGTGGGCCCGGAGCTGCGTCGCCGCGATGCGGTGTGCGTGCTCACCCACGACGTGAAGTTCGACGTGCCGGCCATTGTCGGGGCGTTGGCCACCTCGGTCGGCTACATCGGGGTCATGGGTTCCCGGCGGACCCATGACGACCGTCTGGGCCGACTCCGCGACGCCGGCGTGACCGACGAACAACTGGCCTGGCTGCGGTCGCCCATCGGACTGGACATCGGGGCCCGTACCCCTGAGGAGACGGCCATCTCCATCGTGTCGGAGATCATCGCCCTGCGGACCGGCCGATCGACCAGAGCGCTGTCGGCCACCGACGGCCCGATCCACGACTGAGGTCGGAGAATGGGATCCCGGGCCGCGGTGGTGCTGGCCGCCGGAGGTGGCGAACGCTGGAAGGGTGACGGCCACAAGCTGTTGGCGGATCTCGCCGGACGACCCTTGGCCGCCCATGCGTTGGCCGCCGCTTCGGATGCCGGGCTGGACGAGCTCATCGTGGTCACCGGGGCCGTCGACCTCGCCGCGGTGATCCCCGGGGGGGCGACGGTCCTCCACAACGACCGGTGGGCCGAGGGTCAGGCCGGATCGCTCCGTCTGGCCGTGGCCCACGCGGAGGCCGTGGGCCACGGCGCGGTGGTGGTCGGACTGGCCGACAGCCCGGGCGTGCCGGCCGAAGCGTGGCGTGCGGTCGCCGCGGCAGATGCCGAACTGGCGGTGGCCACCTTCGATGGTCGCCGCCGGCCGCCGGTCCGAATCGGTCGGACGCTGTGGGGTGATCTCCCCGAGGTGGGCGACGAGGGGGCACGGGGCCTCCTCATCCAGAGGTCGGATCTCGTGCTGGAAGTATCGTGTCCGGGCGAACCCGCTGACGTCGACACCGTGGAGGACCTTCGGCGATGGAACTGAACAACGAGTTCGAGGTATCGGCACCGATCGACCGGGTCTGGGCCCTTCTGACCGACGTGGAACGCATCGCTCCCTGTCTGCCCGGCGCCCAGCTCCAGGAGGTGGAGGGCGACGAGTTCCGTGGTGTGGTGAAGGTCAAGGTCGGTCCGATCACCGTCCAGTACAAGGGAGCGGCCTCCTTCGTGGAGCGCGACGATGAGGGTCACCGGGCCGTGCTGCGGGCCGAGGGCCGTGACACCCGGGGGGCGGGCAGCGCTGCGGCGGAGATCATCGCCCAGTTGGCGGCCATCGACGGCGGAACGAAGGTCACCGTCACCACCGATCTGAAGGTGGCGGGCAAGGTGGCGCAGTTTGGTCGCGGGGTCATGGCCGACGTGTCCCGCAAGCTGATGGCCCAGTTCGCCGACAACCTGAGTGACCTGGTCTCATCGGCCCCCACCGAGGACGCCCCCGCCGAGGCTGCAGCCGAGGAGGCCGCCCCAGAGGTGCGGGTCATTGAGGCTCCCGAGGCCGAGGCAGTCGACCTGCTGGGTGCTGCTGGCGCCTCCGTCCTCAAGCGCCTCGTTTCGACGATCATCGCCGTCGTGGTGATCGTGGTCATCGTGTTGGCGCTCATCTAGACCTGAGCGAGATGGTGGTTCCCGACGAACGTCCGACCGAGGGCTCGGTCGTCGAGGGCCTCCTGGGTCGCCGTCCGGAAGGGGCGTTCGAGGTCGTCGTGCGCGATGACGACGGCACGCCGGTGGTCATTCGCAACCACCCCCTGTTGGACGACGACCGGCCGATGCCCACCCGGTACTGGTTGGTCGGTGACGCCCTGCGGTCCCGGATCGGGACTCTGGAATCGACCGGCGGGGTCCGTGATGCCGAGGCGGCATGTGACCCCGATGAACTGGCCGAGGCCCATGGCCGGTATGCCGCCGAGCGTGACGCGGCCATTCCGGCCGACCATGACGGACATCGCCCGTCAGGCGGCGTCGGCGGGACCCGTCAGGGGGTCAAGTGCCTGCATGCCCACTATGCGTGGTTCCTGGCCGGTGGCGACGACCCGGTGGGCCGCTGGGTCCACGCCCGGCTGACCGGCGACGCCCCTGATGATTCCGCTGGTGACGGTCCCGCGGGCGCGGTGGCGGCCATCGACTGCGGAACGAACTCCACCCGCCTGCTGATCGGGCGGGCCGCCGCCGGTGCGGGACCGGCCGGGTTTGAGACCCTGGAGCGGCGGATGCACATCACCCGGATGGGGGAGGGGGTCGACGCCACGGGCCGCCTGGCCCCCGGAGCCATCGACCGGGTGGTTGCCGTCCTCACGGAGTACCGCGAGGCCATGGACGCCCACGGGGTGACCCGTTGCCGGATCACCGCCACCTCGGCGGCCCGTGACGCCGCCAACCGCGACGAGTTCTTCGATGCGGCCGAGGCCGTCATTGGTTTTCGGCCCGAACTGCTGTCCGGCCTGGACGAGGGGCATCTCTCCTTCGCCGGGGCCACCGCGGAGCTCGACGCCGGTGACGGGCCGTTCCTCATTCTCGACATCGGTGGGGGATCGACGGAGTTCGTGGTCGGGACCACCGAGGCCGAGGCGGCCTGGTCATGCGACATCGGCTGCGTGCGACTCACCGAACAGTGGATCGAGCACGACCCGGCCCGACCCGAGGAGTTGGTGGCCTGCCTGTCGGTCACCGAAGCCCACCTCGACGAGGTGCGCCTGGAGGTTCCGGGTGTGGCCGACGCCCGCACGCTGGTCGGTCTGGCGGGCACCGTGTCCTGTGTGGCCGCCGTCGAGATCGGCCTGGCCACCTACGACCGGGACCAGATCCACCACTTCCGGCTCACCAAGGAGGCCGTGGAGGACGTCTACCGCACGCTGGCCACCGAGGACCGTGGGGAACGGATGGCCAACCCGGGCATGGAGGAGGCCCGGGCCGACGTCATCGTGGGTGGCCTGTCGATCCTCGTGAAGGTGATGCGCCAGTTCGGCTTCGACGAGTGCCTGGTGTCGGAGTCCGACATCCTCGACGGGCTGGTCGCCTCGCAGATCTGACCTCATGCCGGTTTCGGCGGCCGATGAGGTTCTTTCCCCAGAGGAGAGAACTTTCCCACCAGTAGTGATTCGTTCTGTAGGATGGAAGCCATGTCGCACGCAGATCGCATCCTCATGGGCCCCGGTCCCGGGAACCCGTACCCCGAGGTCATCGAGGCCTTCGGTCGCCCGGTCCTGGGTCACCTGGATCCCGACTTCATTGCCCTTCTGGACGAGACGAACGAACGCCTCCGCGAGGTCTTCCGGACGTCCAACCCCCTGACCTTCCCCGTCTCGGCCACCGGTTCGGCCGGCATGGAGGCCACCTTCGTCAACGTGCTGGGTCCCGGGGACGTGGTCGTCGTCGGCGTCAACGGCGTGTTCGGCGAACGCATGTGTGACGTGGCGTCGCGCTGTGGCGCCGAGGTCGTCCGGGTCGACGCCGCGTGGGGAACGGCCATCGATCCCCAGACCCTGCTGGACGCCCATCCGTCACCCAAGGTCATCGCCGTGGTGCACGCCGAGACGTCCACCGGCGTCCGCAACGACATCGCCCCCCTCGGGGCCGGCAAGGGCGACGCCCTGCTGCTGGTCGACTGCGTCACCTCCCTCGGCGGCATCCCCCTGGAGATCGACGAATGGGGCGTCGACCTGGCCTACAGCGGCACCCAGAAGTGCCTCGGCGTCCCGCCCGGCCTGTCGCCGGTGACCGTCTCCCAGGCCGCCATCGACGGCTTCGTCGAGAAGTCGCAGTCCTGGTACCTCGACTTCGCCATGATCGCCAACTACGTGACCGGTGGCGGCGCCCGCGCCTACCACCACACCGCCCCCATCTCGATGCTCTACGCGCTGCACGCCGGTCTGGGCGTGGTGCTCGACGAGGGGCTCGAGAACGTGCAGGCCCGACATCAGGCATGCGGGGATCGGCTGCAGGAGGGCCTCGTCAAGCGGGGCTTCGAACTGTTCGCCCAGGAGGGCCACCGTCTCCCCGAACTCACCTCGGTGATCGTCCCGGACGACCGACTGCCCGATGGCGTCGACGAGGCGGGCGTCCGTGGGCGACTCCTGGCCGAGTACGGGATCGAGATCGGCGGCGGCCTCGGCCCGGTGGCCGGCCGGGTCTGGCGCATCGGTTGCATGGGCCACACGGCTCGTCAGCGCAACGTCACCCTCCTGTTGGGCGCGCTGGACGAGATCCTGGGCTGATCCACGCGCCTTCTCGACGGGATTTCACCCAGATCATCGAGCGTCCCGGCTTGTCCCGGGACATGGGCCGCCGGGGAAGATGCATCGTGGCCATCGACGAGATCATCGACTGTCCGGTCGTCGAGGGCCCCAGGGTGCTCCTTCGGCCGCTGGAGTCCGACGACTTCGACGACTGGCGCGATGTCCGACGGCGCAACGCCGAGTGGCTGACCCGTTGGGAACCCCGTCGGGGATTCGGACAGCCCGACCCGGTGGAGGACAGCCAGGCCTTCGCCATGCGGTGTGCCACCCGACGGCGGGAGCGCCAGTTGGGAACCGGCTGGGGATTCGGCGTGTTCATCGTCGATGGCGCCACACGGCCGGCCTTCGCCGGTGAACTGAACCTCTCCAACGTGGTCCGTGGGGCTTTCCGGAGTGCCCACGTGGGGTACTGGATGGACGAGGACCGGGCTGGCAACGGCTACATCCCCGAGGCGATGGTCGCCCTCTGCCGCTTCGCCTTCGACGAGGTCGACCTGCACCGCATCCAGGTGTCGATCGTGCCCCGCAACGCCAGGTCCCGTCGGGTCGTCGAGAAACTGGAGTTCCGCTGTGAGGGGCTGGCCGAGCGTTACCTGGAGATCGCCGGAGTGTGGGAGGACCACCTCCGGTATGCCATGACGGCCGAGGAATGGTGCGTGCGACGGGCCGACCTGGTCGGCTCGTGGCTGGAGAGCGCGGGCCGGTAACCGGCGATCGTCGCCTGTTCCTGGCGGTGCTGTCGGCGGTGTTGCCGGCGACCGTTATTCCTTTTCGGCAATCCGCGCCTTGAGCTTGGCCACCATCTCGGTGAAGGCGGGCTGGCGCATGGACCAGACCTGCGGCTCGATCTCCAACTGAACCGACGGCACCGACTCGGTCACCGCGGCGGTGTCGTGCAGGGTCTGCTTGGTGACGGCCACCAGCTCGCGCGGATGCTTGGCCGCCCTGGCCGCGTACTCCACCGCCCGGTCCAGCAGGTCGTCATCATCCACGCAGTCCCAGGCCACGCCGTGCCGGGCCGCCTGCTCGCCGTCCAGGATCTGCTCGAACAGCACCATGGCCTTGGCCGCCTGCAGGTTGGTGATGTTGCGGAGCCGCCACGTGTGGCCGCCACCGGGGTGGATCCCGATGGTCAGGAACCGCGAGTCGAACCGGGCCGACCGGCCGGCGATGACCAGGTCGCACGCCAGGATCATGTTCATTCCAGCGCCCACCGCCGCGCCGTTGACGGCTGCCACCGTGGGGAGCGGCGTGTGGGCCACCCGCAGGAATCCCCGGTAGATGTCGGGCAGGGCACCGTCGTCGTCGCCCTTGCCGGCATCCAGTAGGTCGTCGAGCACCGCGCCGGCGCAGAAGGCCCGTCCCTCTCCGGTGAGGACGACGGCGCCCACGCCCTCGTCGGCCTCCAGCTCGTCGAAGGCCACCAGCAGTTCGTCGTTCATCTCGTTGCTGATGACGTTGCGACGATCGGGATCGTCGAAGGTCAGGATGGCCACACGGTCACGTCGTTCGATCTTCAGCATGCTCATGGCCGGAGTCTCGCACGGGTCCCATCTAGGGTCGAAACCATGCCCACCGGAGCGCCACCTTCGCCGGGTCGGCGCTATCCGGCGATGGCCTTCCGGAACTACCGACTCTTCTGGATCGGTGGGGCGATCACCAACAACGGCCGGTGGACCCAGTACGTGGCCACCTATTGGATCGTCTACCAGATCACCGAATCGGCGGCGTGGGTGGGTGCGGCCGCCTTCGCGTCGTTCATTCCCATGCTGCTCACCAACCCGGTGGCCGGCCACGTGTCGGACCGATTCGATCGCCGAAAGGTGCTGCTGTGCACCAACACCGCCTGTTCGGTGCTGGCCGCGCTGATGGCCGCCAGTTGGGGACTGGGTGTCCGGAGTGTGGTTGCGTGGATCGGCCTGCTGCTGGCCGGTGGCTTCATCTACGGGATTCAACTCCCGACCTGGCAGTCCTTCGTGGCCGAATGTGTGCCACGCGAACACCTCCGCAACGCCATCACCCTCAACTCCACCCAGTTCAACGCGGCCCGGACGTTCGGCCCGGCCCTCGGCGGGCTGCTCATCGGGACGGCCGGGCCCGGTTGGGCATTGTTCGTGGCGGCCGTGTTCTACGGCCCGGTCCTCACTGCGTTGTTCATGATCCGGGCCGCGGACCTGTTCCGGCCCGAGCGGGCGCCCGACGGGAGCCGGCCCGGGCATTCGCCGTCGATCCTTGGTGACTACCGGGAGTCGATCCGCTACGTCCTGGGCTCGCCGGGCATCCGGGTGGCCATCGGCACGACCGCCCTGGTGTCGACCATGGGTCAACCGGTGGTGCAGCAGATCGTGGTGTTCGCCGAAGAGGTGTTCGAGGTCTCGCCCTTCTGGTTCGGCATGCTCGGTTCGGCTCAGGGACTGGGTGCCCTTCTGGCTGCTCCGCTGGTTGTCGGGGAACTCGGGCAGATCCGGCGGTCCAGGCTCCAGCTGTTCGCCACCTGCGGGTACGGCATCGCCCTGATGTTGTTCGCGGCGGCACCGGTTCTCTGGATGGGGTTCGTCGGGCTGGGCCTGATCGGATGCATGCACCTGGCGTCGGCCTCCAACCTCAACTCCACCGTGCAACTCCAGGTCGACGACGCCATCCGTGGGCGGGTGATGGCGCTCTACCTCATGGGGGTGCTGGGGGTGTCGCCGTTCGCCAACCTGGCCATGGGGGCGGCCATCACCGTTTTCGGGCCCCGTCCGGTGGTGGCCTTCGCCGGGCTGGTGGTTCTCGTCGGGGGAGCGTTCCTGCATCTGACGGGCCGGTTCCGATTGCTCGACGCTTGATGAGGAACATCTCTGGCCGCCGGCCGGGGACGACCAACACCTGACCGTCAGTGGTCGTCGAACTCAGCCCGGTGGGCCTGACCCACTTCGCACTCGTCGTAGGCGGGACACCACCGACAGGGTGGCCCCGGAATCCGGTTCGGTGTCCGGCCTCCGTGGTGGAGCTCGACCAGTCGCCCCACGCCGTCCGATACCCGGGCAATGGTGGCCAGCAGGGTCTCGATGGTCACCTCCTCGGGGACGAAGTGGGCTCGATCCAGGTAGTAGGAGGCCAGCATCCGCGGTGGAACGCCGATCCGTAGGGCCTCGATCAATGCGTAGAAGCGGAGGTCCTCACGGTGGACGGGGACCGAGGTACCGGTCTTGAAGTCCACGATGACCTTGCCGGCCTGCAGTCCTCGGGCCGCGCCGAGGGAGAGGTCGACCTTGCCGTCGAGAATGACCCGGCCGTTGCACAGTTCGGCCCGGAGGCGGGACTCGGTCACCGGTCGCCAGGCCGGACGGAGTGGTGGCCAGCATTCGACGAACTTGGTGAAGGAGTCCACGGCCAGGGACCGCAGCTCGGCCCGTTCGGCCTCGGACACCCCCTGGAGCCAGTAGCCGAGTCCCCGATCGTCAGCTTCGAGGCGGGCCAGGGCCTCGTCGACCAGCGTCGGCGGCTCGAACTCCCGACGCCAGTGGACGGCCAGTTCCACGGCCTTGTGCACGACCGACCCGCGGGCGATGGGGACCCGCCATTGGAAGTCCTCGGCCTCCTCGGCCAGGTACTTCGTTTCGCACCCGTGGACCTGGCCCAGCCGGTGCTTGGAGAGGTACACGTCGTCATTGGGCGGAAGGTCGTCGAGGTGGGGTTCGATGGCCGTCTCGAGGGCCGCCCGGAGGTGTGGCCGGAGGTCCTCGTCGAACTCCGGACGATCGTCGGCCCGGGCGCCCAACTCGTCGAGCACCGCCTGCTGGGCGGGGTTCAGATTCTGAGGCTGTGCGGCGGGGTTTTCGTCCCCGGGACGGTCCGGCATGGGACGAGTATGGCCCGGGGTGGTGACAGGCCCCCGGAGGGCTGTCACAGGTGGGCGCGAAGATCATCGGCATGGAGCGGAGAGAAGACAGAACACAGAGAAGCGGAGGCGGGCCGGGCCCCCGAAGCAACCCGGGGGCCATCCGGTTCGCCGAAGCGGCCCGGTCGATCGGACGGGCCGCCAGGTTGCGGGGCCTCGAGGTGCCGACCTTCCGAAGCCCGCCGGGTATTACCGGGGTGCAGCGCACCATCAGACGGCGCGGCACTTCGGCCACCGTTTCGGTGGTGGTGCGGGGCCGCCCCTGGGGTGCCGTGCTGGCCGACATGGTCGAGGGCGTGGTGGTGGCCAACCAACTGGACAGCCGACGGGCCGACACCGTCCGGGCCGCCCTGTGGCTGTCCGTCGACGAACCGGCGCTGGCTGCCTGAAGCGCCAGTTGCCAGAAGCGCCAGTTGCCAGAAGCGCCAGTCGTCTGAGGTGCTGGCTACCAGAAGCTGGCGGCCTGACTACCGTGGCCGGAGCGCCCGGGTGGCGGAACTGGTAGACGCAGCGGGCTTAAACCCCGCGGCCCCTCCGGGGGCGTACAGGTTCGATTCCTGTCCCGGGCACGGCGGAGCGCGAAGGAGAATCCCCCCATGCCCGAAGTTTCCGATGATCCGATGGGTGAGCCGATCTACCGGCATCCCTATCCGTCGCCGGACCTGGCTGCCCGACATCCGTTCGTGGTCCATGACCACCAGCGGGTCGACGACGAGACCATGCGGACCCGGGCCGAGGTGTTTCGTGCTTCGGCGGACCGGCGGCGCAGCATCCGGATGTTCAGTCCCGATCCGGTGCCCCGGGATCTCATCGAAACGGCGGTGGCCGCGGCATCGACCGCCCCCTCGGGCGCCCACAAGCAGCCGTGGACCTTCGTCGCCGTGTCCGACCCGACGGTGAAGTCGAGGATCCGACAGGCCGCGGAGGCCGAGGAACACACCAACTACCTCGAGAACCGTATGAACGACGAGTGGCAGGAGGCCCTGGCGCCGCTGGGCACCGACCATCACAAGGAGTTCCTGGACGTGGCCCCGTGGCTGGTCGTCCTGTTCGAGCAGCGTTACGAGCGCCGTCCGGACGGCTCGAAGCGAAAGAACTACTACGTCAAGGAGAGCACCGGCATCGCGGCCGGCCTGTTCGTGGCGGCCATCCACGAGATGGGTCTGGCCACCCTGCCCCACACGCCGTCACCCATGGCCTTCCTCCGGACGGTGCTCGGACGTCCCGACAACGAGCGCCCGTTCGTGATGTTCCCGGTGGGCCATCCGCTCCCCGGAGTCCGGGTGCCCGACCTGGCACGTAAGGCCCTCGAGGAGGTCCTGGTCGTCATCGATGACTGAACGCCGGTCCTTCGGGCCGGGAAGCCGCCGGGAAGCCACCGTGAAGGTCCTGCGGCGACGGCGACCGGTCAGAGCAGGAGGGCGGTTCCGATCACCGTCAGTACGGCGCCGGTCCACGCCCCGACGGTCGGGACCTGACGCATCCGGACCCAGAGGAGGGGCAGCAGGATGACCGGCGTGGTGGCCGAAAGGATGGTGGTCACACCGGTGTCACCATGCCCCAGTGCCCACAGCAGCAACGACATGCCCAGCACCATGGCCACGAAGCCACTCCCGACCAGTCGAAGGTGGTCCAACGGCAGCAGCGGGCCGCTCCGGGCCGGACGGGCCAGCCGGTCTACCGGTCGGGCGAGCACCCAGAGGGCGACGGTGGCCATCACCACCCGCGTTGCGGCCACCGCCAGGGTGTCGGCTCCGCCGTCGAGGATGGGCTTGACGGCCAGCGCCCCGAGAGCCTGACCGAGGGCGCCGACCACCGCCCACGTCGCCCCGACCAGCATCGAACCCTCGACCCGCTCGAAGACGTCGGTGTGGGTTCCGCTCCGCGAGCCGAAGTTGACCGCCAGGGCGATGCCCCCCACGGTCAGCACGGCACCGACCAACGCCCACGGGGCGAAGGACTCGTTGAACAGCAGCACGCCACCCACCGCGGCCAGCGGGGCGTTGGTGGTGAACAGCACCGACGTCCGCCGGGGGCCGATCCGGGCCATGGCGGTGAACAACGCCAGGTCGCCCACCAGGATCCCCACCAGCCCCGACACGGCCAACAGGCCGAGGTCGGACGCCTTCAGGGTCGACCACCCGCCGGTGACGGTGGCCAGCACGAGCAGCATGGCGCTGACGTACAGCATCCGGATGCGGCAGAACCGTGGCCCGCCGAGGCGGCGCACCGGCTCGGCGGCGATGAGGCTGCTGCACGCCCAGGACGTGGCAGCCAGGAGGGCGGCGATCTGATACGGCAGATCGGCAGTCCACCACCGACGACCCGGCCCGGCACCATCGGATACCGGTCATCGGACACGGGACCGTGCGAGGATTCGCGCATGGCTGGTGATGACGTGACTGGTGACAGCGGGACCGCCGATGAGATCCGGGCGACCGGAGGGTGCGCCTGTGGTGGGGTTCGCTACCGCATCACCGGCGAACTCCGCGACGTGGTCCACTGCCACTGCGAGCCGTGCCGGCGGATCACCGGTCACCACATGTCGGCCACCGCGACGCGCTCGGCCGACCTCCACCTGGAGTCCGACGACACGCTCCGGTGGTACCGACGAACCGACACCGTCCGGTACGGCTTCTGCTCGACGTGCGGCGCCACCCTTTTCTGGGAGGCCACCGACAAGTCCGGTCGGGTCTCGGTGGCCGCCGGAACGCTCGACCAGCCGACCGGTCTGAGAACCGTCGTGGCCATCTACGCCGACGAAGCCGGCGACTACCACCACCTGGACCCGACGATCGAGACCCACCCGGGAGACCGCGCTCTGGGCCATCCCTCCAATGTTGATCCCGGGAGTGGGTCGACATGACCATCGACATCGATACGCCGCCGACCATTGCCTGGGTCGACGACCACGTCGAGATCATCGACCAGACCCTGCTGCCCGCCGAACTCCGGGTCATCGCCCTGCGGACCGTCGACGAGGTGGTCGATGCCATTGGCCGGCTGGCCATTCGGGGCGCTCCGGCCATCGGTGCCTGTGGGGCCTACGGAGTGGTGGTGGCCATCGACGAACTGGCGGCCGGGGGCTCCTCAGCCGGACCGGACGAACTCGGGCCCCTGACCGAGCGGATCGCCGATGCCCGACCCACGGCGGTGAACCTGCGGTGGGCCGTGGACCGGGTCGTTGCTCGGATCGCCCCGATGGATGCCGCCGATCGGCGGGCCGGCGCCCTGGCCGAGGCGCACGCCGTGTTCGCCGAGGACCGGGACGCCTGCGATGCCATCGGCCGTCACGGTGCCGCCGAGTTGCCGGACGCCCGAACGCTCATGACCCACTGCAACGCCGGCCGCCTGGCCACCACCGGCATCGGTACGGCGCTCGGAGTGGTCTACGGAAAGGCACGCGAGGGCCACCCCGTGGAGGTCTACGCCTCGGAGACCCGGCCGCTGCTGCAGGGCGCACGCCTGACCGTCTGGGAACTGGCCTCGGCCGGCATCCCGGTGACGCTCATGCCCGACTCGTCGGCGTGTGGGCTGTTGGCTTCCGGGCGGATCGATGCCGTGGTGGTCGGTGCCGACCGGATCGCCGCCAACGGGGACGTGGCCAACAAGGTGGGGACCTTCGCCCATGCCGTGGCCGCGGCCCGGGCCGGGATCCCGTTCTACGTGGCGGCACCGACATCGACCATCGACCCCGCCACGGCGACCGGTGCCGAGATCGAGATCGAGGACCGCTCGGGGGACGAGGTTCAGGCCTCGGATCTGAGGGCCGCCCACCCCGGCCCGGTGGCCGTCTGGAACCCGGCATTCGACGTCACGCCGGCCGACCTGGTCACGGGAATCATCACCGAGGTGGGGGTGTTGCGACCCGACTTCCGGGAGTCGATCGCCGAGGTGCTGGCTGGCTGAAGAGCTTTCGGGAAACCTCTCCGGGGGGGCGGGCCGAGCGGGTCGGAGGGGTACCCGGCGGAGTGGGGGGCCGGACCTATGCTCCGATCATGCGCAGGTTCGCCGTTTCCCTGACCGTTCTGGCCCTCGTGGCCACCGCCTGTGGAGGCTCCGACGACGATCCGGTCGTCGTCCAGACCACCACGACGGCCATCTTCGCCGCCACCACGGCCGATGCCTCGACCGCTGGCGCCACGGCCACGACCACCACGGAGGCCGTGTACGAGGCGCCGGCCACCACGACGACCGCCGCGCCGGCCACCACGACGGAGGCGCCACCGGAGGTTGCCGAGTCGGTGACCGTAGAGGCCGGCGATTCGCTGTCCAAGATCGCCAAGCGGTTCGGCACCAACGTCGACACGTTGGTTCGCATCAACGAACTCTGCGACGCCAACCAGATCTTCGTCGGCCAGGTCATCCTGCTCGACGATCCGGACGCCGAGGAACCCGCCGAGACGGGCGACGTCCTCATCGTGACCGTCATGGCCGGCGATTCGCTGTCCAAGATCGCCAAGCGCCACGACACCACGGTCGAGGACATCATGGAACGCAACGCCATCGACGATGCCAACCTGCTCTTCGTGGGGCAGGAGCTGGTGATCGACGGTGAAGTTCCCGATCCCGACGAGCCCGAGGTCAACCCCAACTGCTGATGCTCCGCCTCGACGAGCGCGACGCCGCACGTCTGGCGGGCGAAGAGGGGCCGGCGGTAGCCCTGGCCATGCGGGTGGTGACCCGGGTCGCCGAAGCCATGGAGGCCGAACGGCTGCTGGACATCGTCGGGGCCCACATCGACTCCTGTCTGTTCACCGGCATGGCGTCGCTCGACTTCGCCGGCCGGCTGGCCGACGACGGGGCCCGGGTGTCGGTGCCGACCACCCTGAACGTCTCGTCCCTGGACCTGCTCCATCCCGAACTCTCCCGGGGTGACGCCGAGGAGGTCCGACTGTCGCGGCGCCTCATGGATCGGTTCGAGGAGATGGGTTGCCGGCCGACCTGGACCTGTGCGCCCTACCAGCTCGAGGAGCGCCCCGGCTTCGGCGAGCACGTGGCGTGGGCCGAGTCCAACGCCATCGTGTTCGCCAACTCGGTGCTCGGAGCCCGAACCCACCGCTGGGGGGACTTCATCGACCTGTGCTGTGCCATCACCGGCCGGGCGCCGGCCGCTGGCCTGCACCTTGACGCCAACCGGCTGGCCACCACGGTGGTTCGACTGAACGGGGTGTCCGACGAACTCCTGGACCGTGACGTCCTCTATCCGGTGCTGGGTGGCCTGATCGGACCGCTGGTCGGGAAGGCCGTTCCGGTCATCGTGGGACTGCCCGACGGGGTCTCCGAGGATCGACTCAAGGCCCTCGGTGCCGCCGCGGCGTCGACGGGCAGCGTGGGCCTGTTCCACGTAGCGGGCAGTACGCCCGAAGCGCCCACGCTCGACGCGGCGCTCGGCGGCCGGGCCCCGGTGGCCGAGTTCGAGGTCGGGCCGGAGGATCTCCGGGCCGCCCGGGATCGCCTCAGCACGACGGATGACGATCGCCTCCGCACGGTCAGCCTCGGCACGCCGCACTATTCGGTCGGGCAGTTCGGCCGACTCGTCGAGGTGCTGGGTGACCGACGCATCCACGACGGGGTCAACGTCTACGCCTCGACGGGCCGTGATGTGCTCCGTGAGGTCGAGTTGCGTGGCTGGGCCGACCGTCTGGTCGATGCCGGCGTCCAGATGGTGGTCGACACCTGCACCTACTTCACGTCCATCATCGAGGACACGTCGGGCACCTCGATGACCGATTCGGCCAAGTGGGCCTACTACGCGCCGGGCAACCTCGGCGTCGAGGTGGTGTTCGGCAGCATCGAGGACTGCGTCGAATCAGCGGTCGCCGGCCGGGTGGTCCGCGACGAGGGGCTGTGGACCCGTGTCTGAAGGACCCCTATCTGAGGGACCCCTATCTGAGGGACCCCCGCCTGAGGCGGGAACACCCGTCGACCTGTTGGAGGGCCGGACCATGGTGGCCGGCGAGGCGTCGGGCGAGGTCCTGCGCCTCGATGAGCCCCTGAGCTTCTGGGGCGGCCTGGATCCGACGACCGGCCGGATCATCGACCGGCGTCACCCCCAGGTCGGGGAATCGGTGGCCGACCGGGTGCTGGTCATGCCGTCAGGAAAGGGTTCCAGTGGCGGCAGCAGCGTCCTGTGTGAAGCGGTCCGGGCCGGAACCGGCCCGCGGGCCGTACTGATGGCCGAGCCTGATGAGATCATCGCTCTGGGCGCCGTGGTGGCCGACGAGCTCTACGGCCGGCTCGTACCGGTGGTGGTGCTGGCCGAGGGCATCGACGGGCTGCACACCGGCGACCGGTGCACGGTGTCGGGTCAGACGGTGAGCGCGTACTCCGCCAGACGTTCGTAGAGGCTCCGGGCCTCGTCGACCACCGGTCGGAGGTGAGGCGGAGCGGGCTCGGTGCTCGGTGCCCCGGCCTCAAAGCCGGTGGACCGGTGGGTGCTGGCGTACCAGTGCTCGGCCCACACGCCATCAGCGGGCTTGGGACCGGCTGGCCACGACAGCATCGCCGGATCGAAGTCCAGGCCGAGGCGGTCACAGAGCAGTCGGAGCATGGCTTCCGGTGCGGCCAGCAGGGCCGCGGAATCGACGACGACCGGGTCCTCGCCGGCGGTCAGCATGGCTTCCAGCAACGCCACCTGGATGGGGAGCCCGGTATCGGCCACCCCCACGTCGGGGACGTTCTTGGCGAACGACGTCACCACCCGTTCAGGGTCCCGGATCAGGAGCATGTTGCGACACGAGGCGAGGAATCCCAGGTCCAGGTCCACGACGTGCTGGGCCATCTGCTTGAAGAAGACCACCGGCGTCGGGTGGTCACCCAGGATCAGGTCCCGTACCACGGCCTCGCCGTCGGGATCCTGACTGGCCAGCACCTCGGCCCGCCCGGGGTGCTGGCGCCCGGTGACCCGCAGGTAGTGGGCGTAGATGGGCTCGTCGAACACCGTGGTGTCAGCCCGCTGCCCGAAGGCGTACATGAACGACGTCGAGATGTTGCGCGGCCCCGACCAGCAGTTGATTCGCAGGCAGTTGAGCGGAGGGGCCATGAGGAAGGCGTCGCGACCTGGACGGACCCGGATCAGCGGGTCACGTCGGCTTCGACAGCCTCGTGGTACAGGTCGCGCAGGCGGGCCGTCAACGGCCCCGGGCCACCGTTGCCGATGGTTCGCCCGTCGACGGACACCACCGGGGTGAGTCCGGCGAAGGTGCCGGTCACGAACACCTCGTCGGCCGAGTAGACGTCGGTCAGCGAGAACGGCTTCTCATGGGCGGTCAGCCCGGCCTGCGGCGCGATCTCCAGCACCACCTGACGGGTGATGCCGTTCAGGTTGTAGTGCCCGGTCGACGTCCATACGCCGCCTTCCCGGACGATGAAGAAGTTGGTGGCGTTGCAGGTGGCCACCGCTCCCGTCGGGTCCAGCATGAGGGCCTCGTCGGCACCGGCCTCCACGGCCTGGATGAGGGCGATCACCTCGTGCATCTTGGAGTGGCAGTTGAGGCGCTGGTCGAGCGTGTCGGGTGGCGGTCGTCGCACGGTGGCCGTGAACAACGAGATGCCCGAGGCCAGCACCGCCGGATCAGCCGCCTTGTGCTCGGCGATGATGACCACGTTCGGTCCGCCCACGCAGTTGGACGGGTGCTGTGACGGGGTCTTCTTGTCGCCGCGGGTGACCATGAGGCGAACGTGGACGTCGTCGTGCATGTCGTTGCGGTCCACGGTGGCCCGGAGCGCTTCGATCACACCGTCCCGGGTCATGCCCACATCGATGCCGGTGGCGGCCAGTCCGGCGAACAGTCGGTTCATGTGGCGGTCCAGGAAGGCGAACCGGCCATGGTGGAGCCGCAGCCCCTCCCAGACGCCGTCGCCCACCAGGAAGCCACTGTCGAACACCGACACCTTGGCCTCGTGGCGGGGAAAGAACTCGCCGTTGATGTAGATCTCGACGGAGGCGTTGCGCTCGTCGGCCAGGGCCTGATGGGTGCTGCGGGACATGGGGGCGAGCGTACCGATGGACGTCGTCGCCAGCGGTGACGGAGGGCACACGGACAGGCCGTTGGGCGGATACTCTTCCGTCTGCCCTTTGCCAGTGACGTCAGACGGAGCATCTGTGCCAACTCACGCAATCTCGACGAAGTCCGCGCGACGACTCGTGGCCGTCGACCGCTTCCTCACCTTCATCCGGGTCTTCCTGGTGACCATGATCGTGGTCGGTCTGTTGGCCTTCATCTGGCAGCAGTTCGACCCCGAGAACCCGTTCGCCCAGTGGCGCAACCCGGGCGCCCGGGGTCTCACCGGCGACCAGTTCAAGGGCCTACTCATCTCGGGGCTCTCCCAGGGATCGATGTACGGCCTCATCGCTCTGGGCTACTCGATGGTCTACGGCGTGCTGGGCTTCATCAACTTCGCCCACGGCGAGGTGTTCATGGTGGGGGCCATGACCGGCTTCATTGCCTCGGACAAGTTCCAGGCCAACGGGATGTGGGAGTCCAACTTCCTGCTCTGCCTGGTCCTCATCATCGTGATGGCCGTCTTCTTCTCGACGTTCACCGCGGTGGTCATGGAGCGGGTGGCCTACCGACCGCTCCGCAACTCGCCCCGTCTCATTCCGCTGATCACGTCGATCGGCGTCTCGTTCTTCATCCAGAACTTCGTGCTCGGTCTGTTCGGTCCGTCCACCAAGAGCTACCCCCGCCTCCCTGAGTGGTTGTCCAAGCAGCGGTCGATCCTGACGTTCGAGATCGCCGGAACCCGCCTGCTGGTGCTGGCCGTGGCCGCCGCCTCCATGGCCGGGCTCTGGTACATCGTGGAGCGGACCAAGACCGGCAAGGCCATGCGGGCCGTCGCCGAGGACAAGGAGATCGCGTCCCTCATGGGGATCGACGTGAACCGCACCATCGTCACCACGTTCGCGGTGGGTGGCGCCATGGCCGGCGTGGGCGGGATCCTCTGGGGCCTCATGTTCCGCTCAGTCACCCACATGACCGGCTTCCTGCCCGGCGTCAAGGCGTTCACCGCAGCGGTGGTCGGCGGCATCGGCAACCTGGGTGGCGCCATGGCCGGCGGCATCTCGCTGGGCTCGGCCGAGTCCATCGCACCGTTGGTCATCCTCGAACCGCTCGGCGTGCCGGGCGTGTCCCAGCTCAAGGACGCGGTGGCCTTCACCGTGCTGGTCCTCGTGCTGCTGTTCAAGCCCTCCGGGCTCTTCGGAGAGCGGCTCTCATCGGAGGACCGGGCATGAGTACCTTGACCGCACCCATGCCGTCCTCGGCCCTGGATCAGGACTGGAAGAAGGTGCTCCGTTGGGGGCTGATCTGTGGCGGTGCCCTGATCGCCCTCTGTCTGGTCGGCATGCCTGTGGAGCTGGATCGTCGGGAGATCATCGAGCGTTATCTCAGCCTCGGCTACGTCTCGGTCGTGCTGGTCCCCATCGCCATCGGCTGGGTGTCGGCCAGCCAGGTGGTCCTGGAGGGCTTCGAGTCCCGCAAGCAGGGCCTCTTCGACCTGGTGACCGGCCTGGTGGTCGGCGTGATCGGCGGCGGTCTCCTGTCGCTGCTCATGGTGGCGCTCGACTCGTGGAACCTGCGTGACCCGCTGGTCAACTGGAGCCCCAAGCTCTTTCGCTTCCTGACCTATGAGAACGGCATGGGCTTCGGTGCCGGTGCATGGATCGTGACCTGCGGAGTGCTCGGCCTGGCCGGCGCCTCGTTGCACGTGATGCCTCGGGCCGTCCGTCGGATCGTCGGCATCGTCACGCTCGGGCTGCTGTCGCTGTCGGTGCTGGAGGAGGCGGTCTCCGATGTTTCCGAGGGTTTCGGTCTGGAGTGGCTGACCGATCTGATCTACGCCAAGAAGGGTGGCCTCACGCTGACGTCGACCATCGTGGTCGGTGCCGTGATGGTCGTGATCGCCGCACTCACCAACGGTCGGGTCAAGGCGGTGACCAACCGCTACCGGGACATGGAGGGCGTCGAACGACAGAAGGCCTCCATCATCCTGTTCGCCGTAGTGGCCGTCCTGTGCATCGTCCTGCCCATGTTCCTCGGCAAGATCATGAACGAGCTGCTGGCCAACGTCGGCCTCTTCCTGCTGCTGGCTCTGGGCCTGAACATCGTGGTCGGTCTGGCCGGCCTGTTGGACCTCGGCTACGTGGCCTTCTTCGCCGTCGGTGGCTACACCACCGCGGTGCTGACCTCGCCCAACAGCCCGTGGTTCGCCCCCGAGCTGCACTTCGGCTTCAGCCTCATCTTCGTGGTGATCTTCGCCATCATCGTCGGGCTGGTGATCGGAGCGCCGGTCATCCGAATGCGCGGCGACTATCTGGCCATCGTGACCCTGGGCTTCGGTGAGATCATCCGCCTGCTGTTCATGTCGGACTGGTTGGGCCCCTACTTCGGTGGCGCCCAGGGCATCACCAACGTCCCGGGCGTCGACCTGGGCTTCGCCACGGTGAAGGGCACCGACCCGAGGTCGGTCTTCTATCTGGTGCTGTTCTTCTGCGTCATCGCCATCTACGTGTCGTGGCGCCTGCAGGCCTCCCGCCTGGGTCGGGCCTGGATGGCCATCCGTGAGGACGAGCAGGTGGCCGAGGCCATGGGCATCAACACGGTGAGCGCCAAGTTGATGGCCTTCGTGGTGGGCGCCGTGCTGGCCGCCTTCAGCGGGGCCGTGCTGGTGGCCAAGGTCGGCTCCGTCTTCCCGACCAGCTTCATGATCCTGATCTCGATCATCATCCTCGTGGTGGTGATCGTCGGCGGGATGGGCAACATCGCCGGCGTGATGGTCGGCTCATTCGTCCTCATCGGCGTGCTCGGTGGGCCCAAACAGCCCGGCCTGCTCCAGGAGTTCCAGAACTTCAAGTTGCTCATCTACGGGATGCTGCTCGTCTTCATGATGCTCAAGCGCCCCGAAGGTCTCGTGCCGAGCGCCCGCCGCAGCCGCGAGTTGCATCAGGACGAGTTCCTGCAGGACGCCTGGCTCAAGGGCGACAAGCCCGGCATCGACGACGATGCCGACGACGAGGATGCGGCGCCGGTGCCAGTGGGTGACGGAGGAGGGGAGGAGGAATGAGCCTTCTTGAGATCAGAGACCTGAAGATCACCTTCGGTGGCCTCGATGCCCTGTCGGGCCTCAACTTCCACATCAACGAGGGTGAGATCGTCAGCGTGATCGGCCCCAACGGCGCCGGCAAGACGACGTTCTTCAACACCATCTCCGGCCTGGTGGCGCCCACCGAGGGCGACATCCTCTTCGAGGACGAGTCGATCCTGGGGCTGGATCCCAGCACGGTGACGTCCCTGGGCATCGCCCGGACGTTCCAGAACGTGCGGTTGTTCCCCAACATGACCATCCTCGAGAACGTGATGGTGGCCCAGCACTGCCGGACCAGCCAGCTGATCTACGGGGCGCTGCTCCAGACGAAGGCTTTCAAGAAGGAGGAACGGGAGATTCGGGAGCGGGCCATCGAGGTCCTCGAATTCTTCGGCCACCGTCTCGTCGGCTACCGGATGGATCAGCCGGCCTTCGTGCTGTCGTACGCCAACCGACGCCGTCTCGAGATCGCACGGGCCATGGCCACCCAGCCGCGCCTCCTCCTGCTCGACGAGCCGGTGGCCGGCATGAACCCGATAGAGACCGCCGAGTTGACCGCCCTCATCGGCCGGCTCCGGACCGAGTGGGGCTTCACCATCATCATGATCGAGCACGACATGAAGGTGGTGCGTGACGTCTCGGACCGGGTCGTGGTACTCGACCACGGGGTGCCCATCGCCCAGGGGTCGTACGACGAGGTGTCGACCAACCCCGACGTCATCGAGGCCTATCTGGGCCGTCCCGTGGAGGCCAACCGATGAGTGAGACCAGTTCGACCAACGGCGCCACGGCACTCCTGGAGTTCCGCCAGGTCAACACCCACTACGGCGCCGTCCACATCCTCAAGGACGTGGACCTGGCCATCTACCCGGGTGAGTTGGTCTGCCTGCTGGGCGGCAACGCCTCGGGCAAGTCGACGACGCTCAAGACCCTCCTGGGTATGGTCACGCCCACGTCGGGCGAGGTGGTGCTGGACGGCGAGGTCGTCAACGACAAGCCGACCAGCTACCGGGTCATCAACGGCGTCACCATGGTTCCCGAGAACCGTCGACTCTTCAAGCGACTGTCGGTCAAGGAGAACCTCGAGCTCGGGGCGTACCTCCGCAACGACAAGGACGGCATTGCCGAGGACCTCGAGAAGATCTACGACCTGTTCCCACGGGTCAAGGAACGCCTCTCGCAGAAGTCGGGCACGTTGTCCGGTGGCGAGCAGCAGATGGTGGCCATCGGTCGGGCGCTCATGTCGCGGCCGCGGGTGCTGCTCATGGATGAGCCGTCGATGGGCCTGGCCCCGGCACTCGTCCAGCAGAACTTCGAGTTGATCCAGCAGATCCACGCCGATGGCATGGCCATCTTCATGGTGGAGCAGAACGCCAACATGGCGCTGTCCATTGCCGACCGTGGCTGGGTGCTCCAGACCGGCCGGGTGGTGCTCGACGACACCGCCGATGCCCTCATGGCCAACCCGGAGCTACGAGCCTCCTACCTCGGCGAGGGCTGACACCCGCTCAGGTGCCTGTTCTCAGATGATGGCCTTCTCCAGGAAGGGTTCGCCGCGGACGATGCGGTCGTGGCCCATCTGCGACAGGTCGATGGTGCGGTACTCGCCGTAGGTGATGAGCTCGTTCAGGGCCCGGCCCACACCGGCGCTCTGCTGGAGGCCGTGGCCGCTGAACCCGTTGCAGAAGTAGAAGTTGGGCACCGCCTCGGCGGCTCCCACCACGCCGTTGTGGTCCAGCGTGTTGTAGGCGTAGTGGCCGACCCACGAGTGCGTCACGCCGATCCGCTCGAAGGTCGGGATCCGGTGCACCAGGGCGGGCCAGATCTGGCCCTCCCACTCGTCATGACGTACGGCGAAGTCGTCGACGTCGACCGCAATGTCGTCGATCGGCGGCATGCCGGCCAGATAGTGCGGTGGCTCGGTTCGTACGTGCATGCCGGTGGTGTCGATGGTCAGCGGCAGGGTGGGGCCCTCCAGGGGCGTCCGGCAGGCGAACACCCAGGCGCCCCGTATCCGAGGTTCGACGGGGAGGGGCAGGTCGACCAGGTCGGCCATCCATCGGGCCCGGGGACCGGTGCAGTTCACCACCCGGTCACACGCCACGACCGCACCCGAGGCCAGTTCCACGTGGGTGACCCGGTCGCCGGTGTCGCTGCACCGCAGCCCGACCACCCGGTCGGTCACGTACTCCACACCGTTGTGGCGGGCCCGCTGCTGGAAGCCCCGCATCAGCGAATAGGCGTCCAACGTGCCCTCGTTGCGTAGCCCGAGGCTGGCCCCGGCCAGGTCGTCGACGTACAGGTACGGGAATCGCTCGGCCAGGTCGCCGGCCGACAGCAGCGCCACCTCGGCCCCGCACGACCGCTGCGCCTCGTGGTTCTCCCGGAGGACGTCCATCCCGTCGTCGGTGGACAGGAACAGGTAGCCGGTGTCCCGGAAACCGAGTTCGGGCGACTCGCCGTCCACCTGGACGTTCTCGTGGAAGCCGGCGATGAACTCGGTGGCGAACATCGACAGCCGGATGTTGACCGGCTCGGAGAACTGGTGGCGGACGCTGGCTTCGGACAGCGTGGTCGACGACCGTTCGAAGGTGGGATCCATCTCGACGACCAGCACGGTGCCGTCGTGGTCGGGGTTCTCCGACAGCCAGTAGGCCAGTGAACTTCCCATGACGGCCCCGCCCACGATGACGGTGCCGTAGCCGGTCAAGACACGTACCCCTGGTGCCGGTCGTCGGCCGCTTCGGCGGCGTCCCGTTCGCCCGGATCGCCGAGCCCGCCTCCACCCGGAAGTTCCAGAACCAGCGTTCGCCCTTCGGGGACCGGCTGCTTGCCCTTGGCGTCGAAGGGCGTGCCGTCGTCGAGGTGCACACGTCCCGGGGCGCCGTCGCCCCCACCGTGACGTCCCCGGGCCGGGTTGGCCACCCGGTCGAACATGCACGACACCGAGATGTCGTAGCCGGCGGCCGGGCCGATCTCGATGACCTGGCCCAGACCGCCCCGGTGGCGGCCCTCGCCGCCCGAATCGGGGCGTAGTTCCTTTCGCCACACGACGACCGGGCCGGACTGCTCGGTGGCCTCGGCCGGCATGGTGCGTACGCCGCTGGGGAACGCCGTGGCGTTTATGCCGTCCAGCGTGGGCCGGGCACCGGTGCCGCCGCTGTTGAACATGAGCACCTCACGGGGCGGTAGTCCCGACGACGGGTCGCTGGCCCGGGCGCTGACCTGGAAGTTCCACAGGGCCCCGGCACCCTCGGCGGGCACCACGTCGGGCAGGACGCCGGCGATGGCCCCCAGGCACAGGTCGGTCACGAAGTGGCCGATGACGTGGCGCACGGCCACCGGTTCGGGGTGCTTGGCGTTCAGGATGCAGCCTTCGGGGGCGCTCACCGTGAAGGCGGCCAGCGACGCCCAGTTGGACGGCATCTCCGGGGCCAGGGCCACCAACATGGCGTAGGAGAAGTAGGCGTGGGCGTAGGTCAGGGGTACGTTCACCCCGTGGGCACATGTCGGCGACGTGCCGTCGAAGTCGGCGTGTACCTCACCGTCGGTCGCCGTGAGCGTCACCGCCAGGTCGATCGAGTCGTTGTAGCCGTCGACCCGCATCATGTTGGCGTACGTCCCGGCCGGGAGGTCGGCCAGGCGTTCCCGGGTGGCCGCCGCCGTCCGGTCAAACACGAATGCCGCCAGGTCCTCCAGGTCGTCGATGTCGAACTCGTCGAGCATGGCGTGCAGCCGTCGGGCGCCCGTGTCGTTGCAGCCCGACAGGGAGTACAGGTCGCCCACCACCTGCCCCGCCTCGCGCACGTTGTGGCGCACGATGTTGAGGAGGTCCTCGTTGACCACGCCCCGCTCGGCGAACTTCATGATGGGGACGAACAGCCCCTCCTCGTAGACCTCGGTGGCGTCGGGGCCGTAGCCACGCCCGCCCACGTCGACCACGTGCGCCGTGCAGGCGAAGTAGCCGATGAGCGCGCCGGCCCGGAACACCGGGTTCACCACGGTGAAGTCGTGGAGGTGGCCGGTGCCCTTCCACGGGTCGTTGGTGACGTACGAGTCGCCTTCGTAGATCCGGTGGGGACCGATGTCCTCGATGAAGTTGGCCACTGCGGCGGCCATGGTGTTGACGTGGCCCGGTGTACCGGTCACCGCCTGGGCGATCATCCGGCCCCGCACGTCGTAGACGCCGGCTGACAGGTCGCCCGCCTCGCGCACGCTGGTCGAGAAGGCGGTACGGACCAGCGCCAGGGCCTGCTCCTCGACAATGGAGATGAGTCGGTTCCACATGACCTGGTGGCGCAGCTCGCTCATCGGTCGGCCTCCTCGTCGCGTGCATCCGTTCTCGTGACGAGTAGGCAGCCGTCGGACTGCATGACGGCCTGCTGGCGTGACGACAACAGCGTGGTGGTCTGGGTCTCGACGATGACCGCCGGGCCGGTCACCCGATCCCCGGAGGACAGGTCGTCCCGTTCGACGACGCCGGCCGACCGTGTGGTGTCCGACGCCGTGTCGTGGATGGGCCGGGTCCGGTGCGGGGTGACGTCCCGGGCGGCCGCCACCCGCTCGACCCGGTCCACGGGAGGTCGGGGGGTGGACACCCGGACCGACCAGCCGATCGCCTCGACAGCCAGACCGGCAATGGCCCGGCCGAAGAATTCCTCGTAGGCCTTCTCGAAACGGTTGGCCAGCAACTCGCCGCCCACCGCGTCGAACGGGGCCGCGTCGACGGGCACCGGGATCTCCCAGCCCTGCCCGGCGTAACGCATGTAGGCCCAGCGCTCGGTTTCCAACGGCACGTCGGCCACCGACGCACCGGTCGAGGCCAGTGCTTCGGACACGAAGGCCGTGGCCTCGTCGGCCAGGTCGACCAGCATCCGGTTGACGGCGTCCGGGTCGAAGTGGTCCACGGTGGCGTGGTGGCTGCGAAGGGCCTCGTAGGCGAAAGGGGCCCGCAGGAAGCCGATGGCCGATCCCACGCTGGCGCCCGGTGGCACCAGCAGTTCGTCGACGTCCAACTTCTCGCAGAGCCGTCCGGCGTGCAGCGGGGCGCCACCCCCGAAAGCGATCATGGTGAACGCCGCGACGTCCTTGCCGTTTTCGACGGCGTGGACGCGGGCCGCGTTGGCCATGTTCTCGTCGACCACCTCGGCCACGCCCACCGCCGCCGTCTCGGCGTCCATGTTCAGGGCCGTGCCGACCGACCGGTCCAGGGCGTCGCGGGCCGCCGAATCATCCAGGTCGATGCCCGGTGCGCCGAACGTGTCGGCCGACAGTCGACCCAGCACCAGATTGGCGTCACTCACCGTGGGCTCGGTGCCGCCCAGCCCGTAGGCCGCCGGCCCGGGTTCCGATCCGGCGCTCAACGGCCCGACCCGGATCTGGCCCAACACGTCGACCGTGGCGATCGACCCGCCGCCGGCCCCGATCTCGATCATCTCGATGACCGGGATGGAGATGGGCATGCCGCTGCCCTTGGTGAAGCGGTGGGTGCGGGCCACCTCGAACGTCTTGGCCGTGCGGGGCGTCTGGTCCTCGATCAGGCAGATCTTGGCCGTGGTGCCGCCCATGTCGTACGACAGCACCCGGTCCAGGCCGTGGCGGGCCGCGATGTCGGCCGCGAAGATGGCCCCACCGGCGGGGCCGGACTCGATGAGTCGAACCGGGAACCGGGCCGCCCCGTCGACGTTGATGAGGCCACCGCCCGAGTGGATGAGGTACACCGGGCACGTGGCGCCCGTCTCGAGCAGTTGGGCTGCGAGGCTCCGCAGGTAGGTGGCGATGAGGGGCTGCACGTAGGCGTTGGCGCACACCGTGTTGAACCGTTCGAACTCCCGCATCTGGGGGGCGACCTCCGACGAGATCGACACCGGTACGTCGGGGAGGCGTTCCTGGAGAAGGTCGCGGAAGCGGCGCTCGTGGCTGCCGTCCACGTAGGCGTGGATGAAACCGACGGCGATGGCCTCGTAGGCCTCGTCGGCGGGACGGTCGGCCAGTACCTCGATGAGTGCCCGGGCCTCGGCCTCGTCGAACGGCCGCAGCACGGTGCCGTCCGCCGCGATGCGCTCCCGCAGTACATGGCGGTCACGGCGTTCGATGAGCGGGGTGGGCAGCACCAGGTTGAGGTCGTACTGCTCGAACCGACTCTCGGTCCGCATCTCGATGGTGTCGCGGAAGCCGTCGGTGGTGACCAGCGCCGTCCGGGCGCCGGTTCGGCCGATGAGGGCGTTGGTGGCCAGCGTCGTCCCGTGGATGAACGTGTCCAGGTCGGCCAGGTCGGCTCCCGCCTCGGCCACCACGGTGGCCACCCCGTCGAGGATGCCCCGCTCGGGGGCGTCGTACGTGGTGAGGACCTTGGTGGAGAACATGCGGGTCCCGCCGCCGTGCCCGTCGTCCATCTCCAGGACGACGTCGGTGAACGTGCCTCCGACGTCGGCGCCGATCCGCATGCTGCCCATGGTCGGCCTCTCAGTCCCCGTTGAGGACCTGCTCCAACGACGGAAAGTCGCTGGGAGGCATGATGTCGACGGTGGCCGAACGCTGCTGGGAGAGCATCCCGCCGTCCACCTTGATGACGTCGCCGGTGATGTAGCAGGCGTCGTCGGACGCCAAGAAGAGAGCCGGCCCGGCCATGTCGTCCGGATCGCCGGGGCGCCCCAGGGGGATGTTCTCGCCCCGCAGGTTGCGGGCCGCCTCGTCCATGCCCTCGGTGTCGATGGAACCCGGCATGAGGGCACACACCCGGATGCCGTACGGGCCCAGGTCGAGCGCCATGGCCCGGGTGAGGGCCTCGATGCCGCCCTTGGATGCGTCGTAGGCGGTGAACGCCCGGTGGGCCCGGGTGGCGCCGCCCGACGACATGTTGATGATGACGCCGTGGCCGGCCGCCGCCATGATGCGGGCCGCCCGGTGCGAGCAGAGGAAGTGGCCGGTCAGGTTGACGTCGATGATGCGTCGCCACCAGGCCTCGTCGGCCTCGAAGAAGTGGAGCATCGGGCTGACCATGCCGGCGTTGTTGACCAGCACGTCGACCGTTCCGAAGGCCTCCACCGCCGTGTCGAACATGGTGGCCACCTGGGCCGAGTCCGAGACGTCGGCCGGGGTGCCGATGGCTGAGCCGCCAGCGGCGGTGATTCCGTCGACGACGGTGGCGACCCGTTCGGCGTCAACGTCGTTGACCACCACGTGGG
>JAAZXY010000014.1 GCA_014239855.1 Acidimicrobiales bacterium | reverse complement strand
CGCCCGCCGACACGGGAGTCGAGCTCGCCGTCGCGTAGTCGCCCATTGGCGCCGTCGACATCGACGACGTGGCCGCCGAGTTCACCCGCACCATTGAGATCATCGAGGCCAGCGGGATCCTCGACCAGTGATCGTGTGCCCGTGTTGAACGGGCCCACCGGGGTCGACCGCATCCGGGCGGGACGCGGTCGGCCCCAGCTTCTCCTGCCGATGGCGGCCGTCCTCGTGGCGGCCGCCTTCGCACTCCCCGGCGGCTACGTGGCCTGGCGGGTCATCGGGGGCACCGAGTCACCGCTGGCCCTGCTGACCACCTCACGGACGCTCTCCCCGTTGTGGCGCACCGTGCAACTGGCCGTCCTCGTCTCAGCGTCCACCGCGGTGCTGGGAACCGCCCTGGCCTGGGTGACCACCCGGACCGACCTGTTCGGACGACGGTTCTGGCGGGTCGTCGTCCCCCTTCCCCTCGTCTACCCGAGCTTCGTGGGCGCGGCGGCCTTCATCTCCGGGCTCACCCCGGGCGGCATCGTCCACGACCTGGCGGCCGACCTGGGCTTCGACCTCACCCTGCGCCTCCACGGCCTCACCGGTGCATGGCTGGTCCTGACCCTGTTCACCTACCCCTACGTGTACCTCCCGGTGGCGGCCCGCCTGGCCTCGCTCCCCACCGCCTTCGAGGAGAACGCCCGACTGCTCGGCGACCGTCCAGCCCGGGTGTTCAGCCGGGTCGTCCTCCCCCAGATCGCCTCGTCGGTGGCCGCCGGCTCACTGCTGGTCTTCCTGTACACGGTGAGCGACTTCGGCGCCGTCCATCTCATGCGGTTCGAGACCCTCACCCAGACGATCTTCCGCACCCGTCTGTTCGATCGGGACCGGTCCTTCGCCCTGGCCCTCCTGCTGCTCGTCCTGGCCCTGGTGGTGGTGGCCGCCGAGCGGACCATTGCCCGGGCGGGTGCCCGGCGCGGTGCGCTCCTGACCGGCGACGCCACGGTGGGTGACCGGCGGGCCCTGACCGTCCCCCTCGGTCGCTGGACCGCTCCGGCGACCGGTCTGGTGGCAGGCGTGGTCGGGCTGGCCCTGGTGGCTCCGGCCGTGTCGCTGGCCGACTGGGGACTCTTCGGTTGGATACGATCCCGTCGCGGCGGTGCCCCGCTCCGCCTCGACTGGGACGACGTGCTGGCCCCCACGTGGAACACGGTGTGGATCGGGGTCACCACCGCGGTGATCGCCGTCGCCGTGGTGCTACCCGTGGCCTACCTCACCACCCGCCATCAGTCCCGTCTCGGGGGTGCCGTCAACGCGGTGGTGGTCGCCGGCTTCGCCATCCCCGGTCTGGTCGTGGCCCTCTCACTGATCTTCTGGACGATGCACGCCTCACCGTTCGACTTCCTGATCGGCTCGATGCCGGTGCTGGTCTTCGCCTACGTGGTGCACTTCGGTGCCCAGGCCGTCCGCACCGCCCAGGTAGCCGTCGACGCGGTGCCGGCCCGAATGGAGGACGCGGCCCGCCTGCTGGGCGCCGGTCGCCTCCGACGTCTGGCCACCGTGGAGCTGCCGCTGATGCTGCCCGGTCTGGCCGCCGGGGCCGGGCTGGTCATGCTGTCGACCATGAAGGAACTCCCGGCCACCCTGCTGGCCTCGCCCATCGGGTTCCGGACGCTGGCCACCCAGGTCTGGGGAACCTACGAGGCGCTCTTCCTCCCCGAGATGGCCATCCTGGCCCTCATACTGGTGCTCATCAGCGCCCTGATGACCTGGCTGCTGGTGGTACGCCGCAGCGACCACCTGCGCTGACGCGCTCTCAGCGACCGGCTCTCAGCGAGTAGTGACCAGGATCCGGTCGGCGGCGAACGGCTGGACATCGACCCGGCCACCACCGATCTCGACGGTAACGGCGCCACCGTCAGACGCGGTGACCGAGCCCTCTTCACCGGGCACCAGGCTGGCGTCCTCCAGGAACTGCAGCAGCCCCTCGGTGAACTCGAGTTCCTCGGGGATCCGGCTGACCGTGAACGACTCGCCCACGCCCACGTCGGACAGGTTCCGGGTGTCTGGCTCGCGGTAGGAACTACCGGGGATCGGATTTCCGTGCGGACAGGTGGTCGGCTCGCCCAGCAACCGGTCCAGCGCTGTCTCCACGGCCGGAGAGATGACGTGTTCCCACTTGCCGGCCTCGTGGTGGGCCTCGGTCCACGTCAGGCCGAGCACGTCGGTCAGGAACCGCTCGGCCAGTCGGTGTCGACGCACCACCGAGGTGGCCAACTCACGGCCATCGTCGGTCAGGGAGATACCCGAATCATCCACGCTGACCAGATCGGCCTTCTCGAGGCGCTTGACCATCTCGGACACCGCGGGACGGCTCACTTCGAGGCGTTCGGCGATACGGGCCTGGATGACCTCCAGGTCGTCCTCGGCCAGTTCGAAGATCGTCTCGCAGTACTCCTCGAAGGCCGGGTGGTACTCCGGCGTCTGATACGGCACGTTTCGATTGTAGGCGTCGCCACCGGCCGGGTGTCCGGGCCGGTTCCCTGCGGCCGGCCCGGCCCGGCGATGATGACTCCGTGCCACTGGACCCCCGAACCCCGGTCATCGTCGGCGTCGCCCAGGTCACCGACCGGGTCGACGATCCGACGGTCGCCCGAACTCCGCTGGAACTCATGATCGATGCCGGTCGTTCGGCCGCCATCGACGCCACCGCACCGGGAAGCGAGGCCTCGGTCGACGTCGTCGCAGTGGTCGGCGGCATCTGGAGCTACCGGGACCCCGGTCGACAGGTGGCCGATGCCCTCGGCGCGTCAGCGGCCACCACGCTGCTCACCGGCCTGTCCGGGACCTCCCCCCAACGCCTGCTGGCCCACCTCTCGACACGAATCGCCGACGGCGAACTGGATGCGGCGCTCATGGTGGGCGGCGAGGTGTTCCGGTCCCGACGTCGGGCCCGTCGGCTGGAGGTGATCGTCCGTCGCGACGTCGACGAGGCGCTGCCGCCCGCCGAGCGTTTCGAGGGCGGACTCGACATGGCCACCGATCACGAGGAGTCCCGTGGCCTGATCGAGCCCGGCGTCTTCTATCCGATCGCCGAGTCGGCCATCCGGCATGCCCGGGGCGAGACCGTGGAGCAGCACCGACAGCGGGTGGGCGCCCTCTGGGCCCGCTTCAACGAGGTGGCGTGTGCCAACCCCCATGCCGCCACCCGCACCCCCATGGACGGCGAGGCCATCTCCACCCCGTCGGGCGAGAACCGCATGGTCGCCGCCCCCTACACCCGGGCCATGATGGCCAACAACAACGTCGATCAGGCCAGCGCCGTGCTGGTCACCTCGGCGGCCCGGGCCGAGGCCCTCGGCATCAGTCGCGACCGGTGGATCTTCCCCCACGTGGCCACCCGGGCCGACGACCCGGGTTCGCCGAGCGTCCGGATGCATCTCCACCGCTCGCCGGGTATCCGCGTCAGCGGTGCCGACGCCCTGTCGGCGGCCGGCCTGCACCTCGACGAGGTCGACCACCTGGACCTGTACGCCTGCTTCCCGTCCTCGGTCCAGGTGTGCGCCACCGAACTGGGTCTCGACGCCGATGCCGAGACCCGACCGTTGACCACCAACGGTGGCCTGACCTTCGCCGGCGGACCGCACTCCAACTCGGTCGGACAGTCCCTGGCCACCCTCGTCGGTCGTCTCCGCGAGGCTCCGGGGACCGGCCTGCTGTACGCCAACGGCGGCTACCTCGGCAAGCACGCCTTCGGGATCTACGGCACCGAGCCACCGGTCAACGCGTTCTGTTCGCTCGAGGGTGCCGATGAAGTGGCCCACGAGCCCACCCGGACCCCCGACCCCGACTTCGCCGGTACGGCCATTGTCGACGGCTACACCGTCCGCCACGACCGCCACGGCCGGCCCACCGAGGCTCTGGTGGCCGCCCTCACCGCTGACGGCCCCGATGGTTCCCGGGTGTGGGGCGGGACCGACGACCGTGCCACGCTCGACGCACTGCTGGCCGCCGACCTGGTCGGCCAGCCGTGCGACCTCGACCCCGCCGGGCTCGTCTCGATCTGAGTTCGGCAACGGCCCCGGACAGGGCCCAGAAACAGGAGATCCCATGCAGACCCCGATCACCGAGATGTTCGGCATCGAGTTCCCCATCGTGGCGTTCACCCACTGCCGTGACGTGGTGGTCGCCGTATCCAAGGCCGGAGGCCTGGGCGTGCTCGGCGCAGTGGCCCACAGCGACGAGCAACTGGAAACCGACCTGGCCTGGATCGAGGACGAGTTGGGCGACCGCCCGTACGGCATCGACCTGATCGTGCCCGCCCGCTACGCGGGGTCCGACGAGGGCGGCCTCTCGGTGGCCGACCTGGTGTCGACCATCCCCGGCGCCCACCGGGAGTTCCTCGACGAACTCCTCGAGCGGTACGGAGTGCCTGAGAACCCCGACTCCACCGGATGGGCGGCTCGGCCCGGGGATGCCCCGTTCTCAGCCAACCGGGCCGACCGTCAGTTGGACATCGCCCTGGCCCACCGCCCGGTACTGGTGGCCAACGCCCTCGGCCCGCCACCCCGGGACATGGTCGAACGCTGCCACGAGGCCGGTGTGAAGGTGGGCGCGTTGGCCGGGACGAAGGTCCATGCCGAACGCCACGTGGCCGCCGGCGCCGACATCATCATCGCCCAGGGCACCGAGGGCGGAGGCCACACCGGCCACATCGGCTCCATGGTGCTGCTCCCCGAGGTGGTCGACGCCGTCGCTCCGGTGCCGGTCCTCGGCGCGGGAGGAATCGGTCGGGGCCGTCAGATGGCGGCCGCCATGGCACTGGGTGCCGACGGCGTCTGGTGCGGATCGGTCTGGCTGACCACCGAGGAAGCCGAGACCCACCCGGTCGTCAAGGACAAGATGCTGGCCGCCGGATCGGGCGACACCCTCCGGTCACGGTCCCTCACCGGTAAGCCGGCCCGGATGCTCCGCACCGCCTGGACCGAGGAATGGGACCGCGACGACACGCCGGCGCCACTGGGCATGCCGCTCCAACCCATGCTCACCGGGGCGGCCGTCGACCGCATCAACCGGGCCGCCCACCATGAGGGCTCGGGCGCTCAGGACCTGGCCACCTACTTCGTGGGTCAGGTGGTGGGCACCATGAACCGGAGTCGGGGTGCCGGCCAGGTGGTGATGGACATGGTCGAGGAGTTCATCGACGCCGCCCAGGCGGTGGCCGCCCAACTCGAGGTCTGACCAGCCTCAGCCGCCGACCGGGATCCGATCCAGGTCGTCGGGCAACAGGATCTCGCCGTCGAAGTGCTCGGCGGCCATGGCCAGCCACTCGGCGCGGCCGTTCGGGCCGTCCGGATCAACGCCCGGTGCGGGCACGCAGTGGTTCAACACGAGGGTGCCCACTCCTCCCCGGGCCGCCGTGCGGGCCGCGTCGGCCACCGTCGAGTGGTAGTCGAGGACGTCCTGTAGTCGGGGTAGGGGAATGGCCGAGATGAGGTCGTCGCGAACCACGGTCTGCACGTACACGTCGGCCCCGGCACACAGGGCGTCCAGCCCGTCACACGGCACCGAGTCACCGCCCAGCACCACCGACCGGCCGTCGACGTCCAATCGATACGCCACTGTCGGATGCACCGGCCGATGATCGGTGGGCGCCGCGGTGATCCGCACGCCGTCGTCGAGCAGCACGTCGCCGATCGAACCGTCCGTGGTGCCCTCGGTCTCGGTGACCGTCACCTCCGGTCCGGAGGGCAGGTCGTCGTGGTGACCGACCCGCCACGCGATGTCCGGTCCCAGCATCTGCAGGGTGTCGTCGACGAACTGATCGGTCCCGGGCGGCCCGACCACCGGAAGCGGCGCGGGCGGCAGCCCTCCGATCCACCGGGTGGTGATGAGGTCGTTGACGTCGGTGACGTGGTCGCTGTGGAGATGGGTGACCAGCAGCTGCTCGACCGCCGTCGGCGCCACCCCGGCGGCCACCAGACGCATCAGGCATCCCCGGCCGGCGTCGATCAGGAACCACCGTCCGTCCACGCCCACCAGCTGTGCCGGCCCGGCTCGTCGGGCGTCGGGTAGCGGGCTGCCGGTGCCCAGCATGACCAGTTCCATGACCTGTCCCGCGTCTCTCTGCTCGGCTTCGCCGACCCGGATCAGTTGATGTTGATCAACTGTCCGCCATCGACCAGCACAGCGTGGCCGGTCATCCATGAGGCGGCGTCCGAGGCCAGGAACAGGGCCGTGTTGGCGATGTCCTCCGGCTCGCCCAGACGCTTCATGGGAAGGGCCTCGGCAATGGCGTCGCCCCGGCCGTCCTCCCACAACGCCTTGGCGAAATCGGTCCGGATCAGGCCCGGGCACACCGCGTTGACCCGCACCGCCGGACCCATCTCGGCGGCCAGCTGTTCGGTCAGGTGGATGAGCGCCCGCTTGGTCAGGTCGTAGACGCCCAGGATGGCGTTGGTGCCGAAGGCGCCGACCGACGAGATGTTGACCACTGAGCCGCCGTGCTCCTTCATCCACCGGTTCCAGCACGCCTGGGTCCAGACCAGCGGGGTGGTCAGGTTGGTGGCGAACGTCTTGTCCCAGCGGGGCACGTCGATGTCGATGACGTGACCGGCGTACGGGTTGGTTGCTGCGTTGTTGACCAGCACGTCGATGGCCCCGAAGGCCTCCAGGGTGGCGTCCAGTACCCGGTCCATGTCCTCGGTCTTGCCGACGTGGCCGGCCACGTAGGCCAGATCACCGCCGGTCGACGCCCGAAGCTCCTCGACGGTGGCCGCGCACGAGTCCTCGTTGCGGCTGGTGATCATCACCTTGGCCCCCGCAGATGCCATGGCCGAGGCGATGCCCCGACCGATTCCCCTTGAGCCGCCGGTGACGATGGCGACCTTGCCGTCCAGTCTGATGTCCATGGGCGGCGACCCTAGGGGGACGCTCGCCGGCCGCCCGCAGCGGGCGCGCCCAGCGCTCAGATGCTGGAGACCAGCGCCCGGAAACCGGTTCAGCCGACCCGGCGGTCGTGACCCTCCCAGTAGGGCTCACGCAGAATGCGCTTGAGGATCTTGCCCGTCGGGTTGCGGGGGATCTCCTCGATGAACTCGACGGTCTGCGGGCACTTGAAGCCGGCCAGGTGCTTTCGGGCGTGCGAGAGGATGTCGTCGGCCGTGACCCCGGAATCGGGCACCGCGATGACCAGGGCCTTTCCGGCCTCGCCCCACCGCTCGTCGGGCACGCCGATGACGGCCACGTCGGCCACACCTTCGTGGGACATGAGGGCGTTCTCGATCTCGGCCGGGTACACGTTCTCGCCGCCCGACACGATCATGTCCTTCACCCGGTCGTGGATGTAGAGGTAGCCGTCTTCCAGATAGGCCGCGTCGCCGGACCGCAACCAACCGTCACCGGGCAGGGTCTTGGCCGTCTCCTCGGGCAGGTTCCAGTAGCCCAGCATGTTGCCGTCGTGGCGCATCCAGACCTCACCCACCTCGCCGTCGGGCAGCATCTCACCGGTGTCCGGATCGACGATCTTCATCTCCATGCCCCGGATGGGCTTGCCGGCCGACCGCAGCAACTTCGGATCGGCGTCGCCCCCGTGGTCCTCGGGACCCAGGGTGGTGCCTGCGCCGGTGGTCTCGGTCATGGCGTACACCTGGAAGTACTCGCAACCGAACTGCGCCATGGACTTCACCAGCACGTCCTCGCTGATCGGCGAGGCCCCGTAGGCAATCCGTTCCATCGACGAGAGGTCGATCCCGTCGCTGGGCACCATGAGGAAGAACTGCAACATGACCGGCACGAAGATGGCACACGTGATGCCCTCCTCCTCGATCCCCCGCAGGACGCCCACCGGGTCGAAGTCGCGCACCGTGAACGTGGTGGCCCCACTGACCATTCCGAACAGCGCCCAACCACCTCCACCGATATGGAAGAACGGCAGCACGGCCATGTTCCGGGAGTCATCGGTCATTTCCCAGTCGACGGTGGCGAACAGGGCCTGGAAGTTGGCGTTGGTGCTCTGCACTCCCTTGGGGTGTCCGGTGGTTCCCGAGCTGTAGAGCTGTGAACAGACGTCACTGTCGGCTGACGGGATCTTCTCGCACTCCGGGCCGTGGGCGTCACGCCACGCCACGTATGACGCATCGTCACCCCCGTCGCCGATCACCACGACCGTCGTGACGTGGTTCAGGTCATCTCGGAAGGCGGCCAGATGGTCGGCGAACTCCTGATGGACGACCAGCACCGTGGCCTGTGAGTCGTTGACGATGTAGGCCATCTCCGGCGGGGCGAGACGCCAGTTGACGGCGACGGTCACCGCGTTTCGGTAGGCACATCCGTACAGGACCTCGAAGTACTCGACGGAGTTCTTGTCGATGAACGCCACCCGCTCCTGGCTATCCACACCTTCGGCGGCCAGAGCATTGGCCACCCGTCCGGCCCGGGCCTGCATCTCATTCCACGACGTCCGGTCGTCACCCAGGACGAACATGTCCCGATCGCCGTGGGCGGCCGCCCCCAGGTCGATGATGTCGGCGAAGTTCCTGGCAAGTGAGGTGTCCATGGGCGGCGAACCTACACCGGCGCCGCAACCCCCGGAAAGACGCGTGCCGACGGCAGGGCGCCGGTGCCCGGCCCTCCGATGGCCACCACTACCGTCGGCCCATGACCGCCAACCTGACTCTCGACATGATGGCGTCGCCCCTGCCTCTCCGACAGGTCGGCGATCTGGCCCGACGGGCCGAATCGGCGGGCTTCGGCACCCTCTGGTTCACCGAGGGCGGCCGCACCGCCTCGCTGTCGTGCGCTGCGTCGGCCCTGGCCACCGAACGCCTCGGCCTGGGCACGGCCATCGCCGTGGCCTTCCCCCGCAGCCCGATGGTCACCGCCCAGATGGCGTGGGAGCTGGCCGAGGCCACCGGCGGGCGCTACGTGGTCGGCCTCGGCACTCAGGTGAAGGCCCACGTGGAACGCCGCTACTCCAGCACGTACGCCCCGCCCGGGCCACGGCTACGGGAGTATGTGCAGGCCGTAAAGGCCATCTTCCGGGCCTTCCGGGGCGAGGAGAAACTGGCCTTCGAGGGTGAGTACTACTCGTTCAACCTGCTGCCCCGCATGTGGTCGCCGGGGCCCATCGACGTTCCCGACCCGCCCGTCTACATCTCGGCCGTACTGCCGTGGATGAGTCGCATGGCCGGTGCCGAGTGCGACGGCGTCCACATCCACCCCATGCACTCCCCCGGTTGGCTCACCGACGTGCAACTCCCCCAGGTGGCCGATGGAGCGGCATCAGCCGGCCGGTCGATGGACGCCGTGACCGTGGTCTGCCCGGTGATCATCGCCGTCGGCGACACCGACGAGGAGATCGCCGCGGCCCGCGAGGCCAACCGGGCCACCATTGCCTTCTACGGATCGACGCCCAACTACGCCCCGGTGCTCGAACACCACGGGTTCGACGGCCTGCAGGGCGAGTTGAACGCCTGCCAGCGATCGGGCGACATGGCCACCATGGTCGGGCTGATCACCGACGACGTGCTGGACCACTACACGGTGAGCGCCACGTGGTCCGATCTCGGTGGCGTGCTGGCCGACCGCTACCGGGGAGTGGCGCCCCGAACCCGGGTCATGACCTACACGGCGCTGGACCACTGGCGACGCGACCCCGACCTGCTGGACCGCTGGTCCGACGTGGCCCGCCACCTCGCCGACGCCAGTTGACCGGTCCTCGGCTCAAGAGGTCCCGCCCGGAGGATCCCGCCTAGAAGAGCTTGGATTCTTCGGCGTTGTCGAAGCGCTGGACCGACATGCCGGTCACACCGACCGTCTTGAGCGCCTTCTGGAAGACACCCATGTGGGGCGCCGTCATGTGCGCCCCGAGGGCCTCGTCCGATGCCCACTTCTCGAAGATCCGGATCTTGCCGGCCTCGACCGGATCGGCGCTCAGGACGTAGTCGATGCAGCCCTCCTCGGCGTGGGTGGCCTGCATGAGCGGCACGATGGCCTCCAACATGGCATCGACCCGCTCGGGGTCGATCGAGATGGAACCGGCGATGATGATCATGGACTGGGCCTCCGAGGGTCTCTTGGAACGGGGCGGAGCGTACTGTCGACCCCCATGCCGGACGGAAGCGGAGAGCCAGTCACTGACGGCCCGTTCACTGACGGCGTGATCCGCTGTCCGTGGCCCGGCGACCACGACGACTACCGCGCCTACCACGACGACGAGTGGGGCCGTCCGGTGGTCGACGACATCCGCCTGTTCGAGAAGACCTGTCTGGAGGGGTTCCAGGCCGGCCTGTCGTGGTTGACCATCCTGCGAAAGCGGGAGAACTTCCGGACCGCCTTCGCCGGCTTCGATCCGACCGCGGTGGCCCGCTTCACCGATGACGACGTGGCCCGCTGCCTGGCTGACGCCGGCATCGTGCGTCATCGGGGAAAGATCGAGTCGACCATCAACAACGCAGCCCGGGCACTGGAGACCATCGACGAGTTCGGTTCGCTGGCCGCCTACCTGTGGAATTTCGAGCCCACCGGTCCGACCCGGGTCGACGGGCCGGCCGATGGGGCGACCAGTGAGGCAAGCGGCCTGGCCGCCATTCCGGCCACCACCGTGGAGTCCACGGCGCTCAGCCGTGACCTCAAGCGCCGGGGCTGGTCGTTCGTCGGACCGACCACCATCTACGCCCTCATGCAGGCCATGGGCATGGTCAACGACCACCTCCCCGACTGTGCCTTCCATCCCGTGGTCGAGGCCGAGAGGGCAGCCCTGCTCCGTCCCGTGCCCGACGTCGATCCGAAGGTGACGCCGTGATCCGCCTGTCGGTGCTGGACCAGTCGCCGGTTCCCGAGGGTTCGACGGCCGGCGACGCCCTGCGCAACACCCTCGACCTGGCCCGCCGCACCGAGGCCATGGGCTACCACCGGTACTGGGTGGCCGAGCACCACGGCATGACCGGGCTGGCCGGCTCCAGCCCCGAGGCCCTCATAG
The DNA here is from genome assembly GCA_014239855.1 of Acidimicrobiales bacterium. Lineage (GTDB taxonomy): Bacteria > Actinomycetota > Acidimicrobiia > Acidimicrobiales > MedAcidi-G1 > UBA9410. Next base: position 36,293 of record JAAZXY010000014.1, on the reverse strand, counting down.
GGTCGATCGCCGGATCGACCGATCGGATCCGGGTGGGTTCGGGCGGCGTGATGCTCACCCACTACGCCCCCTTGAAGGTGGCCGAGTCGTTCAACGTGCTGGCTTCCCTCCACCCGGGTCGCATCGACCTGGGCGTCGGTCGGGCGCCCGGCTCGGACCACCTCACGGCCGCCGCCCTGGCCCGCGGTGGCGCACGCACCCCGCTGGAGAACTACCCCAACCAGGTCGAGGAACTGGTCCACCTGGTCGACGACACGCTGCCCGCCCACAGTCCGATCCAGGGGGTGCGGGCCACGCCCCGTCCCGACGAGCCGCCGGAGATCTGGTTGCTGGCGTCCAGCCCCGACTCGGCGGCCTTCGCCGCCCATTTCGGCCTGCCGCTGGGCTGGGCCGACTTCATCGCCCAGGTGGACGGCGCCCCGATCATCGACGCCTACCGTCGCCAGTTCCGCCCGTCGGCCCGCTGCGCCGAACCACGGGTGCTGCTGTGCGCCAGCGCGGTCTGTGCCGACACCGACGAGGAGGCCGACGCCATCGTGGCCGCCGTCCGGGCGTGGCGGGCCGCCGGCCTGCGGGGACCCGTACCCGCCCCGACCCCCACTCCATCGAACCCGGACACGACCCCGGCCAGGCCCGCCCCTCTGGCCGTCCAGCCGGGTCGCCGGTCCATCGCCACCGGCACCCCCGACCGGGTGGGGGCCCGCCTCACCGAGATGGCCGAGGCCAGCGGCGCCGAGGAGGTCATGGTGGTCACCATCTGCCACGACCACGAGGCCCGGGTCCGCTCCTACCAACTGCTGGCCGACCGGTTCGGGCTGGTGGCCCGGTGACCGATCCCACCGCATCGGCCAGCGCGGCCACCCTGGCCGACCGGATTCCGGTCGGCACCTCACCGGACCAGGTTGCCGACCTGTTCATCGACTGGACGGCCGAACGCAACCTGGAGCTCTACGAGGCCCAGGAGGAGGCCATCCTCGAACTGTTGGCCGGCACCCACGTGATCCTGGCCACCCCCACCGGCTCGGGGAAGTCCCTGGTGGCCACCGCGGCCCACGCCGCGGCGATGGCCCGGGGCGAGCGCAGCATCTACACCGCCCCGATCAAGGCCCTCGTCTCGGAGAAGTTCTTCGCCCTGGCCCGTGATTTCGGCCCCGAACACGTCGGGATGGTCACCGGCGACGCCTCGGTCAACCCGGACGCTCCGATCATCTGCGCCACCGCCGAGATCCTCGCCCATCAGTCACTCCGGGAGGGCGCCGACTGTCCGTTCGGCCTGGTGGTGGCCGACGAGTTCCACTTCTACGGCGACCCCCAGCGGGGCTGGGCGTGGCAGGTCCCGCTTCTGGAACTGCCCGACACCCAGTTCCTGCTCATGTCGGCCACCCTCGGCCCGACGGCCCGCTTCACCGAGGACCTGACCCGTCGCACCGGACGCCCCGCGGTGACGGTGGCCGGCACGGTCCGACCGGTGCCCCTCACCTTCGAATACCGGGAGACACCGCTCCACGAGTCGATCACCGAGCTCCTGGACTCCGATCGGGCACCCGTCTACATCGTCCACTTCACCCAGAAGGCGGCGTCGGAGAAGGCCCAGGACCTGTGCAGCCTCGACGTCCTCACCAAGGACGAGAAGGCCGCCGTGCGCGCCGAGGTGGGCGGGTTCCGGTTCGACACCCCGATCGGCAAGGACCTGAAGCGGTTCATCGGCCACGGCATCGGCCTGCACCACGCCGGGATGCTGCCCCGCTACCGACTGCTGGTCGAGAAGCTGGCCCAGGCCGGGCTGCTGAAACTGATCTGCGGCACCGACACCCTCGGGGTGGGCGTCAACGTGCCCATCCGCACCGTGCTGTTCACCCAGTTGTGCAAGTACGACGGGATCTCGACCCGCCTGCTGGGCAACCGGGAGTTCGCCCAGATCGCTGGCCGGGCCGGTCGTCGGGGATTCGACGACGAGGGCCACGTGTGGGTCCAGGCGCCCGTCCACTGGATCGAGAACCGTCGGGCCGAGGCCAAGGTGGCGGCCGATCCGGGCAAGAAGAAGAAGCTGGTCAAGAAGAAGCCCCCCGAGCGGGGCTACGCCCACTGGAACGACGAGTCGTTCCAGAAGCTGGTCGACGGCACCCCGGAACCGCTGATCTCCAGCTTCGACATGACCCACCAGATGGTGCTCAACATGTTGTCCCGGCCCGGCGACGGCCGCCTCGACCTGAAGCGCCTGCTGCTGGACAACCACGAGCCCCGGGACCGCCAACGCCAGCACATCCGGCGGGCCATCGGCATCTACCGGTCGCTGCGCGACGCCGGGGTGGTCGTCGAACTCGACGAGCCGGACGATCAGGGGCGTCACGTCTCGGTCGGCATGGACCTCCAGGATCGCTTCGCCCTCCACCAGCCGCTGTCGCTGTTCGCCCTGGAGGTCATCCCCGAACTGGCCGATCGACCCGATCCCGGTTCCTCCCCGGATCCCGGCGAGGAACCGGTCGGCGAGGAACAGGCCGACCAGAAGCTGGCAGCGCGGCACGCCGACCCGGATGCCTCGGCCCGTGAGCACGCGCTGGACGTGTTGTCGGTTGTCGAATCGGTGCTGGAGAACCCGGGCGTCATCATCGCCGCCCAGATCCACCAGTTGAAGGGCGAGTTGGTGGCCCGGCTGAAGATGGAGGGCGTCGAGTACGAGGAACGCATGGAGCGCCTGTCCCAGGTCGAAGCACCCAAGCCCCTCAGGGAGTTCCTGTACGGGACGTTCGACGTGTTCCGGGGCCACCACCCCTGGGTGGGCACCGAGAACGTGAAACCCAAGGCGGTGGCCCGGGAGCTCTACGAGACGGGCTTCGACTTCCGCCAGTACATCGAGCACCACGGCCTGAAGCGCTCCGAGGGCACGGTGCTGCGTTACCTCGGCGAGGCCTACAAGGCGCTGGCCCAGACGGTGCCCGAGGACTGCCGGACTGAGGCGGTGCGCGACCTCGAGGCGTGGCTGGGCGAGATGGTCCGTCAGGTCGACTCCAGCCTCATCGACGAGTGGGAGAAGCTCCGCAATCCTGAGGACCCGTCACCGGACGGTGGCCCCGTCGACACCGGCCCCGAACGACCCGACGTGACCCGCAACACCCGGGCCTTCAAGATCATGGTCCGCAACGAGGTGTTCCGCTGGGTGCAGCTGCTGTCGCGCCGGCGGCTCGACGACCACGAGGCCCTGGCCGAGGTCCCCACCGTCGACGACAGCCGCCGGACCGCGGCCGACGTCACCGAGGCCATCGCCCCCTACTGGGAGGAGCACCCGGTGCTTCCCACCGACAGCCATGCCCGGGGCGGCGCCTTCTTCGTGCTCGACGATTCCGGTGGTGCACGGGCCGCCCGCTGGCCGGTCGTCCAGACCATTGCCGATCCCGAGGGGCACGACGAGTGGGTACTCGAGGGTCAGGTCGACCTGGAGGCCAGCCGCGAAGAGGGACGGGCCGTGGTCCGCCTGGGCGCCATCCGCCGGCTCTAGAAGTCGCGTTCAGCCACGAACCGGGCCAGGCCGGTCATCTCGTCCACGGCTGCGGCATCGAGGCCCACCCCGTCGATGGCGGTCAGCGCCCCGTCCAGACGTCGACGGGCCTCGGCGACCGTGTCGTCCCGACCACCGGCCGCCTCGATGACCTCAGTGGCCCGGGCCACATCGGCGTCGGTCAGGTCACCGTCCACGTCGTAGACGGCCCGGAGTTCAGCAGCCGCTGAGCCCCCGCCGGACAGCACCAGGGCCACCGGCATCGACTTCTTGCGTTCCCGTAGGTCGTTACCGGCCGCCTTGCCGGTCACCGACGGGTCACCCCAGATGCCCAGCACGTCGTCGACGGCCTGGAAGGCCAGGCCCAGTTCCTGTCCGTAGACCTCCAACGCGTCCACCCGGGCGGCCGGCGCCCCGGCCAGCACGGCCCCCACCGACGCCGAGTAACCCAGCAGGGCGCCGGTCTTGTCGGCTTCCATGGCCAGGCAGGCCGCCAGGTCCACCTCGGGCAGGTCGTCGAAGGCCATGTCGGCGGCCTGGCCGGCGATCATCGCCGTGGTGGCCGCCAACAACCGGGTGGTGGCCCGCACCCGTTCAGCCGACGGTTCCTCATCGGACCGGCCGAGCAGCACCTGGAAGGCCAGGTTGTGGAGAGCGTCGCCGGAGATCACGGCGTCATCGACCCCGAAGACCGCCCACACCGTCGGGCGGTGCCGGCGTTCCACGTCGCCGTCGATGATGTCGTCGTGCACCAACGAGAAGTTGTGCACCAGCTCCACGGCGGCCGCCCCCGGCACCGCCACGGCGGCGTCGGCCCCCACTGCCTCGGCCGACAGCACGGCCAACGCTGGTCGCAGGCCCTTGCCTGATCCAGCCGTCGACGGGGAGCCGTCGGCCTCCACCCAACCGAAGTGGTACCTGGCGGGCAGGCGCAACTCGTCGCACAGACGGTCCACGGCGGCCATAAGGGCCGGCTCGACCAGCTGTCGGGCCCGTTCCAGGACCGCCGGGGCAACCGCCCGCAACCCGGTCATCAGCCCCGCCGGTCGGGCAGGAAGCGGAAGGCGTCGCGTACCTCGGCAACCCGGGTGGGATCCACGTCGGCCATGACCACGCCCTCGGTGTGGTCGACGCCGGCGGCCACCACCTCGCCGGATGGGTCCACGATCACCGTGTCGCCCGAGTAGGTCAGCCCGTTGGCCTCGCCCACCCGGTTGACGCCCACCACGTACGCCTGGTTCTCGATGGCCCGGGCCACCAGCAGGGCGCTCCAGTGGGCACGACGGGACTCGGGCCAGTTGGCCACCACGAGGTAGGCGTCGGTGTCCAGCGCCCGGTCCCAGAAGGCGTTGGCGAAACGCAGGTCGTAGCAGACGAACAGGCTGAGCCGGAGGCCGTCGATGGTGACCGTCACCGGGGTGTCGCCGGCCCGGTAGGCCTCGTGCTCGTCGGCGAACGTGAACGGGTGGAGCTTGTCGTAGTGGTGGCGGGTGCCGTCCGGTCCGACCAGCAGGAACCGGTTCACCGGCAGGGCGTCGGGATCACCGTCGGACGCGTCGATCGTGGGAATCGATCCGCCGATCCAGATGTCGTGCGCCGCGGCCTGGCCGACCAGGAACTGTTCGGTCGGTCCGCCCGACGGCTCGGCGATCCGGTCGGCAGCCAGCGAGAAACCCGGCCCGAACATCTCGGTCAACAGAACCATCCGGGCCCCGTCAGCCGCCGCCTCGGCGATCATCGGAGCCACCCGGGTACAGGTGGCCGCCGCGTCCTCCCAGACAATGTCGTGCTGCAGGGCGGCGACCTTCATGGATTCAGCCTGCCAGCCGGGAGAGTCGTTCGACAGCCTCGTGCAACACCTCGAACCGCTTGCAGTAGGCGAACCGCACGATCGACCGGCCCGCCGACTCGTCGTCGTAGAAGACCCGGTTGGGAATGGCCACCACGCCGCACCGCCCGGGCAGCTCACGGCAGAAGTCCATGCCGTCGTCGTAGCCCAGCGGCGCCACGTCGGCGGTCACGTAGTAGGTACCCGAGGCCGGCAGCACGTCGAGGCCCACCGAACGCAGGCCATCGCTCACCAGATCCCGCTTGGCGCACAGGTCGGTGGCCAGCCCGGTGAAGTAGTCGTCGCCCAGGGTCAGGGCGGTCACCATGGCCCGTTGGAACGGCGCCCCGCTGGTGAACGACAGGTGCTGCTTGACGGTGTGCACGGCGTTGATCAGCTCGGTCGGGCCATGTGCCCATCCCACCTTCCAGCCGGTCAATCCGAACGACTTGCCGCCCGACGAGATGGTCACCGTGCGTTCGGCCATGGCGGGCAGGGTGGCCAACGGGATGTGGCGGGTCCCGTCGTAGGTCATGTGCTCGTAGACCTCGTCGGTCACCACCAGCAGATCGTGGGCAATGGCCAGCCGGGCGATCTCGCCCAGTTCGGCCTCGGAGAACACCTTGCCCGTCGGGTTGTGGGGCGTGTTGACCATGATCATCCGGGTGGACGGGTTGATGGCCGCCTCGAGCTCGGCCGGGTCGAACGAGTAGTCGGGGGTCCGCAGGGTCACGGCCCGTCGCACCCCGCTGGCCAACTCGATGACCGCCGCGTACAGGTCGAAGTACGGCTCGAAGACAATGACCTCCTGGCCGGGTTCGACCAGGGCCATGACGGCTGCGCCCAATGCCTCCGACGCCCCGGTCGACACGATGACGTCGTCGGGGTCGACCTGCTGACCGTAGAAGCGGTCCTGGTGGTCGGCCACCGCCAGGCGAAGTTCGGGGATGCCCCGGTCCGGCGGGTACTGGTTGAAGCCGTCGCGGATGGCCTGGATGGCCGCCGCGGTCACCTCCGACGGACCGTCGGTGTCCGGGAATCCCTGCCCGAGGTTGATGGCTCCCGTCTGGACGGCCAACGTCGACATCTCGCCGAAGATCGACAGCCGGTGCCCCTGCATACGGGCCACCAGATGCGGGTTCTGCGGTATGACCATGCCGGTCACTCGGCCGGGTACCGGTCGCGCAACTTACGGGCGATCACCATCTTCTGGATCTCGCTCGTGCCCTCGCCGATGATCATCAGCGGGGTGTCACGGAAGTAGCGCTCCACGGGGAACTCCGTCGTGTAGCCGTTGCCGCCGTGGATCCGCAGGGCATCGGTGGCGATCTCGAACGCCGCCTCCGACGCGAAGAGCTTGGCCATGCCGGCCTCCATGTCGACCCGTTCACCCGCGTCGGCCCGCTTGGCCGCGTCGTAGGTCATGAGCCGGGCCGCCTGCAGCTTGGTGGCCATCTCGGCCAACTTGAACCCGATGGCCTGATGGTCGTAGATGGGTCGGCCGAACGTCTCGCGCTGCTGGGCGTACCGCATGGCCGCCTCGAACGCCGCCTGAGCCACCCCGACGGCCCGCGAGGCGATGTTGATTCGCCCCAGCTCGAGGGCCGACAGGGCGTACTGCTGGCCGTGGCCGATGCCCTCGTCACCGCCCAGCACGTTGGCGTGCGGCACCTTGTGGTCGACGTACGACATCTCGACCGTCTCGAGGCCCTTGTAGCCCAACTTGTCGATCTTCTTGGAGACGGTGATCCCCTCGAAGGCCACGCCGGGGTCCTTCTCGACCATGAAGCAGGTGATGCGGTCATCCGGGGTGCGGGCCATCAGCATGACCAGCGAGGACCGGACCCCGTTGGTGACCCAGAACTTCGTGCCGTTGACCACCCATTCGTCGCCGTCGCGTACGGCCCGGCACCGGATGGCTCCCGTGTCGCTACCCGCATCAGGCTCTGACAGCGAGAAGGCGGCCCGGAACGAGCCATCGCACATGCGGGGCAGGAACCTCTGCTTCTGCTCGTCGGTCCCGAACCGGCCGATCATCGTGGCGCCGATCTTGTGCGTGTTGAGGATGCCAGCCAGCGACATGTAGCCCCGGGACAGTTCCTCGATGATCCGGGCGTAGGTGGTGATGTCGAGTCCCAGGCCGCCGTACTCCTCGGAGATGGTCGAGCCGAACAGGCCGAACTCGCACATCTGGTCGAACATGGCCTGAGGGAACTCGTCGGCCTGCTCGAACTCGGCCACGTTGGGGATGACGTCGCGGTCCACCCATGCTCGGATGGTGCCGACGATCTCGTCGGCCAACGCCTGGTCGGTCGCCATCGGGGTCTCGTCTCTACTCGGGAGCGTGCGGGTGGGCGTGCAGGTCGGATCCTCCCAGCCCAGTGGCCATCGGGGCCACCCGTGGGGGAGGTTGCCACGATGCACCGGCTGCTGGTCTTCATCCTCTGTCGATGCCGTCCCGATTCGGTTGGAGGATCGGTCCGGTCAGGGCGAGTGCGACAGCCGCCGTCACCGCGCAGAACAGGAACCCGCCGGGCCGGTCGGTGAGGGCCACCACCGCGCCCACCAGGAAGCCGCCGATGGCCATGGCCAGGTCGAAGGCCACGCTGAACGAGCCGATGGCGTGGCTGCGTTCCGCGTCGGGGGCCCGTTCCACCACCAGGGTGAACAACGCCGGGAACAGGAAGCACTGGCCGACGGCGATCACCACCACGCCGACGACCACGCCCGTCTGATTCGTCCACAGGCCGACGATGAGCATCCCGGCCGACGTGAAACCCATGGACAACCGGGTGGTGGTGAGCGCACCGAGCCGGTCGGGCAGTCGGGCTCCGACGAGTCGGATCGACACGACGATGGCCGCGAAGAGGGCGAACACCCGGCCGGCCGAGGCGATCCCCATGTCGGTGGCGTGCAGCGCCATGAAGGCCAGGAACCCCGAGTAGGCCTGCAGGCCGACGAAGAGCATCAGGCCGGGCCGGATGGCCGCCGGGTGGAGCCGCCACCGGAACAGCGGCACGTCGGGCGGGTCGGCCGGTCGACCCGGAGCGGAACCGACCAGCAGCACCCGCACCAGGCCCAGCAGCGCGGCGGCCACGAACGCCCGATCCGCCCCGCCCGTGTCCATCAGCCACTCACCGAGAGCCGGCCCGACCGCCAGGCCCAGGTAGAGGGTGACGGTGAAGTAGCTGGTGGCCTCGCCTCGGCGATCCGGCGGCGACAGGTCCTGGATGGCCGACGAGATCCCGATGAAGAAGGCCGCCTCACCCATGCCCAGCACCAGGCGGGCCACCACCACCATGGTCACCGAGTTGGCCGGCACCAGCATCAGCAACGACGTGGAGACCCCCACCGAACCCAGCAGGAGAAGGAACCGCCGACCCCGGCGGTCGCCCAACGGCCCGATGAGCGGCCGCAGCAACGCGGCGGAGAACCCGAACGCCCCCACCGAGAGACCGACGGCCACCCCGCCGCCGCCCAGTTCGTGTTCCACGAAGGCGGGCACGACCGGCCACGTGCTTCCCAACGCCATGAAGTAGCCGAGCGATGCCGCACACAACACGAGGAACCGTGGGGTCAGCAGCCGATCTCCCACCTCTGGTTGCCTCATCGGCGCACAGTACGGTCCGGCTGGTGCACGACCACCAATCGGACCCGCGTCCCAAGAATCAGTACATGACGTTCGTGACCGAGCGGGAGGTCGCCGCACCACGCAGCGTGGCCTTTGCCGCGGCCTGCGACCTGATCGAGGAGGCCACCGGAGGACCGGTGGTCGACGGCCATCCCGAGCCCCACGGGGTGGGTGCCCGGTTCGACTTCAATCGACGCGACCGGGACCTGACCGCCGAGGTCATCTCCTTCGAACCGCCCTGGCGGCGGGTCTACGAACTCTCCGGTGCCCCAGTTGCGCTCTACCAGGGCACCCTGGCCATCACCGACCGGATCGACTCGTGCCTCATGGTCTGGTCGATCCTCGTCGACCCGCTCCCCGACGGCGGTTCCGACGCCTTCCTGGACGGCATCCAGCCCTCCCTGGAGGAGGTCGCCGACCGGGCCAAGGCTCTGGCCGAGGCCGCCTGACCCGACAGACCAACATCCGACACTCCGACAGACAGGAACACTCCATGCGAATCGCCATCAATGCCTCACCGGAACTGCTCCACGCCGACCTCGGTCGCCTCCGCGAACACGCGGCCCGGGCCGCCGAGGACGGCTTCTCGGGTTGGTGGCTGGCCCAGACCGGCCTGATCGACGCCCTGACCGCGTTCACGGCACTGGCCGATGTGGGGCCCGGCATGGAGTTCGGCACGGCCGTCATCCCGACCTTTCCCCGGCACCCGACGGCGCTGGCCGGTCAGGCCCTGACCACCGCGGCGGCCCTCGGCGACCGACCGCTGGTCCTGGGCATCGGCCTCTCGCACCGTCCGGTGATTGAGGACCGGCTCGGCCTCTCGTTCGACAAGCCGATCCGTCACCTCATCGACTACCTGGAGGTCCTCCAGCCGCTACTGGAGACCGGTTCGGTGGACTACGACGGCGAGGCGTTCACCGCCCACGTCGAGACCGGCCGTCCGGCTGACCGGGCGCCATCGGTCATGGTGGCCGCCCTCGGCGAGCAGGCCCTGCGGGTCACCGGTCACCGTACCGACGGGTCGATCCTCTGGATGGTCGGCGAACGGACGGTGGCCGACCACATCGCCCCCCACCTGACCAGGGCCGCCGATTCCGCCGGTCGGCCGGCGCCCCGCATCATCTGCAGCCTGCCGACGTGCGTGACCAGCGACGTCGACGCGGCACGGGCCGCCGCCAACGCGGTGTTCGAGATCTACGGGCAGCTCCCGTCGTACCGGGCCATGCTCGACCGTGAGGGAGTTGCCGGTCCGGGCGACGTGGCGGTCATCGGCACCGAGGAACAGGTGGCGGCCCGCCTGACCGCACTGGCCGACGCCGGGGTGACCGACTTCTCGGCCCTTGAGTTCGGCACCAACCCCGACGAGTTCGCCCGCACCCGGGCGCTCCTCACCAGCCTTCTGTAACCGGCCTCCGGTAACCGGCAACCGGCAACCGGTCAGTCGTCTAGGCGGTCGGCGTCCTCGATCTCCTCACGGGACAGGCCCAGCAGGAACAGCACGGCGTCGAGGTAGGGCACGCTGAGCGTGGCGTCGGCGGCCGCCCGGACCGTCGGCTTGGCGTTGAAGGCGATGCCCAGGCCGGCCACGGCCAGCATGTCCAGGTCGTTGGCCCCGTCGCCCACGGCCACCACCTGCTCCAGCGGTACGCCCTCGGCCGCCGCGATCTGCTCCAGCAGGCGGGCCTTGCCGGCCCGGTCGACCACCGGTCCGACCAACTCGCCGGTCAGCAACCCATCCACCACCTCCAGGCGGTTGGCGTGCGCGTGGTCGATGCCCAGGCGTTCGGCCAGCACCCCCACCACCTCGATGAAGCCACCGCTCACCATGGCGATGGTGTAGCCGAGACGCTGCAGCGTCCGACAGAAGGTCCGGGCCCCCGGGGTGAGTTGGACCCGGTCGGCCACTGTGGACAGCACCGCGGCATCGGTCCCGGCCAGCAGGGCAACCCGCTGACGGAGGGAGTCCTCGTAGTCGAGTTCGCCCCGCATGGCCCGCTCGGTCAGGTCGGCCACCTCGGCGCCCACGCCCGCCTCGTCGGCCACCAGGTCGACCACCTCGTCCTGGATGAGCGTGGAGTCGACGTCGAGCACGACGAGGCGCTGGGCGCGCCGGGCCAGCCCCTCGCGGGCCACGGCCACCTCGAACGTGGGGTGCCGTGTACACGCCGACAGCAGCGCCTCGCGCAGGCGGTCTCCCTCGGCACACCGGACCAGGAGTTCGTAGCTCCAGACCGGATACCGGCTGAGCCGCACGATGCGCTCGATGTTGCCGTCGGCTCCGGCAATGGCCTCGGTGACCACCCGCAGGTCCTCAGGGCCGAGCCGCTCGCCCAGCACGGTGACCGCGTGACCGCCGATCCGCGGGCCGTCGGGCGCGTCCTCCACCACCTCGAAGTCGACCTCGACGTCGCGTTCCCAGCCGAACAACAGCAGGTCGCGGAGCAGGTCGCGGCCACCGGGCACCGACACCACGAGCCCGAGGTTCAGGCGGCCCCAGATCACCACCTGCTCGACGTCGAGCACCTCAGCGCCGGCCTCGTCGAGGATCCCCATCATCCCGGCGGTGATGCCCGGCTGATCCAGCCCCGACACCCGGACCAGCACGGTGCGGGTCGCTCCTGAAGTCGTCGTCTGGTCAGCCACGGCCCGACGGTAGGCCAAGGGTGACGCTAGGGTGTGGTCGGAATCTGACGGACCGTCAGAAAGTTTTCAGGAGCCTCCATGACGACCATCCCCCGCATCATCTCGGTCGACGACCACGTGGTCGAACCCCCCGACCTCTGGACGTCGCGCCTTCCGGCGAAGTACCGCGACCGCGGCCCCCGGATCGAACGGGACACCGCGGTGTTCAACTTCGAGGGCGGCGTCTTCTCCTTCGAGAAGGGCGTCGAGGGCGGCCAGATGTGCGACTGGTGGATGTACGACGACCTCGTCTACCCGTTCCCCAAGCTCTCGGCAGCCGCCGGCTTCGAGGAACTCGACATCGTGCCCGTCACCTTCGACGAGATCCATCCCGCTGGCTGGAAGCAGGCCGACCGCCTGCTGGCCATGGACGAGAACCACGTGGACGTCTCGGTCTGCTTCCCCAACGTGCTGCCCCGCTTCTGCGGCCAGGCGTTCCTGGAGCGGGACGACAAGGACCTCGCCCTGCTCTGCGTCCAGGCGTACAACGACTGGATGATCGACGAGTGGTGCGCCGGCGACGGCAAGGGCCGGCTCATCCCGCTGACCCTCATTCCCCTGTGGGACCCGGTCGCCGCGGCCGCCGAGGTGTACCGCTGCGCCGACAAGGGCTCGTTCGCCGTGGCCTTCTCGGAGAACCCCTACCCGCTGGGCCTCCCGTCGATCCACGACAAGGACCGCTTCTGGGACCCGTTCCTCCGGGCGTGCGAGGAGACCGACACCATTGTCAACATGCACATCGGGTCCAGTTCCAAGATGCCGTCCACCTCGCCGGACGCCCCGTTCGCCGTGTCGTCGACCATCACGTTCTCCAACGCCATGGGCTCGATGTGCGACTACATCCTGTCGGGCACCTTCGTCCGGTTCCCCAAGCTCAAGATCGCCTACGCCGAGGGCCAGGTGGGCTGGATGCCCTACGTCATCGAGCGCATGGACAAGATCTGGGAGGAGCGGGGCGACGCCAGCTTCGGCATCGACCTGCCCGAGCGGCCCAGTAGCTACATCCCGGGCCACATCTGGGGCTGCATCTTCGACGACGAGATCGGCCTCAAGAACCGGGACATCATCGGCATGGACCAGATCTGCTTCGAGGTGGACTTCCCCCACGCCGACACGACCTACCCCCACACCCTGGACGTGGCCACGAAGATCTGCACCGAGGCGGGCCTCGACGACGGCGAGATCTACAAGCTGATGCGGGGCAACGCCATCGAGGCGTTCGGCCTCCAGCGCTTCGGCATCACCGCCTGACCTGACAGCCCGGCTCCAGCCGACGGCATCTCCCGCCGGGGCCCCTATGAGGATGAATTCGTTCTCATAGGGTTTGTGCTATATCATGTGTTCCCTATGCTTCGCCGATGCGATGGGGCGTCAACGTCACCGATGAGTTCGCCCGATGGTGGCACGACCTCGCACACAGAGACCAGGAACGTGTGATGGCTGGCATCTAGCGGCTTGCTGAGATTGGTCCGACACTGGGTCGACCGCACGTCGACACCCTTGTCGGATCCCGCCACCCGAACATGAAGGAACTCCGGACGACGACGGGTGGTCGATCCCTTCGGATCCTGTTCGCCTTCGACCCCCACCGCGAGGCGATCCTGCTGGTGGGCGGCGACAAGACCAACCGATGGAACCGCTGGTACCGGAAGATGATTCCGGTCGCAGACGGCCTCCTCGATCGACACCTCGGCGAACTCCAACAAAAGGGAGCCGCCCCGAAAGGACCGACCACATGACCAGAAAGTTCGATGAGCTCACCGAGGCCATCAACCGCGACCCGAAACGGCGTGCCCGGGTCGACCGGTTCAAGGGGGCCATGCGCGACGAAGCCCTCGCCTACTCGCTCTCAGAACTCCGGCGGTCCAAGGATGTGACCCAGGTCGAACTGGCTGACCGACTGTCGGTGAGCCAACCGTCGCTGTCCGGCATCGAGAACCGTTCCGACCCCCGATTCTCCACCCTCCGGGGAATCGTCGAAGGCCTCGGGGGCCGGCTCGAGGTCTCCGCAGTGTTTGAAGGAGACCGCTACCTGCTCGCCATTGGCGACGACCCGGATCCCGCTACGGACGGGTGAAGGCGGGGCTGAAGGCGTCGCGGGGCACCTCGTCGAGCGCCGTGGCCACCTCGTCGACCGACGGGCCGATGCGATCGGCCAGCGGGGCCAGGGCATCCATGTCGATCCGGTAGACCTTCGACGCGTTCTCGGCGAACACCTTCCGCAGGTCGGCCTCGTCCCAGTCGCTGAACGACCGGCGCAGGTGCAGGCGGTTGTAGGGGAAGGTGCTCTCGTTGTGCGGGTAGTCGCTCCCCCACATCATCCGGTCGACGCCGATCTTCTTCATCGCCGCGGCCTCCGACGGGCTGGGGAAGCTGGCCCCGATCCAGACGTTGCGGGCGAAGTAGTCGCTCGGCTTCTCGGACAACACCAGTTCAGCCGGGAAGCCCAGCTCGCCGATCCGGCCTGACGACATCTGGGCGTGGTAGCCGTCCATCCGACGCAGGTCCTCGATCACCCAGCCGACGCCCTGCTCGGTCATGACGTACCGCAGCTCGGGGAACCGGTCGAAGACGCCCGACATGATGAGGTGCGACAGGTTCCGGTGGGCGAAGAACGGCACCTCCAGCAGGTACATGAGGCTGGCCGCCGGAGCGTCGCCGTAACTGGGGTTGCCCGAGCCGCCGTGCTGGGTGATGGTCAGATCCAGGTCGCGACACGCCGCCCACACCCGGTCGTACACCGGGTGGTAGAGCCCGGGCATGCCCGAGTCGGGCGGCACCGCCGGGAGCATGAAGCTGGAGTGGCCGTTGGCGGCCGCCAGTTCCAGGTCGGCAATGGTGTCGTCGAGATCGTTCAGGAACACCTGGGGCAGGCCGCAGCGGCGCTCCGGGTGGGCGGCGCAGAAGTCGGCCAGCCAGCGGTTGTGGGTCCGGATGCCCTCCAGACGCCGCTCGTACTCGCCCCGGTCGGTGGCCGGGTAGGTGATGAGCGCCCCGGTTGGGAAGAAGGGCGGCACGGTGTTGGGGAACACGATCTCGGCGGCCACCCCTTCGGCGTCGAGGTCACCGTTGCGACGGTCGTCGTCCCAGTTCCGGGACCGACCATCGTCCTGCAGGTCGCGGAACGGGTTGGAGTAGGCGCCCCGCCACTCGGCGAACGCTTCGCGGTACGACGGGGAGAGGTACTCCTCGTAGGCCTTCATGTTGCCGCCGGCATGACAGTCCGACGAGATCAGGGTGTAGTTGGTGCTCATGACTATGCATCGTAGACATTTGCCTATGGTCGTGCAACCCCGACTAGCGTGGTGCCATGGCACGCAAGCGGGGGCTCACGAGCGACGACGTGGTCGCCGCCGGCCTGGCCGTCCTCGATGACACCGGGATCGACGCGGTGAGCCTCGCTGCGGTGGCCGGACGACTCGACGTACGCCCGCCCTCGCTGTACGCCCACGTCGACGGGCTGGCCGGACTGCGGCGCGACCTGGCCCACGCCACGACCGTCGAGTTCGGCGAGGTGCTACGCGATTCGGTGCTCGGCCGCAGCGGACCCGACGCCGTCAGGTCCTTCGCCGACGCCTACCGCCGGTGGGCCACCGGGTTCCCGGGTCGCTACGAGATGACGCTGCTACCCATCGCTGCGGACGACGAGGAGCGGCGGGCCGGCGCCCGCCTGGCCCTCGGCGCCATCCAGGCGGTGATCCGGGGCTTCGGCATCGACGACGACCATGCCGTGCTGGCCGGGCGGTCCCTACGGTCGGCCATGGACGGATTCTCCCGGCTCGAGAACGCCGACAACATGGGTCGGGGCGACCACGACGCCGACTTCGCCTTCCTGGTCGACCTGCTCATCGACGGCATCAGCCAGGCCGGCACCCAGGTCGCCTGACGGGGCGGGTCCTAGAGCGGATACGCCGTCCGGTCGCAGATCGGACGGAGGGCGAAGCTCGACACCATCCGGGCCACTCCCGGCAGCTGGGCGAGGTGGGTCCGGTGCAGCACCTCGTAGTCGGCCACGTCGTGCACCACCACGTGGACCAGGTAGTCGAAGTCACCGGCCATCAGGTGACAGCTCAGGATCTCCGGACGGTGGGTGACGGCCTGCTCGAACGCCTCGAGGGTGGCCTCGTCCTGCCCGGTCAGGGTGATCTCCACGAACACATCGGTGCCCAGACCCACGGCCGCCGGATCCACGAGAGCCACGTACCGCTCGATCAGCCCGCCCTCCTCCAGGCGGCGGACCCGCCGCAGGCAGGCCGACGGGGACAGGTGGACGGCCTCGGCCAGATCCACGTTGGCCATCCGACCGTCCTCCTGAAGCAGGCTGAGGATGGCACGATCCACGGCATCAATGGCAATCACTGCATCTGACATGTGTTGAATCCTATTTCAACGCAATTCAGTTGCACCAGATACTCCATCTGCGCCGATCTCCGCAATCGGGAGGCGTGGACGGATCCCTACCGTTGACCCATCGGGGAGCGGATCGCTGCCCATCGAACCGGACACAGGAGCACGCCATGGACATCGGAGTCCCCGCAGAGATCAAGACCGCCGAACGACGGGTCGGCCTCACCCCGGCCACCGCCGGCGAACTGGTGAACCGTGGCCACAAGGTCTCCGTCGAGACCGGTGCCGGTGACGGCGCAGGCTTCAGCGACGCCGACTACAAGGAGGTCGGTGCGGTCATCGCCGCGACCGCCGATGACGTCTTCGCCGACTCGGAGATGATCGTCAAGGTCAAGGAACCTCTCGCCCCCGAGCGGGCCCGACTGCAGCCCCACCACACGCTGTTCACCTACCTGCACCTGGCGGCCGACCGTCCCCAGACCGATGACCTGCTGGCCAGCGGTGCCACCTGCATCGCCTACGAGACGGTGACCGACGACGCCGGTCGCCTCCCCCTGCTGGCCCCCATGTCAGCCATCGCCGGACGCATGTCCATCCAGGCCGGCGCCCACGCGCTCGAAGCCACCCAGGGTGGTGCCGGCCTCCTGCTGGGCGGCGTGCCCGGCGTACGCCCCGGCAAGGTCGTGGTCATCGGCGGCGGCGTGGTCGGCGAGAACGCGGCCGAGATGGCCGTCGGCATGGGCGCCGAGGTCACCGTGCTGGACCGCAGCCCCGCGGTGCTCGACGGGCTGGCCAAGCGTTTCGCCGGCCGGGTCAAGACCGTGTACTCGACCAAGGCCGAGTTGGACGCCTCGGTGTTCGACGCCGACCTGGTGATCGGCGCCGTGCTGGTCAAGGGCGCCCGAGCCCCCCACCTGGTCACCCGCGACATGTTGGGCCGCATGCGTCCCGGCTCGGTCATCGTCGACGTGGCCGTCGACCAGGGCGGCTGCTTCGAGACCACGAAGGCCACCACCCACACGGACCCGACCTACGTGGTCGACGGGGTCGTCCACTACTGCGTGGCCAACATGCCCGGAGCGGTGTCGCGCACCTCGACCCAGGCCCTCTCCAACGCCACGCTGCCGTTCACCCTGGCCCTGGCCGACAAGGGCACCGACGCCGCCCTGAAGGCCGATCCGCACCTCATGAACGGCCTCAACGTGTGCGCCGGGAAGGTCACCGACCGGGCCGTGGCCGAGACCTTCGACCTCGAGTACGTCGAGCCGTTGGCCGCCCTCGCCCTTCGCTGACCAGCAACCCCACCCCGAGGCCCCACCAGACGGGCCGGGGCTAGCGTCCGGCCCATGTCCGGAACCGTCGATGCCGTGGTGGTGGGCGGCGGGATACTCGGCCTGGCCACCGCCGACGCCCTGCAGACCCGCCTTCCCGGCGCTTCGGTCGTCGTCCTCGAGAAGGAGGACGTGGTCGCCTCCCACCAGACGGGACGCAACAGCGGCGTCATCCACGCCGGCCTCTACTACGCACCCGGCTCGCTCAAGGCCGAACTGGCCGTGCGGGGCGGGGCCCGGATGGTCGAGTTCTGCGCCGAGCACGGCATCGCCCACGACCGGTGCGGCAAGCTCGTGGTGGCCACCACCGGCGACGAGGTGCCCCGTCTGGCCGCCCTGGCCGACCGGGCCCGAGCCAACGGGGTGGCCGTCACCGACCTGAGCCCCGACGAGGTCCGCGAACACGAGCCCCACGTGGCCGCCACCGCGGCCTTCCACGTGGCGGCCACCGGTCGGGCCGACTTCGCCGGCGTGGCCGCCGCCCTGGCCCGGCGGGTCGTAGCCGGCGGCGGTGAGGTCCGTACCGGGGTTCAGGCCGGCAAGGCCACCCGCACCGCCTCCGGTTGGCTGATCGACACTGGCAGGAGGCCGCTCATGGCCCGCTTCCTGGTGGGCTGCGCCGGCCTGCACGCCGACCGGGTGGCCCGGGCGGCCGGCCAACGGCCCGAGGCCCGCATCCTCCCGTTCCGGGGTGAGTACCTCGACGTGACCGGCCCGTCGGCCGACCTGATCCGCGGCCTCGTCTACCCGGTTCCCGACCCCCGGTTCCCGTTCCTGGGCGTGCACCTCACCCGGGGGCTCGACGATCACGTCCATGCCGGCCCCAACGCCGTCTTCGCCATGGCCCGTGAGGGCTACCGATGGTCGGATGTCTCGGTTCGCGACATGCTGGAGACCATGGCCTGGCCGGGTACGGCCCGGCTCGTGGGGCGTTACTGGCGGCCCGGCCTCGACGAGATGCTCCGCTCCCTCAGTCGGCGCCGGTTCGTGGCCGCCGCCCGCCGACTCGTGCCCGACCTCGACAGTGCCGACCTCCGACGGGCCCCGGCCGGCGTCCGGGCCCAGGCGGTGGATCGGCGCGGTGCCCTGTTGGACGACTTCGCCCTGATCGACGGCGACCGGTCACTCCACGTGCTCAACGCCCCGTCGCCCGCCGCCACCGCCTCCCTCGAGATCGGTTCGCTGATCGCCAACCGGGTGGCCACCGGCATCACGGGTATCGCGGACTCCGCCGGTCCCGCTTCTTCTGCCGGGTGACCGGCGGGGAAGAATCGGCGACCATGAGCGCCGACCCGTCCAGCAGCCCGACCAGCAGCCCGACCGGCAACCCGACCAGCGACCAGATCGCCGCCATGCGGGCCGAACGCCTGTTGGACGGCTCGTCGTGGGACGACTTCTGCGACACCCTCAAGGCCGCCGGCCAGGTGGTTCTCGAGGAGACCCCGGACGCCGACCCGGTGGACCGGGCCGAGGGCTACCGCTACCTCGTCCGCATGCTCCTCATGGCCGCCTTCCGGGGAGTCGAGCGCCAGACGCCGTCCGGACCAGCCAGCCGCATCAACGTGATCCCTCCCCCGCTGAAGGGCGGCATCGGCGTGCAGTCCCCCAACCAGGACCACATTGTCCAGCCCGTCGACCCGACCCGCCGCTACCGGATCACCGGCGACCCGGGCACCGCCTACGTGCACTTGTCGGCTTGGAGCCCACCCGTCCCCACCGACGTCGGGGCGTTCGCCAGCGGACTCGACGCCCGCGACCACCTCGAGGTCTTCAACCCCAACTCGTCGATCACCCCGTTCACGTGCGAGTTGGCCGACATGGTCGGTGACGACGGCACGGTCGACTTCGTGCTGTCCGCCGAGGATCCCGGCGACGGCTCCCGCTGGCTCCCCCTGGCCGCTCCCAGCCAGAAGACCATGGGCACCCGCGAGCTCATGGGTCGGGTCGTGTACGACTACCGGGCCACGCAGGCCAAGCCCCGTCTCACCATCGAATGCCTCGACGACCACGTCGAACCTGAGCCTCCGCCGCCCGACGACATGGCGATCCGTCTGGCCGTGGGCGCCCAGATGGTGCTGGGCATCCAGGCCGACTACGCGGCGTGGACCCGTGACCTGGTGGCCGCCGAGAACCACCTGCAGCTCACCGACGACCACTACCGGCGCATCGGCGGCTCGCCCGACGACCGCCACTTCGAGTTCGGCTACTGGCGCCTCACCGCCGACGAGGCACTGGTCATCGAGTTCACCGAGCCCGAGTGTCAGCACTGGAACTTCCAGCTCTGCAACCACTGGATGGAGAACCTGGCCGACTACACCTCGGGCACCGGCTACGTCGACCGGGAACACGCCACCATCGGCGCCGATGGATCGGTCCGCATCGTGGTGTCGGCCACCCGTCCCGCCGGTCCGGGCGACTGGGTCGACTCCGGTGGACGGGACCACGGCGTGATGGGCCTTCGTTTCGTCAAGCCGGCGATCCGGCCAGAAACCCGCTGCACCGTGGTGCGCCTGACAGATCTGGCGGACTGAGGTCGCCCACCGGGCCTACGCTCACGGAAATTCCTCTACCCACCCCATCGCCGCCGGGAGGATCCGTGCCTGATACCGCCCCCCACGAGACGGTCGGTTTCATCGGTCTGGGCAACATGGGTCGGCCCATGTGCCTGCGACTGCTGACCGCCGGGTACGACGTCGTGGCCTTCGACCTGGTCGAAGAAGCCGTGGCCGAGGTGACCGCCGCCGGCGCCACCCCCGCCACGTCGGCCGCCGAGGTGGCGGCCGCCGCCGACGTCCTGCTCACCTCGCTGCCCCGACCCGACCACGTCGAGGCCGTCATGGTGGACGCCGGCGCCCTGGCCGCCCTGAGGCCCGGCTCGTGCTGGGTCGACCTGACCACCAACCGCCGGGAACTGGTCCAGCGCCTGGCCGACGCGGCGCCCGAGGGCGTGACGGTGGCCGACTCCCCGCTCACCGGCGCCGTCGACGGAGCCCGCAACGGTCGCCTCACCCTGTTCATCGGTGGCGACGACGCCACCGTCGCCCGGGCCACGCCCATCCTCGAACACCTGGGTCGGGTCATCGCCTGTGGCCCGTTGGGCACCGGCAACGTGGTGAAGCTGGTGACCAACCAACTGTGGTTCATCGCCGCGGCGGCCATTGGCGAGGGGTTCGCCCTCGGCATGGACAACGGCGTCGAGTTGTCGGTCCTGTGGGACGCCATCACCGACAGCGTGGGCGACTCGTTCGTGGCCCGCCACGATGCCCCGTCCATCTTCGCCGGCCACTACGACCCGTCGTTCACCCTCGACCTCTGCAACAAGGACCTGGGCCTCATCGACGAACTCTCGGCCTCCCTGGGTACCGACCTCCCGATGACCGAGGCGGCGACGGCCACCTTCGCCCGGGCCACCGACCGCTACGGAGCCCACGTCGGCGAACTGCACGTGGCCCGTCGCATCGAGGACGACGCCGACCTGTCGTTCCGTCTGGACGGCGACTGGACACCCCCGTGGGAGCAGTTGGACGCCCCAGTTGGGGAAGCAGGAGACCGGTCATGAACACGACCACCAGCACGCAGCACCCGTGCCCGACACCCATCTCGGCGTTGATCGACCTCGAGCGGTACCCCGTCGACCAACCGGACTCCGCCAGATACGCCGCCCTGGTCGCCGAGGCCCGGACGACGCTCGACGCTGAGGGCTGTGCGGTGATCCCCCAGCTCCTCCACACAACGGCGCTGCCCATCATGAGCGCCGAGATCCTCGGGATCCGACCGTTCCTCCACGAGTCGAAGATCCACATCAACCCGTACTTCTCCGAGGGCGACCCGTCGCTTCCCGACGATCACGCCATCAACACGTTCGCCGAACGGTCGGGCGGGTTCATCCCGCGTGACGCCTTCGACGCCACGAGCGCCATCGATGCCGTCTACCAGTGGCCGCCGCTCCTGGCCTTCATCGCCGACTGTCTGGGCCTTCCGGAGATCCACTGCTACGCCGACCCGCTGGCCGGCCTGACCATCAACGCCCTGGATCCCGGTCAGCAGTTCGCCTGGCACTACGACACCAACGACTTCGCGGTGACCATCCTCGTGGACGAGGCGTCGGCCGGTGGCCTGTTCCAGTACTCGCCCAACATCCGCTCGTCCGGTGACGAGAACTTCGACGGCGTGCGGGCCTGTCAGGACGAGGACCTCGCGACGGTCCAGACATTGCAGCTCCGACCCGGCGACCTTCAGATCTTCCGTGGACGGTTCTCGCTGCACCGCGTCACCCGGGTGGCCCCCGAGTCGCCGCCCCGACACACCGCGGTGTTCGCCTACACCGAGAAGCCCGATGTGATCGGTCGTCTCGAGCGCACGAAGCAACTGTTCGGCCGGGCGCTTCCCGCCCACGAGGAGGCGGAACGCAGCCGGGCCCGCAGCGACGAACTGAAGGACTGAAAACCGTCTCCCCCGGGGAGATGGATTTCGGCCACCTTCCACCGGAGTTCCAGTACGATCCCTTCGGCGAACGGATGCGTGGCTGAGCCTGCCGTTCGCCGAATCCGGCAGTCCCACGAGGGGCCCCGGAACCCCGAAAGTGACAACGGTTTCAACCTGCACGCCCCGGCGAGCGGATTGGACGGACCCATCCAGATGAACACCCCGAACGAGGGAAACGAAAGAGGTGAAGAAGTGAGTGAGAACGAGCGATATGACGCCATCATCGTCGGTGCCGGAGTGATCGGCTCCGCCATCGCCTTCGAGCTGGCCAAGAAGGGATGGCGAACCCTCAACGTCGACAAGCTCCCGGCGTCGGGCTACGGCTCGACGAGCAACTCGTGTGCCATCGTGCGGGCCCACTACTCCACCTTCGACGGCGTGGCCATGGCCTACGAGGGCTTCTCCTACTGGAAGGACTGGTCGACCTACCTCGACAGCGAGGACGAGCGCGGCCACGCCCTGTACATGCAGAGCGGCACCGTCCTGTTCATGCTGGAGGGCGGTCACCACGAGAAGGTCCTGCCCCTGTTCGACCAGGTCGGCGTGCCCTACGAGGTCCTCACCAACGAGGAACTGCGCGAGCGGTACCCGTTCTACGAGCACGGGACCCACGGCGAGCCGTGCCGTCCCGAGGACGACCGCTTCTGGGCCGAGCCCGAGGGCGAACTGGTCGGGGCGTTGTTCACGCCGGATTCGGGCTACGTGTCCGACCCCCAGTTGGCCAGCCACAACCTGCAGCGGGCCGCCGAGGCCAAGGGCGGCGAGTTCCGGTTCAACACCGAGGTGGCCGACGTGCGCCGGGCCGACGGCCGGGTGGCCGGCATCACCCTGTCCGACGGCACCGAGGTCGACGCCCCGGTGGTCGTCAACGTGGCCGGACCGCACTCGTTCGTCATCAACAAGATGGCCGGCGTGTACGACTCGATGAACATCAAGACGAAGGCGCTTCGCCACGAGGTGCACCACGTGCCCTCGCCGGCCGGCATCGACTTCGAGGCCGACGGCCTGCACTCGTCGGACTCCGACCTGGCCATCTACGTGCGCCCCGAGTCGGGCAACAACATCCTGATCGGGTCGGAGGATCCGGCGTGCGACCCGCAGGTGTGGGTCGACGACCCCGACGACTACGACACCGTGGTGTCCGACGAGCAGTGGAACGCCCAGGTCCTCCGCCTGGCCCGCCGCATGCCCGAGTTGGGCGTGCCGTCCGAGAAGAAGGGCATCGTCGACCTGTACGACGTGTCCGACGACTGGATCCCCATCTACGACCGGACCGACCTGGACGGCTTCTACGTGGCCATCGGGTCGAGCGGCAACCAGTTCAAGAACGCCCCGGTGGCCGCGTACTGCATGGCCGAGCTCATCGAGGCGGTCGAGGGAGGCCACGACCACGACGCCGAGCCGCTGGTGGTGACCGGCGTGCACACCGGCCTCGAAATGGACATGGGCTTCTACCGACGCAACCGGGAGATCAACCCGAACTCGTCGTTCTCGGTCAACGGCTGAGCTCCCTTTCGGGCCTGATCCTCAGTCCCGCTCGTCTTCGTCGGGTCCTGCGCTCTCCACGAGGCGCAGGGCCCGTCGGAATTCCCGACGGGTGTGCTCGTCGCTGAGGCTCTCCTCGTCGCCCGGTTCCTCGACGAGCACCGGGGGATCGTCGTCGTACTCGAGGCGCAGGGCCCGACTCATCGCCCCGTGCATGGCGTACATGCCCACGATGTAGGTCAGCTCGAGGATCTCCTCGTCGGTCAGGTGGCTCTGAAGGGCGTCGAACACGCCGTCGGGCACCCGCCCGTGCTGGATCGAGAGGGCATCGGTGTAGGCCAGCACGGCCCGCTCGGCACCGTCGAAGCACTCGGCGGTCTCCCACGCCTCGATGGCGTCGATCTGCTCGTCGCTCAGGCCGACGGTGCGGCACGCCTTGCGGTGCTGCGAGTAGACGAACCGGCTGCCCACGCACCAACCGACCCGGGTCTGGCCCAGCTCGCGGAGCTTCGGGTCGAGCAGGCGCTTCGGGCTGCGATAGAGGGCGATGCCCTCCAGCGCGTGGTCGAACACGTCGGGTACCAGCGCGAAGGTGGACCACCAGTCACCGGGCGTGCCCGTCGGCGTACCCGGTTCATCGATGGGGTCACGGTCGCCGAACAGCATCTGGAACACGGCCTGGGCACCCGGATGGAGGTCGGCCCGTCGGACCCTCCGCAGTCGTGGCATGGCCGGAGCGTAGGTCTCGTCTCCAGCCCGTCTCCCAGCGGGCCGTGCTCCCGTCCCGTCTGATCAGCTGATGGGGTTGACCGGAGGAGGTGGCCCATCGTCGGCGCCATCAGACGGCAGGCCGACCACCACGCGGGTGCGGAAGACCTTGTCGGCCAGTCGCTGCTTCTTCGGGTCCCACAGCGGCCACAGGTAGTCGATCAGCTGGATCACGTTGCCGAATCCCTGGATGCCGCCGATCATGCCGGGCACCAACCAACGGCCCACCCCCCTGGCGCCACCGGGAGCCCCGCCCGTGTCGACGTCGACAAGGCGGATCCGCAGGCGGCGCTTGCCCGGTGTGGTGCCGGTGACGCCCTGCCGGTAGCCGAACAACCAGCCGCCCCACACGAACACGGCGGCCACCAGGATCAGGCCGACGGCGACGACCAGCACAGAGACCGCAGCGAAGACGAGTTCGTCCCGATCCTCGTCCCACGCCACCACGAATCCAATGGCAGCCAGGATGATCGGCACGAACAGGGCGGCGAAGAAGATGAGCGCATCGATGATGGCGGCCTTTCCCCGGGTCCACCAGGTGGCGGCCTCGAGAATGGAGTCGGACGATGCGTCGTCGGTCATGGCCAGAGATTAGAGCCGAAGGACTCGGACCAACCAGCGTCTGTCCTACGGTGCCGCCATGACCACCCACGGAGCCGAGACGCCCACCGAAGCACACGTCGAGGCCTTCGCCGCCGACGGGGTGGTCCACGTCCCCGGTGCCGTGGACCCGAGCCTGATCGACGAGGTCCTCGCCCTGGCCGACCGCCAGCTGGCCGAGCCGGGCCCGTGGGTGACCGACACGGCCGACGATCCGGCGCCCGGTCGGCTGTTCACGTCGCGGTACCTGTGGCGTGACGATCCGGTGGTGAATCGCTTCGCCTTCCAATCGGGGGTGGCCGGGTTGGCCGCCCGCTGCATGGGGTCGTCGTCGACCCGCCTCTACTTCGACCACCTGCTGGTCAAGGAGCCGGGCACCGAGTCGACCACCCCGTGGCATCAGGACATTCCGTACTGGCCGTTCCTGGGGCAGTCGATCTGTTCGGTGTGGGTGGCCTGTTCGTCATCCACCGTGGAGGAGAGTTCGCTGGAGTTCGTGCGGGGTTCGCACCGCTGGGAGAAGTACTTCGCCCCCGAGTCGTTCGACGGCACCCCCGGCTGGACCGATGACTTTGACGGCGAGCAAATTCCCGACATCGAAGCCGACCGCTCCGGGTACGACATCGTGGGCTTCGACGTGGAACCGGGCGACGCCATCGTGTTCTCGTCGTGGATCATCCACGGGTCGCCCGGCAACGCCGGTGCCGGACGTCGGGTGGCCCTGTCGACCCGATGGCTGGGCGACGACGCCGTCTGGCACCCCCACCCGGGATGTGACCCGACGGTCACCCAGGCCGAGACCACGGCGGTGCCCGGCCAGTACCCCGCAGACGACGACCGCTTCCCCGTGGGCTGGTCGACTGTTTCTTGAGGACCAGTCGGAACCGGCGCCCCTCAATCAGGAGCGGCCGACCAGATCCCGGAGTTCGTCCACGGTTCGACGGAGTTCCCGGGCATACCGGCCCGGTCGGTGCCGCTCGAACGCTGATGCCAGTTCGTCGTAGTACCAACGCTGCTGGTCGGGCCCGGCGTTGAATCGGCCCCAGAAGTCGGTTCCGTCGGCCTCGGCGGCCAGGGCATCGTCGACGATGCACCGGGCGTTGTGCCGTTTGTCGGCCAGCGACACGCACAGGGTGGCCTGGTCGGCGTCAGCCAGGTGGTCGATGTAGGCCTGCTTGCGGTCGCTCCACGGGCCCTTTTCGCCGGAGGCGTCCGGTTCGGTGACGTCGCTGCAGTTCTCGACGATCCGGGCCACCTCGTCGCCGAATCGCTCCCGCAACTGCTCGACGGTGACCCGGCGTCGCCCCCGGTCGATGGTGTCCTCGACCACGTCGTGGAGCACCGCGGCGATGGCGATCGTCTCGGTCCGGTCGATCAGGTCCGGGTCGGTGGCCGCGTCCTCCATGGCCAGGGCAGCCACGGCCAGCAGGTGGCTGAGGTAGGGGATGTCGGTGCCCTTTCGAACCTGCCCGTCGTGCATCGACCGGGCGAACAGCACCGCCTTGCCGAATGTTCTTGTCACCGGCGGCGGGTCGGCCTCCCGATCACCGGTCTGCTTCTCGTCACCCATGGGCCCAGTCTCTCTTCACGTTCACGTCACGATGGGCCAAAGGGTTCCTCCACCTTCTTGTCCCGACTCACCGTGACAGCCGAACTTCGTCCGGTCTGACGAGGCAGGTGACGCCAGACTCAGCGAGCAGGATCGATACGGTCACCCGCGTTCAATGTTCCTGGTTGACGGTTTCGACAACTTTCCTTGTCTTTTATCGACAAGTAGTCTGGTCTTGACACGTGAGAGCATGGACGAGCCGCGAGTTGCTCCGGCGCTGGGCGAGCGCTGGCTACGCGACGAAGGCCAGGAATCGACAGACCATGGAATACGACATCCGACTCGAACGAGACGAGAGTGGCCCCTGGACCGGCGTCTGCGACTCGGTCAACGCCGTGACGCAGGCAAATACCGCCAGGGGCGCACTGGCCCACCTCCGAGGCGCCATTGCCCTCGCCGTGGATGCCGACGAGGCCGATGTGGAATACGGCGCCATCGAGGTCCGTCTGCCCGAGGCTCAGGGTGCTTCGACGCTGCTGGCCGAGGTTCGATCGTCTCGAACCGAGTTGGCGGGCCTGGAGACGAAGACCAGGGCGCTCACCCGTGAGGCGGTCCGGGTCTTCACCGAGGCCGGTCTCCCCCGTCGGGACGTCGGCGAGATTCTGGGGCTCTCAGGTCAACGGGTAACCCAACTCCTCCAGGGCACTGACCCCGCCGTTGCGTAACACATACGTTACGTCTAACCTCTCGCCATGCCGAGGGAACAAACTGGTGCCGAGCGCTATTTCGCTGAGCGACGCAAGGAACCCGGTTTCGAAGAGGCCTACCTGGCGGCCCGGAAACGGATCGACCGCATCGACTCGATCATGCGAAGCCTCGACGAACAACGGCTCCGTCAGGAGTGGTCCAAGGCCGAACTCGGTCGGCGTTCGGGGCTCGATCCGGCGGCTGTCCGTCGGCTCTTCTCCACCGAGAGCCCCAATCCCACGCTCTCCACCCTCGTGGCCCTCGCGGACTCCATGGGCCTCCAGGTCGAGCTGAAGCCGACCGGGCGCGGGTAGCCCACCTCAGCCGAACACCCTTCCGGTCCGTCGGTACTCCTCTCGATCGGACGCCACCGTCCGGTAGTCCCGATCCATCGCCGGCATCCGGCGAGGCTTCGACAGGCCACCGATCACGACGACCGAGGGGCCACCCAGACCCTTCCCGTCACGGACCAGGAGACAGAAGACCCGATGGTTCTGGCGTTGGCCGCGAACCCTCACCTCGTAGATCCCGGCCATCGCTCCGTACATGGCCTCCCACATCCCGCCACCCGAGAACGAGGGTGGCGGGCCAGCGGCGACCGCTTCGAGGATCGCCAACACCTCTGCCGTCGTCCTGGTCGACAAGCCGTCGAGGAAGTCCATCGCCGGGACCCGGCCGGGACCTCCATCGGGCTCCGTTCGCTGGAAGAAGTGAATCCCCCAGGGTTCCCAGCGCCGCTCGGCCTGCATTCCACCACCGCCCAGCCGGCACACCGGCCCTCGTTCGAATCGAACGGCTGGGAGAGGGCAGGGACTCGGCCCCACGGCGCTGGTCGGCCGTGAGGACCACCGCCCCACGAATCCTAGGTAGGGCTCTGGGACGCTCCATCGAGGTGACGCGGCCGTGGCGACGGGCCGGACCGCCCAGGGCGCCTGCCGACGGCCGGGCTGCTTGGACCGTCTGCGTACCGGGTACCCGTGCCGTTCCAGTCAGCGGGGTACGCCGGTGGCCGACGGGTTCCACGAGCCGTAGAGGCCTCGGGCCTCCGGTTCGCCATTCCCGTCGGGATGTACCCGAACCCAGAGCCGTTTCCCGCAGTCCATGCACTCGGTGTAGTTCCGCTCCCGGTCCCCGCCCTCGTCGTCCACGTCGACCTCGAGTTCGTGGTGGGCACTGCAGTCCCCACATGGTCCATCCACCACGACCGACGAGTACCAGGCGAGCGGGCGTCCGGCCGCCGTCCTGCGCTCGAACAACGAGGCCGGCACCGGCGCACCGGGTTCGAGGTCGTCCGGCCCCACCGGAAGGTTCTCTCCCCAGTCGCCCTCGACCACGGCCCTGACAGCGAGGCCCAACGCCTCCCGGGTCGAGTCGTTCACCAGCACGTGGTCCCAGTCCGTCCAGTCGGCGAGGGCCTCGTCGAACGGTTCCCCAGACGGTTCGACCCCGGGCCGGTCGATGCGGACCAGCAACCCGCTCTCAGCCCGGATGAACTCGGCTTCGTCGGGGAACCGCAGGTCGGTGAAGGCCGCCGACCGCCCATGGTGCTCGACGTCCACACCCACCACGGTGGCGGCGTTCCACAACCACGGCTCCTCGTCGTCGAGTCGGTCCTGCTCGATGCACATCCGCAGCCACTCGCGGGCCGGGCGGGACCGTCGCAACGTCTCGTTCCAGCCGTCGCGCCGGACCAGGTCGCCGAGCGGGCAGGTCTCGACGCCGGGATCCTCCTCGATGGCCCTCCAACGGGCCCCGTCGTCGAAGCGGGCGACCATCAGGCGACCTCGACCGAACATCGAGCCCGCGGCCACCGATCTACCGACGCCGGCCCGGTGCCCGAAGGCGACGAGCAGCGGGGGCGGCGGCTTCGGCACGAACGCCATCTTTCCGTCGACCACCAACCAGGAACCATGTTCGCCCATCACCGCCCCCGTACGACCGGTCCGTGACACCTTCGGCGGCCCTCAGGAGTGGTGGCTCCAGTCAGGCCCGGCGGCCCACTTCCGCCTTGATGGGACCTACTCGATGCGCATGCCGGAGATGGCCCGGGAGATCACCAGCTGCTGGATCTGTTCCGTGCCCTCGAAGATGTCATGAATCTTCGCATCCCGATGCCAACGCTCCACCGGGTACTCCCGGGTGTAGCCGTACCCACCCAGGATCTGGATGGCCCGCTCGGTCACCCACGTCGCCGTCCGGGCCGCCTTCAACTTGGCCATCGACCCCTCGGCATTCACGAACGAACCGTTCTTCCCCAGCCACGCAGCCCGCCACACCAGCAACCGGCTGGCCTCGATCTCGGTGGCCATGTCGGCCAGCATGAAGGCGATCCCCTGGTTGGCGATGATGGGCCGACCGAAGGCATGGCGCTCCTTGGCGTAATCCAGCGAGTACTCGTAGGCGGCCCGGGCCACGCCGAGCGCCTGGGCACCCACCGCCGGCCGGGTGGCCTCGAAGGTCTGCATGGCTGCCTGCGAGTTGCCCTTCTCGCCACGACGCACCCGGGCCAGACGCTCGTCGAGCTTCTCCTTGCCGCCCAGCAGGCATCGGCCGGGCACCCGCACGTCGTCGAGCACCACCTCGGCGGTGTGGCTGGCCTTGATCCCGTGCTTCTTGTACTTCTGGCCCTGACTGAGGCCCGCGGTGCCCGGAGGCACGATGAACGAGGCATGTCCCTTGGAGCCCAGTTCCGGGTCGACCACGCCGACCACCACATGGATGTCGGCGATCCCACCGTTGGTGATCCACGCCTTGGTGCCGTTCAGCACCCACTCGTCGGTCGCCTCGTCGTAGACGGCCCGGCTGCGGTAGCCGCCGACGTCCGATCCGGCATCCGGCTCGCTGGCACAGAACGCCCCGAGGCGGATGTCGTCCGGGGTTCCGTAGCACTGGGGCACCCACTCCATGACCTGTTCCTGGGTGCCCGATGCGGCGATACCCGCGGCGGCCAGGCCGGACCCCATGATGGCCATGCCGATGCCGGCGTCACCCCAGAAGAGTTCCTCGATGGCCACCGGCATGGTCAGGCCGGTCTTGTCGCCCAGCATCCCCTGGGCCAGGAAGTCCCAGCCGTACAGGCCGATCTTGGCCGCCTCCTGCACGATGGGCCACGGGAACTCTTCGCGCTCGTCCCATTCCTCGGCATTCGGTCGCACGACGTCCACGCAGAACTGGTGGATCCAGTCGCGCAGCTGCTCCTGCTCGTCGGTCAGGGCGAGGCTGAACTCGTTCACGGTGTTGCTCCCGGTGTCTGTGGCTCCGCCCCCGAAGGTACGACCGCGATGGCCACGACGGCCAGCGCGGCAGCCACCAGGTACGGCGCACCCACCCCCACCTGATCCATCAGCACCCCGGCCAGCAGCGGGCCGATGATGCGACCCATGGCCCCCGCTCCCTGTTGCAGACCCAGTGCCTCCCCACGGCCACCGGTCCCCACCGTCTCGACCGTGGCGTTGGACAGCGTCGGTCCGAACACCCCCTGACCCACCACCAGCAACACGAGGGCCACGGCCAGGCCGGCCCACCCGCCACCGATCGACAGCACCACCATGCCGGCGGCCACCGACGCCAGTGCGGCCCGCAGCGCCGGTCGACTTCCCAACCGGGCGTTGGCCGGTCCGACCACCCGGGTCTGGACCAGCACCATCAGCACGCCGATCGCCGCGAACAACCCGTACACCGTGGGATCTCCCACCTCGGGGAACCGCCGCTCCACCAGCAGGGCGAACGTGGCCTCGAACCCGGCGAACCCGATCATCGACACCAGCGACAACATGGCCAGACGACGCACGGCCAGCCCGGCAGATCCCCAGAGGGCCATCCGACCAACGGTCGGCGTCGACGCCTCAGCGTCGTCGGGACGCCCCGTGGGCCGACGAGCGGGCCGACCAGCAGGCAGGCGCACCAACGCCATCACCGCGTTGGCCGCGGCCAGCGCCGCGGCCACGAAGAACGGCAACTCCCGGCTCCCCAACGCGGCGATCGATCCGATCAGCGGACCGGCCACGAACCCCACGCCGAACGCCGCGGCCAACAGGCCCAACAGCCGCGGTCGATCCTCCGGTTCGGCGAGGTCGGCCACCGCGGCCTGGCCCACCGCGTACGACGACCCCGAGAATCCGTCCACGATCCGACCGGCGAACAGCACCCACAGCGCCCCGGCCAGACCGGTCACCAGACTCCCCAGGCACGACCCGACCAGGGCGGCGACCAGCACGGTCCGTCGCCCGATCCGATCCGAGAGCCGACCCCAGAACGGAGCAGCCACCATCTGGGCCGCCGAGAACACCGCCACCAGCGCCGCCGCGGTGGCCGGCGACGCCCCGAAGTCCTCGGCATACAACGGCAGCACCGGCAACAGGATCCCGAAACCCACCATGTCCATGGCCACCGTGGCCCACACCACGCCAAATCCCCGGGGCGCCTTCGGGCGCGAACCGCGGCGCGGAGACGAGTCGCCCGGAGGGCGTCGGGAGGGGCGCGTCACGGCGGGCACGCTAGCGGGGGCCCGGAGCCCCGCCGGTAGCCTCGGGCCTTCATGAGCCACCCGGACTCCTCGGCCGACGCGCCCGCCCCCACCATCCCCGACCGCCCCGGACTCGAGGGCCTCGAGGACCGCTGGGACGCCACCTGGGAAGAGCAGGGCACCTACCGCTTCGACCGCACGAAGGCCCGGGCCGACGTCTTCTCGATCGACACGCCGCCGCCCACGGTCAGCGGATCACTCCACGTCGGACACGTCTTCTCCTATACCCACACCGACACCATCGCCCGCTACCAGCGCATGGCCGGCCGCGAGGTCTTCTACCCGATGGGTTGGGACGACAACGGCCTGCCCACCGAGCGCCGGGTCCAGAACTACTTCGGCGTGCGCTGCGAACCGTCGATGCCCTATGACCCCGACTTCGCCGCCCCCGACGACGCCGGCGACCCCAAGGCCATCAAGAAGCGCGGCGACGTCGCCATCAGCCGCCGCAACTTCATCGACCTCTGCCACGTGCTCACCGCGGAGGACGAGCAGGCCTTCGAGGCCCTCTTCCGCCGCCTCGGCCTGTCCGTCGACTGGAACCAGCACTACGCCACCATCGACGAACGCTGCCAGCGGGCCTCCCAACGGGCCTTCCTGCGGAACCTGGCCCGCGGTGAGGCGTACCAGATCGAGGCGCCATCACTGTGGGACGTCACCCACCGCACCGCGGTGGCCCAGGCCGAACTCGAGGACCGTGAGCGACCCGGCGCCTACCACCGCCTCGCGTTTCACCTGCCCGCCGGCACCAGCGCTTCGGACGGCAGCAACGACCTCCACATCGCCACCACCCGCCCCGAGCTACTGGCCGCCTGCGTGGCCCTCGTGGCCCATCCCGACGACGAGCGCTACCAGCCGTTGTTCGGCACCACGGTCACCACCCCGGTGTTCGGCGTGGAGGTTCCCGTCCTGGCCCACGAGCTGGCCGACCCCGAAAAGGGCACCGGCATCGCCATGATCTGCACGTTCGGCGACACCACCGACGTCATCTGGTGGCGGGAACTCGACCTCGACGTCCGGGCCATCATCAACCGGGCCGGACGGGTCAACCCCGAACCCCCGCAGGGCATCGGGTCCGAAGCCGGGCTGGCCGCCTACGCCCGCCTGGCCGGCAAGACGATCTTCTCTGCCCAGGCCGAGATGGTGGAAATCCTCCGAGAGACCCAAGAACTGGTCGGCGAGCCCGAGGCCATCACCCATCAGGTGAAGTTCTTCGAGAAGGGCGACAAACCGCTGGAAATCGTCACCAGCCGCCAGTGGTACATCCGCAACGGCGGCCGGGACACCGACCTCCGGACCGCCCTCATCGCCCGGGGCGACCAAATGGCCTGGCACCCGCCGTACATGCAAACCCGCTACACCAACTGGATCGACGGACTAAACGGCGACTGGCTGATCAGCCGCCAGCGGTTCTTCGGCGTTCCGCTACCCCTCTGGTATCCGTTGGACGAAGACGGCGAGCCGATCCACGACACGCCGATCGTCCCCGCCGAGGCCGACCTCCCGGTCGACCCGTCATCGGACCCGGCACCCGGCTACAACGAGTCGCAACGGGGACGGCCCGGCGGCTTCGCAGGCGACACCGACGTCATGGACACTTGGGCCACGTCGTCGCTCTCCCCGCAGATCGCCTGCGGCTGGGAAGAAGACAACGACCTCTTCGCCCGCACCTACCCCATGGACCTCCGTCCCCAGGCCCACGACATCATCCGAACCTGGCTGTTCTCCACCGCCGTGCGCTCCCACTTTGAAGCCGACACTGCCCCGTGGGGGCACTGCGCCCTCAGCGGATGGATTCTGGACCCCGACCGCAAGAAGATGTCCAAGTCCAAGGGCAACGTGGTCACCCCGCTCGACCTCCTGGACAAGCACGGCTCAGACGCTGTGCGGTACTGGGCGGCCAACGGGCGCCCCGGCACCGACACGGCGTTTGACGACGGCCAGATGAAGAACGGCCGGCGCCTGGCCATCAAGATCATGAACGCCAGCCGGTTCGCCCTGGGTTTCGGAACTGACAGCGGAACCCCGCTGGCTGTCGATCCGGAGGCCATCACCGACCCACTGGACCGGGCCATGCTGCTGGGCCTGGCTGGCCTCGTCGACGAGGCCACCCAGGCCTTCGACGGCTTTGACTATGCCCGGGCGCTGGAACGAACCGAGGCCTGGTTCTGGACGTTCACCGACGACCACGTGGAGTTGGTCAAGAGCCGGGCATACGAGGGCGACGAGGCGGGAGCCGAATCGGCCCGCCACGCCCTACGGCTGGCCCTGTCCACTCTGTTACGCCTTTTCGCCCCCTTCCTCCCGTTCGTGACCGAGGAGGTCTGGTCGTGGTGGCGGGGCGGGTCCGTACACCGCCAGGCCTGGCCCACCTCGGACAAACTGCGGGACGCGGCAACCGTCGACGGAGAGCATGTCGACCCGACCACCGCCGCGGTGGCCGCCGCCGCCCTAGCCGAGATCCGACGCCACAAGACGACCGAGAAGCGCTCGCTGGCCACCCCGGTTACCGCCTGCACGCTTACCGATACCGCCGAGCGCCTGGCCCTGCTACGACCTGTGCTGGGCGATGTGACAGCCGCCGCCCGGGCCACCGGAATCGACCTCGTGGAGGGCGACGCCCTGTCAGCCGAGGTCACCCTGGAACCAGCTGCCGGCTGACTCCGCGTAGGACGGACCGCGGTCCGGTGACGCACCCGCCCGGCCACCGGACGAGAATCCGGGCATGGCGAGCGACGTCCCCGACTTCGAGACCATCCGGGTCGAATGCGACGGTCGCCGGGCCACTCTGACCCTGGACCGACCGGACCGACTCAACGCTCTGTCCAACCAGCTCATGGCCGAGGTGGCCGACGCCGCCGCCTGGTTCGACCACCAGGCCGACCTGCGGGTGGTGGTCGTGCGAGGCGCCGGTCGAGCCTTCAGCAGCGGCTTCGACCTGACGGTGTTCGGCGATGAGGGCCCGTCGCCGGCCGGAGGTCGGGTTCCGGCCGATGCCGGCCGCCTCATGGCCGATGCCCTGGAACGGACCTCGCCGGTGCTGGTAGCCGCTCTACACGGCCACGTGGTGGGTGGGGGCCTGGTACTCGCCGCGGCCTGCGACCTACGGATCGCCACCGACGAGGTCTCGTTCTCCATCCCCGAAGTGGACCTGGGTATCCCACTGGCTTGGGGAGGGATCCCCCGGCTGGTCCGCGAGATCGGCCCAGCCCTCACCAAGGAACTGGTCATGACGTGTCGGCCATTCGGCGCTCAGGAGGCCCTGGCCGCTGGTTTCCTAAACCGGATCGTCCCGGCCGCCGACCTTGACTCGGCGGTCGACGGCCTCGCCGAGGAGGTGGCCTCGCGGCCCCGGGCAGCCGTGCTAGCCACCAAGCGCCACGTCAACGCGGTGACCGACCAGATGGTCGGCACCGGCCGGTCGTGGTCCGATGCCGACGGCCTGACCGCCGCCCTACGCGACCCCGAGGGCCGGGCTTCGCGCGAGGCCTACCTGGCCCGTCTGCTGGACAAGCGAAACCGGAGCTGACGGTGCCCATCGCCGACCGGCTATTCACCAACGCTTCCTTCCAGACCTTGGACCCGACAGCCCCGACCGCCGAGGCGCTGGCCTCCTGGCAGGGGCGAATCGTCGCCGTGGGCAGTCGAGCCGACGTCGACGCTCTGGTCGGACCAGGCACCGAGGTCGTCGACCTCGACGGGTCCACGGTGCTGCCCGGCTTTATCGAGACCCACATGCACCCCATCGCCGCCGGCGTGCAACTCGGATCCCCCCAGATCGGCTACCCAGACTGCCGGTCCATTGACGACGTGGTGGACGTTTTGCAGAAGGCTGCGGCCGCCTTGCCGGCCGACGAACCCATCAGCGTGTGGGGCTTTGACGACTCGATCATGGCTGACGACAGGCACCTCACCCGCCACGACCTGAACCGGGTCAGCACTGAGCATCCCGTCTACATCCGGCACATCTCAGGCCACCTCGGTTACGCCAATGACCGGATGCTGGCCCTGGCCGGCGTCACCGATGACATCGACGACCCGAAAGGTGGCCACTTCCAGCGTGAGGAGTCAGGCCGACCCAACGGATGCATGGAGGAGACAGCAAACTTCGCCGTAGGGGCCGTCCTTCCGTTCGCCGACCCAGCGGCCATGCGGGCTGGGGCCAAGGCCATCAGCGACCACTGCCTGAAGGTCGGCACCACGACCATGACTGACGCCTTGGTGATGGCTGAGACCATGTACGCCATCTACCAGGAGGGAGTAGAGGACGGCTCGATCCGGGTCCGTACCCGCCTCTTCCCCGGTTGGCAATCCGCAGACGCGCTGCCCTTCCGTACCGGCATGGGCGACGAGCGGCTGTCTGTCGGTGCCCTCAAGTTCATCTCCGACGGGTCCATCCAGGGGTACACGGCCTGTCTCTGTAAGGGGTACCACGACCGCCCCGACGTCAACGGGTACGAGGTCATCCCCGCCGCCCAGCTGATCGATCTGGTTACCGAAGCTCACACCGACGGATGGCAGGTGGCGGTGCACGCCAACGGCGACGCCGCCATCGACAACACGCTGGACGCCTTCGAGGCCGCACTGGCCGCCCATCCTCGCCACGACCACCGGCACCGCATCGAGCACTGCCAGACGGTTCGCGAGGACCAGCTGGAACGCATGGCCCGCCTCGGAGTGCTGGCGTCAGTGTTCGCCAACCACATCTGGTACTGGGGCGACCGCCACCGGGACCGCTTCCTGGGCCCAGAAAGAGGGTCGCGCATCGACCCGCTGGCCAGCTTCACGGCCCACGGCATCGTGCACGCCCTGCACTGCG
>JAAZXY010000144.1 GCA_014239855.1 Acidimicrobiales bacterium | reverse complement strand
TGGCGACGGCACACAAATGGGTCCGGTTGTCAGTGAAGTGCAGCATAAACGCGTGCTCGGCTATCTGGAGAAAGGCACTGCGGCCGGCGCGGAAACCGTGCTCGAGGGCGGCGCTGCCCAAGTTGAGGGCTGTGCCGGTGGACATTATGTGAAACCGGCGCTGCTTGCGGGTTCACTGGATAATGTCGCCGCCCGCGAGGAAATTTTTGGACCAGTCGCCTATCTCGCATCGTTCAACGATGAAAGCGATGGCATCCGCCTGGCCAACAACACCGACTACGGCCTGGCCAACAGCGTGTGGTCCAGCGACCTCGCCCGATGCAAACGTGTGGCCTCTCAATTCGAAACAGGAAACGGCTGGATCAACTCGCACAACGTAGTAGTGCACGGCGTTCCCTACGCCGGAGTTAAAAAAAGCGGCATGGGCGGAGGTGTCGTGAGCCTGGAAACGCTGCTCGACTATTACCGAAACATCTCCGTCATCCGGCCACTTTAAGGCTT
>JAAZXY010000143.1 GCA_014239855.1 Acidimicrobiales bacterium | reverse complement strand
CCGTACTCCCTCGTCCCGTCCACCGGGTCCACGATCCAGACCCGCGACGTCTCAGCCCGGTCGGGATGGACGGCGGCCGCTGCACCCTCCTCGGACAGCACGGCGTCGTGCGGGCGGTGCCCGGCCAGAGCGTCCATCAGAAATTCGTGGGACCGCTGGTCGCCCTCCCGCTCCAGGGCCTCCGAGGAGGAGTCCCCGGCGGCCAGGTCCCCCCGGACCTCTATGAGGAGGGCACCGGCCCGGGTGGCCAGGTCGGCGGCCAGGGCGTGGTCGTCGGGCGTCGCCATGCTGGGCAGATCAGTCGCCGGCCGACCGTCGGCCCAGATGGATGGCTGCGGCGATGGTGGACCGTAGGTCCTCCTCGTCGGCACCGGCAGCCACCAGGCGCTGGACAGCGTCCTCGACCGCCGCGGCGCGCTCCTCGTCCCACGAGGCGGCGGACTCCACGGCGGGCACCAGGACGCCGACCAGCAGCAGGGCGAAGGCCCCGGTTGCCCCGATGAA
>JAAZXY010000142.1 GCA_014239855.1 Acidimicrobiales bacterium | reverse complement strand
GCCGGGCCGGGCCGGACGTGACCTTCGCCGTCCATCCGCCCACCGATGGCGTCCTGGCCCGGCGGGGCGGTCGGGTCGCCGTGGAGGCCAACGGGGTGGTCACCACCGACCTGGTGCCCTACGACGAGTTCGTGACCATGCTGGCCGCCGCCCCGTTCGTGATCACCGACGGAGGGTCCATCCAGGAGGAGTGCGCCCGCCTGGGCGTGCCCACCCTGCTATGGCGGGACCGCACCGAGCGGCACGACGGTGTGGGGGAAAACGTGCTGGTCAGCCGGTACGACCCGGCCGAGGTGGATGCCTTCCTGGCCGATCCGCAGCAGTGGCGTCGACCTGCCCGGACGGGTGACGAACGGCCGGCCGCCGAGGTGGTCGACGTGCTGGTCCGGATGCTCGACGAGATGCCGGAAGGGAGCTAGCTCCCGGATCGGCCACGGCGAGCCACCACCTCGGCCGCCACGGTGAGCAGCAGATCCCGGGCCAGCAGGACGGCCCGGAACCCGGCCA
>JAAZXY010000141.1 GCA_014239855.1 Acidimicrobiales bacterium | reverse complement strand
CGGCTACCGCCTCATGAACGACGGCGTGGTAGCGACCCTCGATGCGATCCCGGATCAGAGTGCTGGGAACGGAGACGACCAGGGTTTCATCGTCAGCGGTCACTGGTTGGGCGGCGGTGAATGTCATTTGCCAGACCACGTCTGAAACCTGGGACTGGATTGCCGCCGCACAGGCCTCCCACAGCACCGTCGCGTCCGCCATCGTTTCCTCCGTTCAGTTATCCACAGATGTGGAATCTGCTGTGGAAAGGCCACCGGAACGCGGAGAACGACCATCGGAGGCCCACTCCGCCCTCTCAGTGGGCGGGGCAACGTAGCAGCCTGTGGATGACAACGCGCTGGCCCAATACCCATAGCGCGTCGCGCCTGCTCAGACGGACGTTCGCGCGATCAGCGCTGTCACGATGCCAGTAGCGCGTAGGAACCGCTCGTAGCCTCAGGAGAATATGGCGACCCGACAAGATCTGTGGATAACCCCGCCTTCCCCGACTGGAAGGGCGGTGTCGCCG
>JAAZXY010000140.1 GCA_014239855.1 Acidimicrobiales bacterium | reverse complement strand
CCAACTAGAAAAACGATGGCTTGCCGAAAAGGTCGCAATCCCGCAGTATCACGCAAAATTATGAAGCATGACAATGACGAAGACTTGAATGGCGTCTGGATCAAGCTCTGAAGGTAGGGAGGCGCAGGCGTACAAATGTCGGAATCCGGCACGACGGATGAGTCCGTCAAACTTTCGGTAACGGAAATTTCCAAGAATTTTGGTGGAGTCCGGGCCGTTCGGGGAGTCAGCGTCGATGTGCCTGAGGGAATGATCTTCTCGATCATCGGTCCCAACGGCGCCGGCAAGACCACGCTGCTCAATATGATCAGTGGTTTCTATCATCCCGACGAAGGCTCGATCCGTTTCGAGGATACCGATATCACCGTAATGACCCCGGCCAATCGTGCGTCCTTGGGTATTGCGCGTACCTTTCAGAATATTGCGCTGTTTAAAGGGCTGACGGTTCTCGAGAACCTCATGCTCGGCCGGCATGTCCACATGAAATCTGGTGTGATGGCATCGATGCTTTATTGGGG
>JAAZXY010000013.1 GCA_014239855.1 Acidimicrobiales bacterium | reverse complement strand
GTCCTCGTAGATCTCCTGGAGCGAGAGGATCCCGAAGGCCACGTGGCGGGCCTCGTCGGACATGACGTAGCGAAGCATGGCCTTGAGCAGGGGTTCCTGGGTGGTGCCGAGCATCATGCCGAAGGCGGCCAGGGCCAGACCCTCGATCACCACCTGCATGCCGAGGTAGACGAGGTCCCACCGTTCGTCGCGGAGCACGGAGTCGAGCAACGACTTCAGGTTCTCGTTGATCGGGTAGGTGGTGGGCATCTTCTCGTCGAGGTAGCGGGCGAACGCCTCGACGTGGCGGGCTTCGTCGACCACCTGGGTGGAGCCGTAGTACTTGGCCTCGATCCACGGAACGGACTCGACCAGACGGGCCGTGCACAGCAGTGCCCCCTGCTCGCCGTGGAGGAACTGGCTGAGTGACGCGCACTGGGACTTCACCGCGAAGTCGACCCACTGGTCGTCGTTCCACGAGGCGACGGGGGAGCCCTTGACGTCGAGGAGGCTGCGGGCCGGGAACCCGGCCGGGATGCCGGTGACCTCGGCCTGGAGGCGGACCATGCGCTCCGGATCGACGTCGATGGACCAGTCCAGATCGTCGCTGACGTTCCACTGGGACCGCTTGGCCTTTTCGTAGAGCCGGTTCAGGCCGTCCCGGCCACGCTCGTAGTCCCAGGTGAACTGGGTGTCGAACTCCGTCCGGACCTTCTCGATGAGCTGGTCGAACGCGGTGGCGCCCTCAGGGCTTCCGTCGCTGGAGGTGTCGGGTTCGGTGATGGTCATGTCTGGTCTCCGATGGGGGAATCTGCGACAGGGGTATGGGCGGTAGAAGGCTGATCGGCTGGGAGGGCCAGGCCGGCCAGGACGCGGTCGATGACCGCGTGCCAGTGGTCGGGGTCGGGGAGGTCCAGGCCCATGGAACGGGTCAGCAGCATCCCGTAGCCGATGGCGTGGGCCAGGCGGACCACCGCCAGCTCGTCGAGATCGGGGTCCAGGAGGCCGTCGCTGGTGCCCTCGTCGACCAACTTGCCGAGTCGTCGATCTTCGTCCGCCACCCGCTCCCGCAGCCGGTCGGCCAGCTCGGGGTCGCGGCGGGCCGCCACCATGGCCTCGAGGAAGAGACCGTGGCCTCCGTCCAGGTCGTCGAGGAGATGGTCGCCCAGCGTCGAGAGCACCTTGGTGGCCGGGAGGCGCCCGGCCGACGCGCTGACGCCGTTGAGCACGTTGTCCAGGGAATCGGGCACGTGGTGGTCCACGGCCTCCAGCAGCAGTTCGGCCTTGCCTCCGTACCGGCTGTAGATGGCGCCGGTGGTGACCCCGGCCCGGCGGGCGATCTCGGCCACGCCGGCCTTCTCGTAGCCCTTCTCGGCGAAAACCTCGGCGGCCGCGTGCAGGAGTCGGTGGGTCAGGGGGTCCGAACAGTGCGCGGTGTCCGCACCGGCGGTATCGATCGCAGCATCGTCCATGGTTCGATAATAACCATTATTCTCACTGGATCAAGTCAGGCGACCGACCGCGGGTCGGGCTGCGGGTCCGGTGAGGGCATAGGTTCCCCATCCATGCACTTCGGAGCCTGTTTCTTCCCCACGTCCTATGCCATCAGCCCCGTCGAACTGGGCGTTGCCCTGGAGGAGCGTGGTTTCGAGTCGGTCTGGTTGGCCGAGCACAGTCATATCCCGGCGTCGCGTGAGTCGGCATGGCCGGGAGGCCCCGACCTCCCGCAGATGTACTACGACACCCTCGATCCGTTCGTGGCCCTCGGCGCCATGGCGGCCACCACCACGACCCTGAAGTTGGGTACCGGCATCGCGCTCGTCGTGCAGCGTGATCCGATCCACACCGCCAAGGAGGTGGCCAGCCTCGACGTGCTCTCCGACGGCCGTGTGCTGTTCGGGGTGGGCGCCGGCTGGAACCTCGAGGAGATGTCCGACCATGGGACCGATCCGGACCGTCGGTTCGGACTGATGCGCGAGCGGGTGGAGGCCATGAAGGCCCTGTGGGCCGGCGACCCGGCCGAGTACCACGGGGAACAGGTCGACTTCGATGCCACGTACCAGAACCCCAAGCCCGTCCAGCGTCCCCACCCGCCGATCCACGTCGGCGGGGTGGCCCCGGGCGGCCTGCGTCGGGCCGTGGCCTACGGCGACGGCTGGATTCCCATCGGCGGGCGGACCCCGGTGGACGGCGCGCAACTGTCCGCGCTGCGGGCCGAGGCGTGCGCCGAAGCGGGGCGTGATCCGGCTGAGGTGGAGATCTCCATCTACTACGCACCGGCCGATGCGGGGGTGCTCACCGACCTGGCCGAGCACGGCATCGAGCGGGCGGCATTCAACGTGCCGTCGGCGCCCCGCGACGAGGTCCTACCCCTGCTGGACTCCTACGCCGAGGTCATGGCGAGCCTGTAGTTCGGAAATCACTCAGCCGCGGGTGGCGGCCAGATCGGCGGCCAGCGCCGCCTGCTGTGCGGCGCTCAGGTCCACGGACAACTCCAGCGCGGGAAAGTCGCTGCCCAGACGCACCGGACCGGACGCCACGGTGAACGTCAGGTACTGGACGGCGGACAGTCGGCCACGCCCCACCTGGGTGGGATCGAACTCGGCGTAGGTTCGTGAGCCGTCGGCGGTCTCGGCGTACAGGCATTCCTGGAGGCCCAGCCAGGCTTCCAACAGCGGTCGGCGCTTCACCTCGTCCTCGATCTCGATGAGCAGGGCGCAGCCCAGTTGCCCCGGACCACCGAGCATCCCGTTGTAGGTGTCGAGCTCCTCGCGGATGCTCGTCTCGCGCACGATCCGCTCGGCCCGCATGATCTCGTGGACCTGGTAACGCATCGTGTCGTGGTTCTCGAACAGGAACGTCAGGTGTTCGCCGAGGTGGATCCGGCGGACCGCTTTGACGGTCATCACCTCTGAGCGGACGGCGTCCCGGTCATCGGCGTAGGTCTGCCAGTCGAGGATCTCGTCAC
This sequence comes from Acidimicrobiales bacterium, assembly GCA_014239855.1. GTDB lineage: Bacteria > Actinomycetota > Acidimicrobiia > Acidimicrobiales > MedAcidi-G1 > UBA9410. The sequence continues at coordinate 44,823 of JAAZXY010000013.1, read as the reverse complement.
GTCGGACGTGGTGGGGGGCCGGGGTCGGGCTGTCGGTCATGGCGCGCCTGTTTCTTCGGGTGGGGTCACCGGCGTGGGAAATCCGTCCGGTTCGTAGGCCCGGGCCAGGATCGACATCGGGTGCATGGGCCGCTTGTCGGCGTGCTGGCCGAACTGGAGGGCTGCCAGGGGACAGTCGGTGGCCCACACCTCAGCGGGTTCACCACCGGCAACGGGGGCCGCCATGCCGTCGAAGGCCTTCTTCCCGATCCGGACCGAGGCCTCGAAACCCTCCACCTTCATGGCGTGGGTGCCGTCGTGGCCACAGCACTCCATGGTCGTGGACGGCTTCACGCCGGGGATCTTCCGGAGCAGGTCCCGCCCCTTGAAGCCCACGGCCTGGGTTCGAAGGTGGCACGGGGCGTGGTAGGCCACCGACCCCGGCGTCGAGGCGAACCCGGCGTCGAAGCGGTCCTCGTCGCGGATCGACCAGAGGAACTCCGAGGGGTCCGACACCGCGTCGGCCAGTCGCTGGGCCCGTTCCCGGTCCTCGGGGGCCACCAGTTCCGGGTACTCGCGCCGCAGCATCATCGAACAGGTGGGGTTGATGGCCAGGACCTTCTTGCCGGCGTCCACATGCGGTTCGAGCCGGTCGAGGTTGGTGACGGCCCGCTCCCGCAGGGTGTCCAGATCGCCCGACTCCCAGGCCGGCATGCCGCAGCAGGTCAGACCCTTCTCGCACGTCACGTCCACGCCGTTGCGTTCCAGAACGGCCACCGTGTCGTGGCCCACCTCGGGTTCGTTGTGCTCCACGTAACAGGTCGGGAAGAGGACGGCCTCGCCGTCGGTGGGGTCGTCGCTGACCAGGCCGCGTCGGGTGGCCCACGCGGTGAACGTCGTCCGGGCGAAGTGGGGCAGGTCCTTGTCGCGGTGGACGCCCAGCACCTTCTCCAGGAAGATCCGGTGGATCCGGCTGCGGGCGTTGGCGACGTTGGCCAGGCCGCCCGAGGCCCGGGCGAGCGTCGCGGTCCGATCGGGGTCCCCCATGACCCGGTCCCGCAGGCCGAGCCCTTCGGCCCTGGTCCGCTGGGCCTTGTACCGGTGCACCAGCTTGGGGAAGTCCAACTGGAAGTCGTGGTTGTCGCGCACCGTGTACGGACACTGCACCTCGCAGAGCTTGCACTGGAAGCACTGGTCCATGACCTGGGCCGTCTCGGCGTCGGTGATGGATCGCACGTCACCGTCGTGGCGGTCGTCCAGGAACGAGAACAACGAGGGAAACGAGTCGCAGTACTTGAAGCACATCCGACAGCCGTGGCAGATCTCGAACGTGCGGTCGATCTCGCCCTGGAGGGCGTCGGCGTCCCAGTACGCGGGATCGGACGGGTCGTAGGTCAGCCCCGGGGTCGGCGCGTACGGGATGTGGTCAGCCACGGGTGTTCTTCCTGAAAGGGGGTTCGCTCAGACGCGGCGCACCGGCCGCCCCCGAAGGAAACGGCCGGTGCGGTCCACGTGCAGTGCCTGAAACGGGAGGCCGGGTTCAGCTGACCCCGTCGAGCAGCGACTGGAAGCGACCGGCGTGGGCCTTCTCGGCCTTGGCCAGGGTCTCGAACCAGTCGGCGATGTCGCCGTGGCCCTCCTCGCGGGCGGTCTTGGCCATGCCGGGGTACATCTCGGTGTACTCGTGGGTCTCGCCGGCCACCGCGGCGGCCAGGTTCTCCATGGTGTCGCCGATGGGAAGACCGGTGGCCGGATCGCCGACCACCTTGATGTAGTCGAGGTGGCCGTGGGCGTGGCCGGTCTCGCCGTCCGCGGTGTCGCGGAAGTTGCCGGCGATGTCGGGGTAGCCCTCGATGTCGGCCACCTTGGCGAAGTAGAGGTAGCGGCGGTTGGCCTGGGACTCGCCGGCGAAGGCGGCCTTCAGGTTCTCGAGCGTCTGGCTGCCGTCGAGGCTCACGATGGAACTCCTGATTCTCTGGTTGCTGGGCGGAATCGTTCCCGGGGGAACGCGTGTCGACAATCTAGGCCGGTCTCGCGGCGACCGGGTGGCCGGGTAGACCGGGCCGAGTACAGCTAGTCCTCGCCGTAGCGGGGGACGTCCGAACCGACGTGGGCGGTGAACAGGTCCAGGACCTCACCCGGCTCGGCGTGACGGCCCGTCTCGGCCTTCGAGTAGATGATGGTGTCGTCGACGACCACGTCGAACACCCCGTTCTCGCCGGTCACCAGCACCAGGTCGTCGATGACGTTCTGGTAGGTGGCCAGCAGGTCTCCAGCCGCGCCCACGGCGCGGGAGGAATAATCTCAGGGGACGCAGTAGGTGATTCGGACGCGGTGGCTCATGTCGCCGACCCTAGGCCGTGGCGCCGGCCACCAGGAGGGCGCCGGGGCGCACCCTGACGGTGAGCGGCAGTCGGGCGAACGGTTCTCCGTCGGCCCGGACGTTCGGATCGGTCGCCGGCGACACCGCCTCGAGGTGGACCTCGGCGGCCCGGTGGATGGTGACATCGGGATGGTCGACGTGAGCCCCTGTCCGGACCTTCGGGAAGGCCCGCAGTAGGGCGATCCGTCCCACGTCACCTACCAGGCACACGTCCAGCAGGCCGTCGTCGGCCCGGGCATCGGGACAGATCCGCATGCCCCCGCCGAACAGGGCCAGATTGGCGATCACGACGACCGCGGCCCGCTGGTCGACGACCACCCCGTCATCGGGTCCGCCGGACAACGTGAGCCGGAACCCGCCCGGGCGCATCCGGGGGATGGCCCCCAGCGTGGCCAGCGTGTAGCGCGAAGGCCCGCGGGGAAACCGCATCGCCTCGGCCCGGGCGTTGACCAGCGCGGGAAAGCCTGCGATGCAGCTGGTGGCGGCGTGGAGTGGTTCGCCGCCCGGGGTGGTGCGGCACTCCAGGAGGTCCACGGGGGTGGGGTCAGCCAACGCCCGGTCCACCCGGTCGGCAATGGTGCCTTCGGTCAGGCCGAGTGCCTCGGCGGCGTCGTTGCCCGTGCCGGCGGCCACGATGCCGACCACGGTCGGCGATCCGGCCGCCGAATGGGCCGCCAGGTGGACGATCCCGTCACCGCCGACGGTCACCAGCCTCGGGATCCCGGCATCCACGGCGTGGTGGGCGGCGGCTCGGGCCTCGTCAGCCGACGCAGAGTCCAGAACCAGCGGCTCGATTCCACGGACACGCAGTCGGTCCAGCACCTGGTCCACGTCGGCTGCCGCCCGGCCACGACGGGCCGCAGGGTTGGCCAGCAGGGCGACCTGTGCACCTTTGCGTGGAACCGATGGACCGGACATCCAGCCATCATCGCCCATCGGTAGCCTCCGGCCCATGACTCACGCCAACCGCCAACGTCGCCGTCGTTCCGTCATCGGTCTGGTGGCCCTGGCCGGGCTGTCGGCCTCGGCCTGTGGGGGGAGTGGCGGTGGATCGACCGTTGTCCCGGCCGCCGATGGCGTGCTGCGGATCGTCGGCGACGACACCCAGGACTTCAACGCTGACGGCTACCAGATCGCCGCCGGCGAGGTGACCATCGAGTACACGCTCGACGGCTTCCAGGAACACACGCTGGTCATCGAGGGCCGGGAGGACGAGATGCGACTCGCCGTGGAGAACGGCGGAACCGACACCGGCACCATCACGCTCGAGCCGGGTCGCTACATCCTCTACTGCGACATCGCCGGCCACCGGATCGGCGGGATGGAAGCCCGGCTGCTCGTGGAGTAACGGGCCGGGATGATCGGAAAAGCACGAATGGCCCGCCCCGAGGGGCGGGCCATTCGAGTTTCAGATCAGATCAGGCGACGATCTCGAACAGCAGGTAGATGATCACCGTGATGGCCAGACCGGACACGATGGTGTCCTGATGCTTGTCCAGCACCTTGCGACACAGCACGCTGTCGTAGCCGCCGAGCTTGCCGAGCGCCGAGACCTCCATGGCGATCCAGATCACCAGGAACACGATCCAGATGGTCAGGCGGGCGCCGGAGTCCGGGTTGCCGAAGTTGGCCCCGAAGTGGCTCGGCCACAGCATGAAGAAGACCAGCGGCAGCGAGAACAGGGTGTTGACCCGGCTGGCCCGACCGGCCCGCTTGGCGGCGGCCGGCGCTGCTGCGTCGGCCTCGCCACCCTCGGACACGGCGACCGATGAGCCGATGGCGATCTGCTGTGCCGGCCAGATGACCATCCACACGTTGGCGGCCATCGTCGTGCCGAGCAGGAAGCCCATGGCGATGCCCATGCCGGATGCCGACTTCCAGTAGTCGCTGCTGTCCAGGACCTCCTGGTGGAAGAGGATCCAGATACCGGAGATCCAGGTCAGCAGGGCGGCCCACCGGAACCACCACAGGGTCCGCCACGTGATCTTGCGGAGCGCCTCACCGCGGGCGGCGTCACCCATCTCGGCGAACGCCGAGCCCTGGATGAAGTTGAAGAAGTAGAGGAGGCCGATCCAGGTGATGCCACCCAGATAGTGGGCGTAACGGCCGACGGCCTGGCCGCCTCCCGTCATGCCCATCCAGTCACTGAACAGTTCCACGAAGGTCTCCCTCGATCTGGCGCACGGATCGGCGCTCTTGGACGGTCACGATCATGCCATGCCGCGCGCGGACCGACAACGACCCGACCGGTTGATTCCGGGTGATCCAGCCGACGGTCTAGTCGACGGTCACGTCGGCGAAGCGTTCCCGCAGGGTCTTCTTGGAGAACTTGCCGACCGAGGTCTTGGGCACTTCGTCGATGAACTCCACCCGGTCGGGCGTCCACCACTTCACGATCCGCCCGTCCAGCCAGGCCAGCACGTCGTCCGCTGACAGTTCGGCGCCCTCGGCGGCCACCACGCAGGCCATGGCCCGTTCGCCCCACTTGGCCGACGGCACCCCGATGACCGCCGCCTCGGCCACGTCGGGGTGGGCCATGATCTCGTTCTCGAGCTCCACCGAGCTGATCCACTCGCCGCCCGACTTGATGAGGTCCTTGGTCCGGTCCACCAGGCGGATGTAGCCCTCGGCATCAGTGGTGGCCACGTCACCGGTCTTTAGCCAGCCGTCGTCGGTGAACGACTCCGGTGAGCGTTCGTCGTCGTAGTAGCTACCGGCCACCCACGGGCCGCGAACCTGGAGCTCGCCGCTGGTCTGGCCGTCCCACGGCAGCTCCTCGCCGGTCTCCGGCTCGGCGATCCGGAAGTCCACGCCCGGGGCGATGAGGCCCACTGCGGTACGGAGGTCGGCCTTGTCGTCGTCGTCGAGGTGGTCAAGGGCGGACTTGATCCCACAGGTGGCGGCCAGCGGGCTGGTCTCGGTCATGCCCCACGCCTGGAGGATGGGCAGGCCGGTGGCCTCCCGGAAACCCTCCGAGAGCGACCGTGACACGGCCGATCCGCCGCACACCACCGACCGCAGGGCCGAGGTGTCACGGTCGGGGAGTTCGGGCAGGACGCCCATCCAGATGGTGGGCACACCAGCGGCCACGGTCACCGATTCGTCCTCGATGAGGCCGGCCAGCGCGCCGGGCGACAGGTCGGCGCCGGGCATGACGAGGGTGGCGCCGGTGGCCACGCCGGCGTGGGCCAGACCCCAGGCGTTGGCGTGGAACATTGGAACCACCGGGAGGATCACGTCGCGTTCGCAGACGCCGAGGGTGTCGGCCATCATCGCCCCGAAGGTGTGCAGCACCATCGACCGGTGGGAGTAGACGACCCCCTTGGGGTTCCCGGTGGTCCCCGACGTGTACATCATCGACCCGGCCCGGTTCTCGGATACCGGCGTCCAGTTCACCGGCGATGCGGCGGCCAGCAGGTCCTCGTAGTCGTGTACCTCGGGAGCGATCGCATCGGGATCGGGGGCCGGGGCCCCGTCGTTCATGAGGACCACGTGGCGGACCGACTCGAAGGTCTCCATGAGCGGCCAGATCAGGCCGGCCACCGAGTGGTCGAGGAAGATGACCTCGTCCTCGGCGTGATTCACGATGTAGGTGAGCTGCTCGGGAAACAGGCGGAGGTTCAGGGTGTGGGCGACGCGCCCCGAACAGGGCGGTGCGAAGTACAGCTCGAGATGGCGGGCCGTGTTCCAGGCGAAGGTGGCCACCCGGCCGTCCTCGCTGATTCCCAGGTCGTCGAGCACGCCTCCGAGACGGCGGGTCCGTTCACCCCATTCGCCGTAGCTGACCCGTTGGAGACCCGTGGGGGTGGCGGTCACCACCTCCTTGTCGGGAAACAGGCGGGTGGCCCGGTCGAACAGGTGGATCAGGGACAACGGCGTGTCCATCATCAGGCCATCCATGGGGCTTGATCTCCTGTGGTTTGTGAGACCCCGCTGAACGGGAATCCCAGGTTGATTGCTGGACTACCGGTCTACGGCGTGGACCACGGCTGCGTCAACGAGGGCCACCAACTCGGCCCGCTCGTCGTCGGTCAGGAACTCGTAGTTCCGGGCATCGAGGTCGTCGGTGGCCTCTTCGGCGGCGGCGAGCATTGCTGCCGAGGCCCGCTCGTGGTCGAGATCGGTGTAGCCGTGCATCCGGGCCGTGCCCTCGCCGCTTCCAGCCAGCACCATGGCCAGGGGGTCGGTGCCAAGGTTTCGGCAGGCTGCCATGTGGAGGTCGCCACGTAACTCCCGGACGACGATGACCATCTGGTAGGCGCGGCTCGCTGGGTCGTCGGGGCGGGTGACGTCCCGCCAGCCGGCGAAGAGGGGAGCGACGGTGTCGTCGGCTGAGTCGGCGACTCGCTCCAGAAGTTCCGACAGGCGGGCAGCGTCGTCGAATCCCTCGAGGTAGTGGGTTCCCCTCTCGGCGGAGATCGCCGCGTACACAGCCCCGGAGTCGGACTTCGAGAGATCGCTGTCTTCGTTCCACAGTCCAACGGCGTAGTCCCGGTCGAAGAAGAGCAGGCTGTTGACCGCGGCATCAGCGTCGATGTCTCCCATGACGCCGAGCCGTCCCTGAACGTAGGAGGCCAGAGGATTGGCCGGCAGACCATCTTCGGCGCAGCGGGCGGCGGTGACGGGGTCGAGCATTGAGCGGGCGCCGAGGGTGTTGATCGGCTGGGCGAGCCGCTGGGCGGTGGTTCGTGCATCCATGGTCTGGAGATCCCTTCCTAGGCCGGGTTGAGCCCCGTTGCCTTGGCGTGGGCCACCGCGGCCTCGACGAGGTCGACCAGTTCGGTCCGCTCGTCGTCGGTCAGGCAGGTGAAGTTCCCGGCATCGGCCGCATCGGTCGCCGCTTCGATGTCGGCGACCACCTCGGGCGGGGTCGGATCGGCGTGCAGGTTCCGGAAGCCGTGGATACCGGCCCACGCCAGTCCGCTCTTGGCCAGGGTCATGGTCTCGGCGTCGGCCCCGGCGGCCCGACAGGTCGCCATGTGCCGGCACCCCCGGAGCTCGCGCATGGTGGCCACCAGCAGGTAGGCGCGGCCTTCGGCGTCATCGGGGCGTGCAGCATCTCGCCAGCCGGCGAACAGGTCGGCGTCGGTGTCGTCAGCGGCGTCGACGACCTTTTCCAGGAGTTCGGCCAGCCGAGCGGCGTCGTTGTAGCCCGCCAGGTAGAGCCGACCCCGATCCACACAGATTGCGGCGTAGGCGACGCCGGCTTCCGCCTTCGAGATGGTCATGGGGGCGTTCCAGTTGGCCCGGATGTAGTCGGGGTCGAAGAACAGCATGTTGGCGACCGCTACCTCGACATCCACGTCGCCCATGACGCCGATCCGCCCCTGGGTGTGGGAGGCCCAGCCGGTTGACATCCCGGCCTCCACCGACCGGGCGAACGTCGCCGGATCGAGCATGAACCAGGCGCCGAACTCGTTGATCGGCTGGCTGATCCTGGCGGTGAGGGTTGCAGCGTCCATCGGGGTGTCCTACTCACAGGTTGGGTTGGGGAGTCGGGTTCGGAGGTCCCGACAACGCCGGAACGTAGCAGTCGTCCCGGTCCCGGACAGGGGCCCGGACTGCGATATGTCCGGCTGAGGGCGGCTCGTCTCTCAGCCGAGGGCGGCCACCACGCCGAGCGCTATCAACGCTGAGTTGCGGGCCACGTCGCGCCACGAGAGCGGTCGATTCGACCAGGTCCCGAAGCAACCGCAGGCATCCCGGTGGCCGGCCAGAAGTCGGCCGACGATCAGGGTGGTGAAGGCCACCAGCAGGGCCACCGCGCACTGGCCACCGACCCGGGGGTCCACGACCAGCAGCAGGGCGGTCGCTGCCTCGGTGGCCGGTAGCACCCGGGCCAGGAGCGCGGGACGGGGGAGTCCGAACTCGCCGAGGGTGCGACGGGTTCCCAGTGGGTCGCGGAACTTGACCGCCGCCGCGGCCATGAACACCGCGGCCAGCAGCCAGGCGGATGTGCTGACCAGGATGTCGGGCATGGTGTCGATCGGCCAGCGGGCTCAGTACCCGAGCGCCACGTCGACCGGTGCCAACAGCTCTTCGCCGGAACAGAACCGCCGCACGTTCTCGGCGACGAACGGCTCGAGGAGGGCCAGACCCATCTCGGGCGTGTTGGCGATGTGCGGGGTGATGAGGCAATTCGGCGCCGACCAGAGGGGATGGCCGGCCGGCAATGGTTCCGGATCGGTGACGTCGAGTGCGGCACCGCCGATGGCGCCAGCAGCCAGAGCGTCCACCAGATCGTCGGTGACCACATGGCCGCCGCGGGCCACGTTGACCAGCCACGCATGGTCGGGAAGGGCGGCCAACTCCGGCCCTCCGATGATTCCCGCCGTCTCGTCGGTGAGGGCCAGGGCGAGGACCAGCACGTCGGTTCGGGGGAGCAGTTCGTGGAGCCGGGACGTGGTCACCGTCCGGTCGGCGCCCTCGAACGGTTCGCTGGAGCGTCGCACGACCGTGATGTCGCATCCGAAGGGCGCCAACAGGGGAATCAGGTGTTCGGTGATGCCGCCACCCCCGAGGATGGTGATCCGGCTCCCGCTCAGGGTTCGACCCACGGGGCCGGACCAGCTCGATTCCCGGGCGTACCCGTGGAGGTTCTTCTGGCCGGCCAGCATCAGGGCCAGGACGGTCTCGGCCACCGCCGGGGCGTAGACGCCCTTGCCACACGTCCAGGTCCAACGCTCGTCGAGGTGATGGGCGAACGGTTCGATCCCGGCGTAGGGGAGTTGGATCCATTCGAGTTGGCGGGCATCGGCAACCAGATCGGGAAATGCCTCGACCCTGGCCGGGTCGGCCCAGATCAGGCCCTCGGCTTCGGTGATGTCGACAACGGTCCCGCCGCCGGCGGTCACCGCCCGGCACATGGCCTCGTACATGGCCGGTCGGGTGTCCGGGGCCACGGCAATGGCCCGCCTCACGGCGCACCTACTACAGGTCGCCAATCGACGTTGTCCCCGACCTGCCCGATCTTGAGAGGGTCACGTCCCTGCGCATCCACCACCACGATCTCGCCGGAGTCTTCAAGGGTGAACGCGAAGAGCGCGTCATCGGGAGACCAGGAGGCCCCTCTGATCGATGAGGCACCTTCGGTGACTGCCGCCTCTTGGCCGTTTTCGACGTCGACGGTGAAGAGATCGGTTCCGTTGTTCGTAGTTCGGGTGAAAGCCAGATGGGTTCCATCCGATGACCAGATGGGAAAGAGGTCGTTGTCCCGTCCGGGTGATTCGGTGATCCGGGTGATGCCTGTTCCGTCAGCGTTCATTAGGAAGATCCCGTCATCATCCGGGCCGACGACACGACCGAAGGCGATCTTCGTTCCGTCGGGCGAGAATGCCGGCGGGCCGTCCCATGTGGAGTTGAAGGTCAGTTGGACCGCCACTCCCTCCGGTACGTCGATCACGTGGACTTCTTCTTCACCGTCGCGATTGCTGACGAAGGCGATCTGCCCGCTGTCGGGGGACCAGGCGGGCCAGCGGTTCCATCCGTTGTCGGGGTCCTCGCCGGTGAGGTTGGTGAGTTCCCCAGTCGCCACGTCGAGGATGAACACCTCGTAGTCGTCGGGCAGACCGCGGGTGAAGGCAACCATGGTCGAGTCAGGAGACCATGTCGGTACGCCGTCGTAGAGGGGAGTTTCGGCCAGGAGTCGCACCTCCCCGGATTCCCCGTTCGCCACCCAGATGCCGAGGACGCCACCGGAGGCGCCGGAGAACACGAGATTCCGACCGTCAGGCGACCACACGCCTCCGATGCCGCCCATGTCGGCGGGGGTGACCATGTCCAGGTTTGCTCCGGCCCCGTCGACCCGGAAGATGTTGGCGGATTCAGCCGAGGCGCGATCGAACGTCAACTCGTAGCTCGACCGATCGACCGGCGCGAGTTCGTCGGTACCGCAGGATGAGGCGAGGCCCAGAAGCATGGCCAGAAGGGTCAGACGGACGACTGGCGCTGAATGGTGTCTGCGGAGTGTCATGTGTCGCTCTACTCGAATCTTTGATCGATGGGGTGGCGAATGGGTCAGTTCTGGAGGGAGAGGCATTCGGTGGCCACGTCCTCGATGGTGGCATGCCACGCGTCGATTCCGCCGCCGGACCCGTCGGCAGTTCCACCTGCTGATCGGGCGGGCGGTTCGTCCAGCGGGAACACCACGAACTTCGAGGCTCCGGCGGACACGAAGGCCTCGAGCCGGGGCCTGAGGCCGGTGACCCCCTGAGCCACGATCTCCCGGGGATCCAGATCGGGTTGGCGGGTCCTGAGTCGGGCGGCGAACCGATCGGGCAGCGAGTCGTGCACGAACGGGACCAGGGCGCCGAAGTGTTCGGGGTCGATGACGCGTCCGTGCTCGGCAGCGGTGTCGGTCACCACTTGAATGCCGTCAGCGACCATGGCCGGGGTGGTGAACGACGGCAGCCACCCGTCGCCCAGCCGGCCGCAACGTCGCAGTTCGGACGGCGCCTGGCCGCCCAACCACACCTCGAACGGATCCTGGACCGGCTTGGGGAGTACCCGCACCCCGTCGAGGTGGAAACGGTCGCCGTGGTGGTCGACCACGTCCTCGGTCCAGAGACGACGCATCAGGGGCAGGGCCTCGTCGAACCATGCGGCCCGGTCGGCCCGCTGGACGCCGAACGCCTGGTGCTCGGCAGCATCAGCGATGCCCAATCCGAAGGCCGGCAGCGCCCGGCCTCCCGAGACGCGGTCGAGGCTGGCCAGCGCCTTGGCGCACAGGACCGGGTTCCGACCGGGCAGCACCATGACGGCCGGCCCGAACTTGAGGCGCTCGGTCCGGCCGGCGGCGAACGCCATGGCCACCATCGGGTCCAGCGTGGTCCCGGTCGCCCGCTCGCTCACCCACAGTGAGTCGAAACCGAGTCGTTCCAGATCGTCGACGACGGCGGCGAAAGTCTGATCAGAAGCGCTGTCGTCGGCGTTGTCCGCAGTGCCGCTGCCCGCAGGTCGGGTCGAGCCTCCGTAGCCGAAACCGACGCGGATCCGCATCGGACGCTTCCCGGACGCCGCGAGGGTCAGACGGTTCAGCCGAGCGCCGCGGTGCCGGCGTAGGGGGCCGGGTCGCCGAGGCTCGGGATCTCCGGACGGGACCAACTGGTCATGTCGGCCAGATCGGCCGCCGTGGTCCGCCATGCCGCAGGGTCCCAACCTTCGGCCGCGCCGATCACCGATCCGTCCTGACGAATGGCCACGAATGCCGGAAGACTGCCGAGGCCCATCGAGCGGGCCATCGACCGGTCCGGGTCGGCCAGCGTGAGGATCTCGTCGGTCAGCGGGCCCAGAAAGCTGGCTGCTCCGGCGGCATCGGTGCCGGCGACCACGAAGGCCACCCGGACGTCCGCACCACGGAAGACGGTCAGCACGCGGCGGGCGGTGTCCAGCAACCACGAACTCTCATGGGTGTAGGGGTCGACCATCACGGCGGCCATGGGGAAGGTGGTCAGCAACTGCGACAGCAGGCGGGGGTCCCCACCCACGGGATGCAGTTCGATCGAGAGGTCCGGTGCGTTCGCCACGGGCGCTGACGCTAGCGCGCCGCGCCCGGATCTCGGGTCCCGGTCCGGGGCTACCGTCGCTTCCGTGAACGAGGCTGATCCCGGGCAGTGGTTTCCCAACGGTTCGGCAGCCGCCCTGCTCCGCTGGGGTGGTCGACGGCGCCGGGATCTTCCATGGCGGCAGGTGCGCGACCGGTGGTCGATCCTGGTGGCCGAGGTGATGCTCCAACAGACACAGGTCGACCGGGTGGCCGAGCGTTGGTCGCGCTTCCTCGGCAGGTATCCGACGCCGTCGGTCTGTGCCGGGGCCCCGGTCGGTGACGTGATCGCCGAATGGTCGGGTCTGGGATACAACCGGCGAGCCGTGTACCTCCACCGGACGGCCGCGACGGTCGTCGACCGTCATGGGGGAGAGGTCCCCGGTCGGCTGGTCGACCTCCTGGCGCTTCCCGGCATCGGCCCCTACGCGGCGCGGGCGGTGCTGGCCTTCGCTGATGAGCAGGATGTGGGTGTCGTCGACACCAACGTGGCCCGTGTGCTGGCTCGCCGGTCAGGGCGACGGCTCCGGCCGGCCGAGGTTCAGGCCATGGCCGATGCCTCGGTGCCGACCGGATCGGGGTGGGCGTGGAACCAGACCATGCTGGACCTCGGCGCCACCGTCTGTAGGGCCCGGAATCCGACCTGTGGTTCCTGCCCGGTGTCCACCGGGTGCGTGTGGCGGGGACAGGGCGACGACCCTGCCGTCGGATCAGCCGGGGTGTCGGGACGGCAGGCGACCTTTGAGGGGTCGGATCGTCAGGGGCGAGGGCGGCTGGTGGCGGCCTTGGCGGAGAGTCCCGTGACTGCCGTCCGACTGGCCGAGACGATGGGTTGGCCCGACGACCCGGAGCGGGCGGCCCGGGTGGCCTCCCGACTGGTGGCCGACGGGTTGGCCGTCACCGACGGTCGGCGTTGGCTCCTGCCGTGATGGCGTCCACCACGGCGTCGACGAGGTCGTCGGCCATGGCGTGCATCTCCGCGTCGGTCCGGTCCTGGATGGGGTGGGGTGTGAACACGGTGGCCACCTCGAGCCCCAGCGCCCGGGACTGAGCCGCTGCGGCATCCCTGAACGGTTCCGAGGCGATCACCACCCCGGGAAGTCCCCGCCGTTCCAGATCGTCGATGTCGTGCACACTGCACGTCGTGCACGATCCTCAATCGGCGAGCGCTTCGATCACCGCGTCGCACTGGGTGGCGATCTCGTGGCGGAGGTCGGCGGGCGCCGGCTTGGTGAACGTCGGCTTGGCGAAGCGCAGGACGGCAGCTCCACGGTGGCCCAACTGGTCCTCGAGCCGATCCAGAAACACGTCGCCCCGGGGCTTGTTGATGTCCAGGAGGCCGACGGTGAGCCCTTCCAGCGAAGGCTTCCGAGCGGTGAGGGCGCGATCGGTCGACACGGCTTCGGACGTCGGATCCAGAAGCTGCACGGTGGCTGGAGCGGTGTCGTTCACGGGGTGATCTCCCTGCTGGTCGGTTCGCTTCCCATCGGGCCGTTCAGCCAGCCTCCCACGATCGAGGAGAACAGGCCGGCCGGACCGCCGGCGTGGACGACCAGTAGCCCACCGGGGCGGAACTTGGGGAGGGTCAGGCCGGCCATGGCCTCGGGCAGGCCTTCCTCGATGCCGCCGGCGCCGCTCACGATGGCGTCCGTGTCGACCATCAGGTGGGCGCCCAACTCATCCATGAACCGTGCCCGGTCCCAGTCGGCGTCAGCGAACCGGGACATGTGCTCGGGGGACAACACGAGCATGCCGTCCATGCCCGTCACGACCCTCGACGACACCGCCGCCCGTAGGCCGTCGGCCAGCGACCGGACCAGCGAATCGGCGGTCCGGCTGCGTTGGTCGACGAGGATCCGGGGTGCTTCGCCACAGAAGGCGGTGACCACGTCGGTCGACCGGGCAAAGCCGCGGTCCTCAGCGAGCGTCGTCCATGGGCTGCCCCCGTCCCGGTCGGCGTAGGCCTCGTCCTCGGCGAAGCAGAACGAGAGCTTGGCCGGGCTTCCGTGGGTGGCCCGGTCGATCTCACCAGGTCGGCCGCCGCCCACGTTGCGAACCACCAACTGGACGGCTCGTCCGATGGTCAGGTTGGCCCGGTTTCCGTGGCCCAGGACGTTGATGCCGGCGTTCATGCCGATCCGTTCGGCAATGGGCCCGTTGACCACGAACACCGGTCCGACACCCATCGTGGTGGCCAGCACCCCGTGCATGTTGAACTCGTCGGTGCAGATGGCCTCCAGGGCGGCCAGCACCACCGGGAGGTACTCGGGTCGACACCCGGCCATCACCGCGTTCACGGCCACCTTCTCGACCGTGCACTCGACGAGAGCGGGGGGCATGAGCGCCACCACGTCGTCGGCCGAACGCGTCGTGCCGTCGAGCATGCGGGCCACCCGTGCCTCGGTCGGGGCGACCACGGGAAGGCCGTCGGTCCAGCCCCGATCGAACATGGCCTCCGCCTCGTCCTCCAGCGAGCCCACCTCCACCCGACGCGACGTCAGGCCCAAGCCGTCGTAACGGGCCCGCAGTTCGTCGATCCGCCCGGGATCGACCGTCAGCGATCCTCAACCGGGTTTGAACGGCGGCAGGTCAGGGCCCAGGCCGGTGACCCCGGTGAACTCCTCCCACCGGTCACGGTCCCAACCGATGGTGCGGGCCGTCTCGACGCCATCTTCAATTCGCAGGAGGGTGGGGACGGCGTCGAGATCCAGACCCCAACTGGTGGCCAGATCAGTGTCGTCGACCACCCAGTCGGCCTCGGCGGGGAAGGTCGGATCGTCCTGGGTGTAGACGGTCAGGTCAGCCCGTTCGGCGAGGTCGACGAACACCGACCGGGCCAACGAACAGGCCGGACAGTCGGCCTTGACGACGGCGATGAGCCCGTCGGGAATCGACCCGGGGCGACGGGCCGGCGACGCGACTGGATGGGGTTCCGAGGCCATCTGCCGAGTTTCGCGCCGTTTCGGATGTCACACCGAACCCGCTGAGAGATGCGTCACATCCTCCCCACCGGTCCGGGACGTTTCCCTACCCTTGGTTCCCGATGGGGGAATCACTCGACGTCACGTTCTTCGGTGTCCGGGGTTCCACCCCGTGCCCGTGTGATGACAACCGGCGCTACGGGGGGAACACCTCGTGTGTGGTGCTCGACGTCCCCGGTGGCCAGCCGATCATCTTCGACCTGGGAACCGGCCTGCGCTTCTACGGCGTGGACGAGCGGTGCGGGTCCGGCCCCTTCCGGGCCACCGCGCTGGTCAGCCACCTGCACTGGGACCACGTCCAGGGGCTTCCCTTCTTTGCGCCGCTGCACTGCTCCGACACGCAGCTCGACGTGTACGGCCCGGGCGACGAGGGAAGCACCCTCGAGCAGTCCTTCGACGTGTTCATGACGCCTCCCTTCTTTCCGATCTGCTATCGGGAGCTGGCTGGGAGGGTGTCGCTCAACGACACGCCGGAGGGAAGCTTCGACGTCGGTCCGGCACGGGTCACCGCTCGGTCGGTTCCACACGTGGGCAGGACCTTCGGCTACCGGGTCGACTGGAACGGGATCAGCGTGGCCTACATCAGCGACCACCAGCAGCCCGTCGATGACCCGACCCGTGTGGACGAGCAGGTGCTGGCCCTGGCCGATGGCGTGGACCTGTTGATCCACGACGCCCAGTTCACGCCCGAGGAGTTCGCCGAGCGTCCCCACTGGGGCCATTGCACGGTGGACTACGCCATGGAGGTGGCCCATCAGGCGGGGGTGGGTGAGCTGGTCCTCTTCCACCACGACCCGGCCCACGATGACGATCAGGTCGACCATCTGTTGGCCGAGGCCCGTGAGCGGGCGACCGGGCTCGACGTGGGTCACGTCTCGGCCGCGGCTGAGGGTCGCACGATCTCGTTGTCGTCGAGGATCGACACGTTGGTGGTGGCGGGCGACCGCTAGGTTCGGCCCTCGACCCCGCTGGCCATCAGCGGGCAACGACGGAGGGAGCCTCCATTGGCTGACGAGAACGCCGGCGGCGATCTGGACGAGATCGACGGCGACCTGTACCGCAAGGTGCTGGGGCGGTATCCGACGGGCGTCACGCTGGTGGCGGCCATGGACGGCGACGAACCTCTCGCCATGGTGATCGGTTCTTTCGTGTCGGTCTCGATGGATCCCCCGCTCGTGGGCTTCCTGCCCGGCCGGGAGTCCTACACGTGGGGGCGTATGTCGTCGGCCGACGGCTTCTGTGTGAACGTGCTGTCCGATGCTCAGGCCGACCTGTCCAACGCCTTCTTCCGCAAGGATGTCGACCCGTGGGAGGGCACGGGATGGCAGCCCGCCGAGGTCACCGGATCGCCCGTCATCCCGTCGTGCCTGGCGTCCATCGACTGTGTGACGCACGAGGTGGTCGAAGCCGGCGACCACTGGTTCGTGATGGGCCGCGTCGTCGGGGTTTCCCATGTCGACGAGGGTTCGCCGCTGGTCTTCCTCGGCGGGAAGTACGGCGAGTACCGGGCGCAGGGCTGATGGCCATCTACGCACTCGGCGACCGGGTCCCGGTGATCGACCCGACGGCCTACATCCACCCGTTGGCCGCGGTGATCGGCAGCGTCGAGTTGGGCCCCGGAGCCAGCGTGTGGCCCCACGCGGTGATCCGGGCCGACGACAACTGGATCCGGATCGGAGCCCGGACCTCCGTCCAGGACAATGCGGTTCTCCACTGCACCAGCCACCTCCCGACCATCGTCGGTGAGGACGTGACGCTCGGGCACCTGTGCCACCTCGAGGGGTGCACGATCGAGGACCGGGCGCTGGTCGGGGTGGGCGCCGTGGTCCTGCATGAGGCGGTGATCGGTCGGGGTTCGATCGTGGGAGCCAACGCCATGGTCCGCAACGGGCAGATCGTGCCGCCGTTGTCCATGGCCCTGGGCGTGCCGGCCACCGTGCGGGAAGGCGTGGTGCCCGAGGACGTCAACATGGTCAACGCCGAGGTGTACGTGGAGCGGGGCCGGGAGTTCCGCGACACCCTCCGTCGGCTGGACTGACCGACGTGTCACCTGCTGACGACGCCACGGCCCCCGAGGTCGACGGTTTCGAGAACCACCGGTTCCGGTCCGGGGACCTGACGCTGGCCGCCCACGTGACCCGCCCGTCGGGAAGCGGCAGGCGGTCGGGTGGGGCGGACCTGCCGGGAGTGGTGATCTGCCACGGGTTCCCCAGTGGGCCCGACGGAGGCGCCAACTCGGTGGCCACCTTCCCGGAGTTGGCGTCGCGCATCGCCACCGAGATGGGTTGGACGGCCATGGTCCCGTACCTCCGGGGCATGCCCGGCTCGGAGGGGGACTTCAGCCTCGATGGCTGGCGTGACGACGTGGTGGCGGCTGCCGCCGATCTCCGAAGCCAGGACGGCGTGGACCGGGTGTGGGTGGTGGGATTCGGCAGTGGTGCCGCGCTTGGCATCTGCGCAGCGGCCATGGACGACGGCATAAGCGGCGTGGGGGCACTGGCCGCGCCGGCCGACTGGTCGGACTGGGCGGCCAATCCCCGGCGGTTGCTCCTGCACGCTCGTGATGCGGGGTTGCTGACCATGTCCGATTCGCCCCCCGACTTCAGCCAGTGGTCGGGTGCGCTGCGGGAGCTGTCCGCCGAGCGGGCGGTATCGGCACTCGCGCCGCGCGACCTCCTGTTGGTCCATGGCGGCGACGACGAGATCGTCCCGCCGCTGGATGCCCGCGTGGTGGCCAGTGCCCACGGAGCTGCCGACCTGCGGATCATCGCCGGGGCGGGCCACCACCTTCGCCACGACCCGAGGGCCATCGCCATCCTGCTGGGATGGCTGGACCGCCAACGACGTCACCACACGTGATGCCTGGAGAGTCAGTATTTCTGAGGGATCAGCACTCCTGAATTGCGTGCCTTCTGAACGGCGTGCCTTCTGAACGGCCCGGGGGATTGTTACTATCTGCGTAGGGGAAATCCCCGCCCACCCCGACCGCCCCGCCGTTTCAACGGCAAACAGGAGTTGCGCCGATGTCCGCCACCGATCTAGGCCTCGATCTCAGCCGATACAAGCTCGGCTGGAGTGACGAGGAGGACTACGTCTACAAGCCCACCAAGGGCGTGGACGAGAACGTCATCAAGGAAATGTCCTGGATGAAGGGCGAGCCCGACTGGATGCGGGACTTCCGTCTCAAGTCGTTCCAGCGGTTCGGCAACCGGCCCATGCCCTGGTGGGGCGGCGACATGTCGGGCATCGACTTCGACGACATCTACTACTACATCAAGCCCACCGAGTCGTTGACCGACGACTGGGACGACGTTCCCGAGTCGATCAAGAACACCTACGAGAAGCTGGGCATCCCGGAGGCTGAGCGGAAGTACCTGGCTGGCGTGACGGCCCAGTACGAGTCGGAGGTGGTGTACCACCGCAACCGCGAGGACCTTGAGGAACAGGGCGTCATCTTCTGCGACATGGACACCGCCCTGCGCGAGCATCCCGAGGTCGTGCGGGCCTACTTCGGTCGGATCATCCCGCCCAACGACAACAAATTCTCGGCGCTCAACTCGGCGGTGTGGAGCGGCGGTTCGTTCATCTACGTGCCCCCCGGCGTCAAGGTCGACATGCCCCTGCAGGCCTACTTCCGGATCAACGCCGAGAACATGGGCCAGTTCGAGCGGACGCTGATCATCGCCGACGAGGGGTCGGAGGTGCACTACATCGAAGGCTGTTCAGCGCCGGTGTACACCACCGATTCGTTGCATTCGGCCGTGGTGGAGATCGTGGTGAAGCCGTCGGCCCGGGTCACCTACACCACCATCCAGAACTGGTCGTCGAACGTCTACAACCTGGTGACCAAGCGGGCCTGGGTGGAGGCCGAGGGCCACATGGAGTGGATCGACGGAAACATCGGTTCCCGCCTGACCATGAAGTACCCGGCCGTGGTGCTGGCCGGCCCGAAGGCCTCCGGAGAGGTGCTGTCGGTGGCCTACGCCGGACCGGGTCAGCATCAGGACGCGGGCGCCAAGATGACCCACGTCGCGCCGGAGACCACCTCCAAGATCGTGTCCAAGTCCATCTCCAAGGACGGTGGCCGTACCAGCTACCGGGGCCTGGTGCGGGTGGAGGACGACGCCTACGGCTGCAAGAGCCACGTCCAGTGCGACGCACTGATCCTCGATGACGACAGCATCTCCGACACCTATCCCTATATGGAGGTGGGTTCGGCCGACGCGGTGATCGGCCACGAGGCGACGGTGTCCAAGGTGGCCGACGATCAACTCTTCTATCTGATGAGCAGGGGACTGACCGAGGAACAGGCCATGTCTATGGTGGTCAACGGCTTCATCGAGCCGGTCACCCGGACGTTGCCCATGGAGTACGCGGTGGAGTGGAGCCGCCTGATCGAACTGCAGATGGAGGGTTCGGTCGGCTGACCTGATTGCCGGGCGGTTTCCCCGGGGAGCACCGGCTGCCCCCGATACGGGCTCCCCACGCGACACACTGGCGACATGCCGATGCGTCAGGACTGCAAGCACTTCGAGAGCCGGAGCTACCCCAACGGGGACACGGTGCGAAAGTGCAATCTGGACCTTGCTCCGGAGGCGCCCTGGCGTTGTCCTGACGACTGCCCCTCGTTCGCCAAGCGACGCCTCGACGTCAACTGGAGCCACGGCAGCCTGGTGACCCCGGAGACCCCGGATGAGCCGGTCGGTCTGGGTGATGACGACAGCATCGCCGCGTTGCTCGATGCGGCCGAAGACATCATCAACGAGGCCGGCCCGCGGGTGATGGCCGACCTCGACGCGGAGAAGGCGAAGAAGGGTCGCCTCGGTCGCCTCAAGGGCGGTGGCAAGCGCGGCCGAAAGGGCCGACGCCGCCGGAAGTAGCCGCTGACCGGGCTCCTCGGCTTCACTCGTGGACCGGTGTTCAGGTGCCGGTGCTCAGGGACCGGCGAGTCGGACCTCGACCAGGGCGGACAGCGGTACGTGGGTCATCGCCCCGTCCGGCTCGACGACGACCAGGAGGTCGATGCCCACCCGCTCGAGTACCCCCACCAGATCGACGGTCGACGAGCGGGTCCAGACCCGTATGACGGGACGGTCCACCAGCAGCCGTTCCAGGGCCGAATGGAGGTCCAGGCGCGGCCCCGATCGGCCGGCTGTGCCGTCGTCGGGGCCATCGGTGGGACGATCGCCCACGAGGTCGGGTGCTCCCGGGGGGAGATGGACAGCGGTCACCGTGGTCCGATCGACGAGGGAGAGCCCGCCGTCCTCCAGCCGGACGGCCACCAGATCGATCCCGAGGGCTTCGATGCGGCCGCTGATCCGGCGGTCGTTGACCAGCGTGAGGGCCACGGGTTCGGAGCGCTCGGCCAGATCCAGGAGCAGACCGTCGAAATGGGCGGCCTCCTCGGTACGGAGGCGATGCCATGCCTCCTGTCCGAGCCGGCGGACCGCCTCCTCGGCGTCCACCTCGGCGGCGAATCGGCGGAGCGCGTGGTCGTCGGACAGCGCGCCCGTTTCAAACATCGGGTCGATCGTCGGGTCGAGCCGATCGTCATCGCCCGACCCCGGGGTGGCAACCATGGCCGGAGGGTAGTCCCGACCGATCAGCCGACCGGCCGAAGAACCAGTTGGGGGACCAGTTGGTGAACCAGTCGAGAAACCAGCCGGGGATCGGATCGGGGGATCCGGTGGCGGTAGCCTCATGATTGCCCATGGAGTCGACCACGCTCACCGTCAACGTCCCCGGCAACGACCTGATGTCGGACCTGGTCGGGGAGCGGGACGTCCTGCTCCGCCGGGTCGAGGGGGCGTTCCCCGGTTCGGCCATCCACGTCCGGGGCAACCAGATCACCATCGACGGCGCTCACGCGGCCATCGTGGGCACGGTGTTCGGCGAGATGGTGGCGTTGCTTCAGCAGGGACTGGCCATCGACGAGCGGATGCTGGACCGCACGATCGACATGGTCCGGGCCGATGAACGGCCGTCTGAGGTACTGACCACCGAGATCCTCCGAACGTCGCGTGGCAAGCCGGTTCGCCCCCGCTCGGCCGGCCAGAAGCGGTATGTCGAGGCGGTGGCCGACGGCATCATCACCTTCGGCATCGGCCCGGCGGGCACCGGCAAGAGCTGGTTGGCCGTGGCCATGGCGATCCGTTCCCTTCAGGCCGGCCAGGTCGATCGGATCGTTCTGACCCGTCCGCTGGTCGAGGCCGGGGAACGGGTGGGCTTCCTCCCCGGCGACCTGATGGCCAAGGTCGACCCCTATCTGCGACCCCTGTACGACGCTCTGTTCGACATGGTCGACGCCGAGACGGCCGAGCGGCTTGTTGACCGCGGGCAGGTCGAGGTGGCTCCGTTGGCCTTCATGCGCGGTCGCACCCTGAACAACAGCTTCATCATCCTCGACGAGGCCCAGAACACGACCCCCGAGCAGATGAAGATGTTTCTCACCAGGGTGGGATTCGGATCCCGGGTAGTGGTGACCGGCGACATCAGTCAGGTCGACGTGCCCGGTGGACGGAGCGGGCTGCTCGATCTGGAACGGATGCTGGCCGGGATCGACGGCCTTTCGTTCGTCCGCCTGGGGGCCCGTGACGTGGTGCGCCACCGCATCGTGCAGGACATCGTGGAGGCCTACGAGCGGGAAGCCGGTGTTCTGGAGGCCAGCGCTCTGGAAGCCGGTGTCGACGCCGACGGGTCCCGTTGAGGAACGAACCTCCGGAATCGGGGCTCGCCGTGTCTTCAACGGTGGTCGTGGACGATGAGCGGGCTGCCCCCGAGACCGGTCTGCCGGTCGATGTCGATGACTGTCGGGCGCTGGTCGCCGACGTCCTGGATCACGAGGGTCTGGTTGAGCGCGATCTCGAGGTCCACGTGCACCTGGTCGATGAGGAGCCGATGGCTGCGTTGAACGCCGAGTACATGGGTGGGGAGGGTTCCACCGACGTGTTGTCCTTCCCTCTGGAGGATCCAGCGGATCTGGACCCGGCTCAGGTCAAGGTCGACCCGTCGGGGGCGCCGCTTCTGCTGGGCGACATCGTGCTGTGCCCGGTGGTGGCCGAGCGGCAGGCCGCGGAACACACGGGGGACCACGACACCGAGATCGCACTCCTGCTGGTCCACGGGGTGCTCCACCTCCTCGGCCACGACCACGCCGAGCCGACCGAGGAGGCCGTCATGCAGGAGCGCGAGCGGG
The DNA here is from genome assembly GCA_014239855.1 of Acidimicrobiales bacterium. Classification (GTDB taxonomy): domain Bacteria; phylum Actinomycetota; class Acidimicrobiia; order Acidimicrobiales; family MedAcidi-G1; genus UBA9410. Next base: position 22,744 of record JAAZXY010000013.1, on the reverse strand, counting down.
TCCATCTGGCCCGACACGGCAAGGTGGCCAGACGGGAGGAGCGGTCGTGAGCCTCGGGTTGGGCCTGGTGCTCGTGGTGGGCCTGACGGTCGTCTCGGGTCTGCTGGTCGTCGTCGAGACGGGAATCCTGCACATCCGGCGGTCCCGAGCCGAGGTGCTGGTCGAACGACTGGCGGAACGCCTGGCCGGTCGTGACGAAGCCCCCGATGGTTCGTCGGATCCCGGGATGCTGCCGGCGCTCCTCGAGGACCGGATCCGCTCTCTCGGGGTGGTTCTCCTCCTGGTCATGGCATGTCGGATGTCGGCGGCCAGTGTCCTCGCCGTGGTGGTCGCCGACCGTTCCGGTGGCGGCTGGGCGATCGTCTCCGTCGTCGCGCTGCTCATCGCGGGGTTCGTCCTGGCCGACGTCCTGCCCCGAACCATCGCTCTCCGGTCGTTGGACCGGGTGGTCATCGGTTCGGCCTCGGTGGTGACCCGTCTCTCACGGGTTGCGCCGCTTCGGTGGATGGCCAGTGGCCTGGTTTCGGTGGCCGAGTGGCTCCTGCCTCGCTCGCTTCGTAGCAGCGCCCCCATGGTGTCCGAGGAGGAGTTGCTGGCGGTGGCCGACCGGGCGTTGGCGTCGGACGCCATTGATGCCGAGGAACACGAGTTGATCGAGTCGGTGATCGCCTTCGGGGACCGCCTGATCCGTGAGGTGATGGTTCCCCGACCCGACATGGGATGCATCGGATCAGACCTGACGGTGGCCAGTGCCATGGCCGAGGCGGCACGCAACGGTCACAGTCGGATCCCGGTGAGCGGTGCGGGTATCGACGACATCGTCGGCGTGGTCCACGCCAAGGACCTCATGCGAGCCCACCTCGATGGCCGTGACGGGGAACCGGTCGGTTCCCTCGCCCGCTCGCCGCGATTCGTGCCTGAGACCAAGCAGGCCGATGACCTGCTGCGGGAGATGCAGGCCGGCCGATTCCATCTGGCCATCGTGATCGACGAGTACGGGGGGACTGCCGGTCTGGTCACCATGGAGGACCTCCTCGAAGAGGTGGTCGGCGAGATCGTCGACGAGTTCGACGAGGAGGAACCACTGTCCCAGCCCGTGGCCGGTGGTGGGATCCGTGTCCACGGTCGCATGCCGATCGACGAGTTGGACGAGCTGCTGGGCGACACGCTGCCCGATGGCGACTGGGACACGGTGGGCGGGCTGATCTTCGATGCGCTGGGCCATGTTCCCGTGGTGGGTGAGGCCGTGGTGGTGGCCGGGCGCCGCTTCGGGGTGGAACAGGTCGTGGGTCGACGGATCACCCGGGTCCGTATCGGGGCCCCGGGAGTCGGATCGTGAGTTCGGAGACGGGTTCCGACGAGGCCCCTGAGGTGGGCGAGATGGCATCCATGATGCAGTCGGGCGTCCTGATGCAGCCGGAAGAAGGCCACCGATCGGGTTTCGTGACCCTGGTGGGGCGACCCAACGTCGGCAAGTCGACCCTCCTGAACCGGATCCTCGGCCAGAAGGTCACCATTGTCTCCGACAAGCCGCAGACCACGCGGACCGAGGTCCGTGGGGTGCTGACCCGTCCGGGCGTCCAGGCCGTGTTCTGTGACACGCCGGGAATCCACAAGCCCCGCACCCTGCTGGGCGAGCGTCTCAACCACACCGCCCGTTCGGCGCTGTCCGACATGGACGTGGTGCTGTTCCTCGTGGAGGCCGACGGGCCGATCGGGAGGGGAGACGCCTTCATCGCCGAAGGGCTACCAAAGGACCGGACGGTACTGGTGGTGAACAAGGTCGACCGGGTGGGTCGTGACCGGATCGCCGAGCAGTTGATCGTCGCCTCGGGCTTCGAGTTCGATCAGTACTTCCCGATCTCGGCCCGCGACGGTGACGGCGTGGACGGCCTCCGGGACCACGTCCTTGGTCGTCTCCCCGAGGGGCCGCAGTACTACCCGCAGGACATGGTCACCGACGTGCCCGAGGCGTTCTGGGTGGCTGAACTGGTTCGTGAACAGCTGCTGGCCATCGTGAAGGAGGAGTTGCCGCACTCCATCGCCACCCGGGTCACCGAGTGGGACTGGCCCCGCGTCCGGTGCGAGATCCTCGTGGAACGCGACTCCCAGAAGGGAATCGTCATCGGGAAGAAGGGCGCCGTCCTCAAGGCGGTCGGCACGGCGGCCCGGGCCCAGATGCCCGAGGGCGCCTTCCTCGAACTGGTGGTCCGTGTCGACAAGGGCTGGCAGAAGCGCCCCAAGGCCCTCGACCGTCTGGGTTACTGAGGCTCGTCGATCAGCCCGTCAGTCAACCAGGCGGGCCAGAAAGTCCAGTGCCTCGCCCCGGTCGCCGGTTCGGGGCATGTCCGGCAGGGCCTCGAGCAGATCCCACCGGTACGACTTGTTGGTGGCCAGGCGTCGGTCCAGAACGGCCACCAGACCCCGGTCGGCGATGCCGCGGATCAGACGTCCCGCCCCCTGGGCGAGCTCGGTGGCGGCCAGCGGCAGGTCGATCTGCCGGAAGGCCTCCCGCTGTCCGACGAGGTCGCGGCGGGCACTCAGGAGCGGGTCATCGGGGCGCGGGAACGGGATCCGGTCGATCACGACCAGCGACAGGCTGGGGCCCGGCACGTCGATGCCGTGCCAGAGACCCTTGGTGCCGAACAGGCAGGAGGTCTCATCGTCGGCGAACTCGGCCATCAGCATCGGACGAGGCAGGTCGTCCTGATGCAGGATCCGCCACGGCAGGCGTTCCCGTAGGGCTTCCACGGCGGCGTCCAGGGCACGTCGACTGGTGAACAGGGCGAGGGTCCGGCCACCGGCGGCCGTGGCCAGGCGTTCGATCTCGTCATGGCAGGCGGCCAGGAAGGCTTCGTCCCGGGGTTCGGGCATCGAGGTGGCGCAGTAGAGGAGGGACTGGTTGGCGAAGTCGAACGGGCTGCCCACGTCTTCGACACGATGTTCGTGCCGGTCGAGTCCCAGCCGGACGGGAAGGTTGGCCGGCACGGTGGCGCTGGTGAGGATCACCGTCCGTTCCTGCCAGAGCCGTTCGTGGAGCACGGTGGCCACGTCGATCGGTGCCACCTGCAGGCTGGGGCGGCCGACCGTGCCCTCCGTCCACGCCACCTTCAGGCCCGGGACGGGTCCACCCTCGAGGTCCATGGCCGCACGGACGTCATCGGTCAGCGTCTCCAGTGAGCGAAGGGCGCGTTCCCTGCGGGGCCCGACGTCACCCGGTCCGTCCTTCGGGAGTCCGACCAGTTCGGTGCGGAGCGCGGCGAGGCGGGTATCGGCCAGACGGAGGGCTGCCGCGACCTCGACTGACGCCGCGGGAACGAGACGGTCGCCGAGGTGTCCGCTGAGGGCGTCGTCGAGCTGTCCGGTCAGGGCGGACACGTTGGCCACCGCGGTCGACCGGGTGAGGATGGCCTTGGCGCGGTGGACGAGCGCCTGGAAGCGGCCCGACCGGAGTTCGAAGCCGACCGCCCGGGCCAGGATGTCCTCGGTCTGGTGGGCCTCGTCGAGGATGGCCACGTCGTGCTCGGGGAGGATGGCTCCCTCGCTGGCCACGTCGATCCCGTAGAGGTGGAGGTTGGTGACCACCACGTCGGAGACGGCGGCCGCGGCACGGGCCTCCTCGGCGAAGCACTCCTCGCCACTCGGACAGCGGGCCGCTCCCGGACACTCGGTGGACCCGACGCTGACTGCCGACCAGGTGGCCGGTGACGGTTCCATGGGCAGGTCGGACCGGTCGCCGGTGAGGGTCTCCTCGGCCCAGGCGGCGATGACGGCCAGATCCTCGGAGTCGGCGGCTTCGGAGAGCCCATCCACCACACCGTCGAGTTGCTGCTGGCTGGCTGAGGTGGACGCCTCCAGTTCGTTCAGTCGTTGTCGGCAGACGTAGTTCGAACGGCCCTTCAGGACCGAGAACGTGAAGGATCGGCCGAGGTGCGGCGTGAGGTGCTCCTGGAGGAACGGAAGGTCCTTGGTGGCCAGTTGATCCTGCAGCGCCTTGGTGGCCGTCGCCACCACCGTGGTGCGTCCCGAGACGATGGCCGGAACGAGGTAGGCCAGCGACTTGCCGGTGCCCGTGCCCGCCCGGACCACGAGGTGGGAGCCCGACTCGATGGACTCGGCCACCCGGCGCGCCATGGCCTCCTGTCCGGGTCGACGTTCACCACCGTCGGGGAGGGCGCCGCAGACTTCTTCGAGGGCGATGGCCGAGGCCTCGGCCGGTCCCACCCCCGCTGTGTCCATCGCCCCGCTCATCGGTGCCGAGGCTAGGCCCGTCCACTCGGCGCCGAATGGGCGCGGCCACCCGGCGCAGAGGGGGCGCGGGTAGTTTCCTCGTCGTGCTCGCCCCCGACCCGGATAGTGACCTCGATCCCTCGCGGATCCCGAACCACATCGCCTGCGTCATGGACGGCAACGGCCGCTGGGCCGAACAGCGGGGCCTGCCCCGAACCGATGGTCACACGGCCGGCGAGCAGGCCCTCTTCGAGGTCCTCAGCGGGGCCGATGATCTCGGGGTGGGTTGGTTCACCGTGTACGCCTTCTCCACGGAGAACTGGCGTCGCCCCGTCGACGAGGTGCAGTTCCTGCTGCGTTTCAACGAGGAGATCCTGCTGGGCCGCCAGGAGGAACTCCACGAGCGGAACATCCGGATCCGTTTCATCGGTCGCCGCGATCGGCGGGTGCCGAAGCGCCTCGTCCGCCGGATGGAGGAGGCCGCCGCCCTCACCCGGGACAACACCGGACTGACCTTCACCATTGCCTTCAACTACGGCGGTCGGGCCGAACTGGTCGATGCCGTGCAGCGGATCGTCGATGCGGGCACGAAGCGGGTATCGGAGAAGACCATTGCCCGGAACCTCTACGACCCCGAGATGCCGGACCCGGACCTCGTCATCCGGACGTCCGGCGAGTACCGGGTATCGAACTTCCTCCTCTGGGAACTGGCCTACAGCGAGCTGGTGTTCAGCGAAGCGCTGTGGCCCGACTTCCGACGGCCGCACCTCCACGCGGCGATCAAGGAGTACCAGGACCGGGACCGTCGCTATGGCGGGGTCGGTGGACCGGACGAGCCGACCGGGTGAGCCTGTACCGGGATGACGGCGTGGTACTGCGGACGTGGCGTCTCGGTGAAGCCGACCGGATCATCGTTCTGCTGACCGCCGAACACGGGAAGGTCCGAGCGGTGGCCAAAGGGGTCCGCAAGACCCGGTCGAAGTTCGGTGGGCGCCTCGAGCCGACCAGCCACGTTGCCGTCCAACTCCACCGGGGGCGGGGCGATCTGGACATCGTGACGCAGACCGAGACGATCGACCGGTTCGAGAGCCTCCGTCTCGACGCCGAGCGGTTCGCCGATGCGTCCTCGCTACTCGAAGTCATCGATGTGGTGGCGCCCGATCGGGAGCCCGACCGGGAGCGCTACCGGATGCTGGTCGGTGCCCTACGGACCCTCGACGAGCGACCGGCAGCCCTCGTGGTCCCGGCCTTCCTCCTGAAATTGCTGGCCCATGAGGGTCTGGCCCCGCAACTGGATGCCTGTGTCCGGTGCGGGGCGAACGAACCCCTGGTGGCCGTCGACGTCGGCGAAGGGGGGGTGCTCTGCCCGGACTGTCGACGTGGTCGTGCCGTCTCGCCATCGGCTATTGCCGTCATGCGGGCCGTACTGGGAGGGGGGCTGTCGGGGGCGCTGGCCGTCACCGATCCGGCGGTGTGCGCCGAGGTCGACGGGGTGGCGACGTCGGCCGTGGAATACCACCTGGAACGCCGGCTGCGGTCCCGTCGGGTCCTGGACGGCGGTTAGTCCCCGCCGGGGACTCGTTGACGACGGGCTAGTTGACGATCGGTCCGTCGTCTCGGGGTGAACCGGCGTCGTCGGTGGGCCCGGTCGGAGAAGTCTCGAGGCCCGGGATGGCGATGGGCTCGCCGATCCAACCCCGGTCGACGACCACCGTGCCGGCCAGTCGGTCGCCGAGGCGTCGATGGCCTCGGCTGGCCAGCATCATCCCGGCCTCGATGATGGGGATGAACGGCACCGGGATGATCCACGGAAGGGTCCGGCCCGCGGCGCCCCGGAAGCCGGGCAGCCCGCCGTCGATCCGGCGGACCACGCGCAGTCCGGTCACCGCCTTGCCGGCGCTGAACCCGGTGGTCATGGTGAGTGCCACGTGGTTGAGGACCATCAGCACGGTCACCGTCCAGATGACCGACGGGTTGATGGACAGGCCGTCGCCGGCGTTGAACGCCACATCGCCCCGGTGGACGAGCAGGACCACGATGGCCATGAAGAGGTTGTCGAGCAGCCAGGCGATGATCCGTCGCCCGACCACCGCGGTCGGGTCGACGCCCGTCGTTCGGAAGCGATCGGATATGCCCACGGGCCCAGTCTGGCCCCGTGACGGGGAACCGCGTCGGTACCCTGCACGCTCATGGTCCCCAACGACGACACGCTCTTCGACAAGGTGGTGAACCTCTCGAAGCGTCGGGGGTTCGTGTTCCAGTCGGCCGACATCTACGGCGGATTCCGGTCCACCTACGACTACGGGCCGATCGGGGTCCTGCTGCTCCGCAACGTGAAGGAGCAGTGGTGGCGCACCATGGTGCAGCTTCGCCACGATGTGGTGGGGTTGGACGCTTCGATCCTGTCGCCGCCCGCCGTGTGGCAGGCCTCGGGGCACCTGGCCAACTTCACCGATCCGCTGGTCGACTGTCGCGACTGTGGCGCCCGACATCGCCTCGACAAGCTGGACGACCCTGACACCTGCCCGTCGTGTTCGAAGTCGGGCACGTTCACCGAGGCCCGCGAGTTCAACCTCATGTTCAAGACCCACGCCGGACCGATGGTCGAATCGGCGGCCGAGGTCTACCTGCGGCCCGAGACGGCCCAGGGCATGTTCGTGAACTTCGCCAACGTGCTCAACACGTCCCGCAAGAAGCCACCGTTCGGCATCGCCCAGATCGGCAAGTCGTTCCGCAACGAGATCACCCCCGGCAACTTCGTGTTCCGGACCCGCGAGTTCGAGCAGATGGAGATGGAGTTCTTCGTCCCGCCCGACGACTCGCCGGAGTGGTACCGCCACTGGTGTGACGCCCGGATGGCCTGGTACGACGACCTGGGCATGCCGGCCGACAAGATGCGACTGCGTGAACACGAGGGTGACGAGCTGAGCCACTACTCGACGGCCACCGCGGATGTGGAGTTCCTGTTTCCGTGGGGTTGGGACGAACTCGAGGGCATCGCCAACCGCACCGACTTCGACCTGAACCGCCACGCCGAGCACTCGGGCACCAAGCTGGAATACCACGATCCGGCGTCCGGTGACCGGTACGTACCCCACGTGATCGAACCGGCGGCCGGAGCCACCCGAACGGCCATGGCCTTCCTGATGGCCGCCTACGACGAGGAGGAGGTCAACGACGACGTGCGGACCGTCCTGCGCCTCGACTCCCGTCTGGCGCCCTACAAGGTGGCCATCCTGCCGCTGTCCAAGAAGCCCGAGCTGATCGATCCGTCCAACGAGGTCCTCGGCCTGCTCCAGCCGCACTGGATGTGCGACTACGACCAGACGCAGGCCATCGGGCGTCGTTACCGACGTCAGGACGAGATCGGGACGCCGTTCTGCGTGACCATCGACTTCGACACCCTCGATGATCGTGCGGTGACCGTGCGTGAACGGGACTCGATGGCTCAGGAGCGTGTGGCCATCGACGGCCTGGTGGCCTACCTCTCGGAGCGGCTCCCGGCCTGACCGGCCGGAGCAACCGAGCAGTCCGGAACGACCGGTCGTGTACGACGTCGACGACCTGCACGGGCTGCGAGCCGTGGTCGCCGATGCGGTGGCCGTCGGTTCGGCCGAGGCCCGGTGGCGTGCCGTGGCCGCCGTCGACCCGGCCCTGATCGAGCGGCTCATCCACGGTGGCGCGGCCACCGGGGGAGCCGGCGGCGGAAGCGGCCCGACCGTGCTGGCCACCGGTACGGGTGCCAGCCCCGGGGTGGGTACCGGGGTGGTGTGCCTGACCGCCGAGGACGTACTGGACGCCGTCGACCGGGACGAGGACGCCCTCCTGGTCTGTGACGAGACCTCACCGGCCGACGAGATCGGCATGCGAATGGCTGCCGGAATCCTGACGGCCCGTGGCGGGGTGGCCAGCCATGCCGCGGTGGTGGCTCGTGGGTGGGGGATCCCCGCGGTGGTCGGAGTGGTCGGCATGGTGGTGGGCGCCGACCACGTCGTGCTGGGCGGGGTCCGGGTCGTCGCCGGGGACGTGGTGTCCGTCGACGGAGGGTCGGGCGAGGTACTGGGCGGCGCCGTCGAGGTGGTCGGGGCCGCCGGGGTCGACGAGGTGCCCGAACTGGACGTGCTGCTGGACTGGGCCGACGAGGTACGCGGTGAACGGGTGGGGGTTCGGGCCAACGCCGACCGGGCCGACGATGCGAACCGGGCCCGGGCCTTCGGAGCCGAGGGGATCGGCCTGTGTCGGACCGAGCACCTGTTTCTCGGAGATCGCCTTCCCCTGGTGCGGGCGTTCCTGCTGGCCGGATCGGCCGACGAGGAGGTGGAGTCGCTCGCCGCTCTGGGTGCGGTCCAGAGAGAGGACCTGACCGGTGTCCTGGCGGCCATGGCGCCGCTCCCGGTGACCGTCCGGCTGTTGGATGCCCCGCTGCACGAGTTCCTCGGAGACGACGCCCCGCCGGAGTGGCGTGAACACAACCCGATGCTGGGCACGCGGGGGATCCGTCTGGCCGTACTGCGCGAGGGTCTCTACCGGATGCAGGTCCGGGCGCTGCTGGGGGCCATGGACGATGCCGAAGCGGCCGGTGCGCACGCCCATGCGGCGGTCATGCTGCCCCTCGTCTCGACGGCGGCCGAGTTGGCGCTGGTGCGGGGCTGGGTGCTCGACGAGATCGGGTCTTGGGGCCCGGCCGAGCCGCCGGCGGTCGGCACGATGATCGAGACGCCGCGGGCGGCCCTGTTGGCCGGTGAGATGGCGGCGCACGCCGACTTCTTCTCGTTCGGTACGAACGACCTCACCCAGATGGTGTTCGGGCTGAGCCGTGATGACGTGGAACAGCGGATGATGGGTCCGTACCTTGAGAGAGGTCTGCTACCCGCTGACCCGTTCACCCATCTTGATCCGGGGGCCGTGGCGCCCCTGGTGGCTGCGGCGACCCGGGCCGGGCGGATGGCCCGCCCCGATCTGGAGGTCGGCGTGTGCGGCGAGCACGGGGGTGACCCGGCGTCGATCCGACTGCTGGTCGAGGCGGGGGTGGACTCGGTGTCGTGTTCCCCGTTCCGGGTGCCGGTGGCCCGTCTGGCCGTGGCCCAGGCACTCATCGAGCTCGACGGCTGACGGGGCTGGCTGAAGGGGCTGGCTGACGGGGCTGGCCTGCTGGTCCGGTCGGCGGGCGGTACCGTCCGGCCATGGGCATCGTCGACGAGGACGTCAGGAAGGTCCGCGACGAGTCCGACATCATCCGGATCATCACCGAGCACACCCAGCTCAAGAAGACCGGCGCCCAGTGGATGGGGTTGTGCCCGTTCCACGGCGAGAAGTCACCCTCGTTCTCGGTCAACGCGGAGAAGGGGGTCTACTACTGCTTCGGTTGTCAGGTGTCGGGCGACGTCATCGACTTCGTGCGCGAGATCGAGGGTCTCGACTTCGCCGGCTCGGTGGAGTTCCTGGCCGCCAAGACCGGGATCCCCCTGCGATACACCGACCAGAACGAAGGGCGCCGACGAAACCGCCGCAAGGAGCACGCGGAGATCGTCCAGAAGGCGGTCGACTCCTACCACCGCCGGCTGCTGGAGGACCCGGGAGCCCGCCCGGCCCGCGACTACCTCCGGTCCCGGGGCTACGGCGGTGACGTGGCCCGGCGTTTCCAGATCGGTTGGGCGCCCGACGACTGGTCGCTCCTCTCCCGGGAACTGCGTCTCTCCGACGAGGACCTGAAGGCCACCGGTCTCGGCGGAATCAACAAGCGGGGCGGGCAGTACGACTTCTTCCGGGCCCGGATCGTGTTCCCCATCTTCGACGTCCAGGGTGGCCCGGTGGGCTTCGGAGGCCGCAAGCTGCCCGACGGCGAGGGTCCGAAGTACAAGAACACGTCGGATGCCGCGGAGTACTACTCGAAGTCCGACGTCCTCTACGGCCTCCACTGGGCGAAGGCCGAGGCGGGACGGCTCGATGAACTGGTGGTCTGCGAGGGCTACACGGACGTCATCGGCTGTCATCTGGCCGGCATCGAGCGGGCGGTGGCCACGTGTGGGACGGCCCTCACCCCGAGCCACGCTCGTCTCATCGGCCGGTTCGCCCGGCGGGTGGTGCTGGCCTTCGACGCCGACGGAGCAGGTCAGGCCGCTGCCGAACGGGTCTACGCATGGGAGGAGGAGTTCGGCCTGCAGTTCGCGGTGGCTGCTCTTCCCGAGGGCGCTGACCCGGGGGACCTGGCCGGCTCGGATCCCGAAGCGCTCCGGCAGGCCATCGAGGGGGCACGGCCCTTCCTGGAGTTCCGGGTGGATCGGGTCCTGGCCCGGGGCGACATGGACTCGGCCGAGGGGCGGGCCCGGGCGGCCACCGAGGCCATGACCCTGGTCGCCGAGCACCCGGACTCACTGGTACGGGACCAGTACGCCATGAGCATCGCCGATCGGTGCCAGGTGGGCATCGATGAACTCCGCCGAAGGGGAGCAGCGGCCGTCGTCGCCGGCCCAGATGCCGGTTCGGATGCCGGTGCGCTGCCTGGTACGGGTCATCTCACCCCCGAGACCCAGGCACTTCGTCTTCTCATCCATCGACCAGATCCGATCAGCACCCACCTCACGCCGGTGCTTTTCGCCGACCGGCTCAACCGGGCGGCCTATCTGGCGCTGCGGGGGGCCGTTGACCTCCACGGTGCACGGGCTGAGGCCGGCTCGGACGTGGCCGACCTGCTGGGCCGGTTGGCCGTTCAGGACGCGACCGATGACGATCCGCTCGGGGTGCTGACCCGTCTGGCCTACCTGGCGGCCGAGCGTGCCGCCATTGGGCTGGAGGCCGCGGCCCGCTCCACCGGCGACCTCGCGGGTTATCAGCCCGCCATCTCCTTCCTCCGGACCGAGGTGATCAAGCTGAGGGAACCGGTGACCGAGGGCGCCGAGATCGAGGGATTGCTACGGTGGCTCGACGACCACATTGAGAGGGTCGAGGGGGTTGAGAGGGGAGTCGATGGCTGACGCCGCCTCCGGATCACAGATCTGGTCCGGGGTATCGGAGTTTGAGGTCGCCCGGTTGCTGCGACGGGGACGTGACCGCGGCAGCCTCGGCCTCGACGAGGTCATCGACGTCCTGCGCGACGCGGAGATCACCTCGGAGTTGATCGCCGACGTTCGGCGTCGGCTGGAAGCCGAGGGCATCGAGTTCGACGAGACGGTGGCCGTCGAGGCGGGGCCCGACGAGGTGATTCGGCTGACCCGGGCCAGTAGGGCCGAATACCGGGTCCGGCCCGAGGCCGGTGCCGATACCGGTGGGGCTGCCGACTCGACCCGCCTGTACCTCCGTGAGATCGGTCAGGTCGCCCTGCTGACTGCCCGTGAAGAGGTGGAGTTGGCCGAGGGCATCCGCAACGGAAACGAGGCCGAGGGTCGTCTGGCCGACCTAGCGGCATCCGGCGACCTGGGCCGGACTGATCGGGCCGAGTTGGCGTCCCTGAAGCGGCTGCAGCGGCGTGGCGACCGTGCCCGGGATCGCCTGACGCGGGCCAATCTGCGGTTGGTCGTCTCGGTGGCCAAGAAGTACGGGGGGCGTGGCCTGCCGCTCCTGGACCTCTTCCAGGAGGGAAACCTCGGACTGATGCGGGCCGTGGAGAAGTTCGATGCCGGCAAGGGCTTCAAGTTCTCGACCTACGCCACCTGGTGGATCCGGCAGGCCATCACCCGGGCCATTGCCGATCAGTCCCGGACCATCCGGATCCCCGTGCACAAGGTCGATGCCATGAACCGGGTGCTGCGCGTCCAGCGAGACCTGTCCCAGGAACTGGAGCGGGAGCCGTCCCACGCCGAGATCGGCGAGCGGGCGGTGGTCTCACCCGAGGAGGTGGAGAGCCTGCTCCGGTTGGCCAGTGAGCAGGACAACCCTCTCTCGCTCGACTCGCCCATGGGGGAGGAGCAGGACGCCAGTCTGGCTGACCTGGTGGCTGATCCCCGTGCCATCGCCCCGGTCGACGCGGCGACCCGCCGCCTGTTGGGAGAGGCGGTGCTGGCTGCCCTCGACGAGCTGGACGACCGGGAGAAGGACGTCGTCCGCATGAGGTTCGGTCTGGATGGCACCGAGCCACAGACCCTCGAACAGGTCGGTTCCCACTTCGGGGTGACCCGCGAACGGGTGCGCCAGATCGAGGCTCGGACCATGTCCAAGTTGAAGCATCCGAACCGCTCGCAGCGGCTTCGGGACTACCTGGACGGCGACTGACGCGACCATCGGATCTTCGGCTGATCGGGGCTCAGGCCCGGCCGGGAGATGGGGTGCCTCTGGTATCCTTCGCACGCCCATTCCGGGGTAGCTCAGCTGGCAGAGCGTCGGACTGTTAATCCGCAGGTCGTGGGTTCGAGCCCCACCCCCGGAGCCACGAAGGGCCGGGCACGTCTGGAGAGTCGGAGGCGTGTTCGAACTCGGTCGGACCCCACCTTCGGGTGGGGTCTTGCCGGTCTCATTGGTCGAGTCGGAGTCTCCTACGATTCGGCGATGACATTTCGTCCTGATCGGCCCACCGGCTGCCTCGCGCCCGTCCTGTTGGGAGAGGTCGTCTCCGATCCGGAATCCATCCGGGCCATGGCCCGTGGGAACGGGCCGTATTTCATGCCCGCCCGTTACCTGATCGACGGACAGGCCGCCGATCAGGCTGGCGACGGGGTTCGCCGAGGGCGGTCAGATGTCCCCGCCCATCTGGTCGGGCCCACGTGGCGGGGGGACTGGGCGGTCCGTGGCCGGGCTGTGGTCCCCGGCGCCGAGGCGCTGCTCCACCATGAGGGCTTCCGGGCGGCGGCCGTGTCCATGACCGGCGGCACGGAAGTCGTCCCCGAACAGGTCTTCGTGAACCTGACCACACCCTCCCGGTCGCAGGGCTTCTCCCACACCGACATCCCGGAGTTCGTCGGCGTCAACCGGACCAATGCTCCGGGTTGGCTGCTGCAGGCCATGGGTGTGTCGCGGCTCTTCGAGGACGTCCGCATCACGATCGTCACCGCGGTGACCTGGTTCCACCGGGGGGAGCGGGGTTTCTTCCGGTACTGGCCCGAGGGCCGGGACTCGGGCAGCCTTCGCCACGAGGACGTCTGGAACACCGGCGTGGTGGGCGACAACGACTTCATGCACCACCAGGTGGAGGGCACCGGCCCCCGTGGCGCTGAGCCGCCCGAGGGTCTCACCATCGACACGGCGCTGGATCATGACGGTTCCCGGTGGGTGGTGGTCGACGACGGCGCAGTGTTGGCCGACTTCGATGAGGCGGAGGTTCGTCTGTCGTTGTCCTGGAAGGCCAAGGTCTACCGGAACGGGGCCGATCGCCGGGAAGCCGAGTCGGGGGTTGGCGGAATCGGCCTGGACGAGGTGCTGGCCCGGTTCGCCACCGTCGAGGATCTCGACGTGCCCGGTGGGGTGCCCGTGAATCCGGACGAGGCACTGGTCCACGACGGGTTCCGCTCCACCCTGATCACCCGCTGGCACGGCTACCGGTCGGACTGACCCTCGGGCCGGCGGTCGCCCGGTCTGATCAGGTGCGAACGCCCCGCCAGGTGAGGCGTGAGCCCAGGAGGTGGCTGGCCGGGGTGATGGCGGCCAGGGCCACGCAGAACGCGGCCAGCGGCCCGAGGTGGAACCAGTTGACCAGCACGTTGATGACCAGAAGACGCCCGAACAGCAGGGTGCCCAGTGCTATCTGGACCCCGAGGAGGCGGCGGATCCGATCGAGGGCGCCCCGTGTGGCCCGTCCGGCGAATGTCCACAGGTCGTGGAGGGCCACGGTCAGCAGGATTCCCGCCTCGCCGGCGATGGCCGCCGACCGGGTCAGGTTCCAACCCTGCTGGTCGAAGATCCACAGGAAGACCGCGGCATCGGCCACAAGGGCCACCGCGGTCACCAGCAGGTAGCGCACCAGTGCCCGGCTCCGCAGGGGATGGAGCCGCAGTCGCATGAGGTGACGGAGGTAGCCGACGTAGTGGCCGGCCGCCACCTTGGACTCGCCTTCGGTCCGCTCGAGGAACACGTAGGGTCGCTCGGCCACCCGGCGGACGTCGCCGCGGGCCAGCACCTCGAGCAGGATCTTGTAGCCCACCGGGTCCAGATCGGCGCCGGCCACCACGTCCCGACGGACCAGGAAGAAGCCGCTCATGGGGTCGGTGACCCGGCCCACCGTGCCCGGGAGGAGGAGGAGTCCCAGGGCCTGGGCGCCCCGGGAGAGCAGGCGCCGGATAGCCGACCAGTTCGAAACGCCGCCACCGGGAACGTGCCGGCTGGCCACCGCCACGTCGGTCCGTTCGTCCATGGCGGCCACCAGGTCGGCCACCACTGCCGGCGGGTGCTGGCCATCGCCGTCGATTACACCGAGAACGGCGCCGCGGGCATGGGCCCATCCGCAGATGACGGCAGTGGCCAGGCCTGATGCACCAGTTCGGCGGAGCACCCGGATGCCCGGAAGCTCGGCGGCGACTCCGGCCGCGACCTCCCAGGTCCGGTCCGGGCTGTCGTCGTCGACCACGATCAACTCGAAGGCGGTTCCGGTTCCGGTCAGCACCTCGTGCAGCGAGCGGAGGAGCTGCCCGATGTTGGCCGCCTCATTGAAGGTGGGGACGACGAGGCTGACCTGAACCGCCGGGTCGCTCCGGCCATCGATCGGGAATGCTCGACCGTCCACCTCTTGGACCAGAGGATGGATCAGTGGCGGGTCAGGATGCTCGGTATGTGGGTCGACCGCGTCGTCGGTCACGGTCGCTCCATCGGTGGCCGTCGGATCGTCGTCAAGGTACCGGATGCCAAGGTGTCAGACGCCGAGGAGGCTCCAGCGTGGCCTGCCAGACTGCGGGCGGGCCGGTAGCTCAGTGGTTAGAGCAGGCGACTCATAATCGCTCGGTCGTGGGTTCGATCCCCGCCCGGCCCACCAGGGAGTCGAGGGCCATGGCTGGCGGATGCCGTCGCGTGGCGCCGATGGCGTGGGAGGCTCGATCGGCACGAATCAATCGTTGCCACAAGCCCGATCTGAGAGAAGGAGCCTCGTGAGCCTGATCCTGTTGGTGGCCCTGGTCGTCGTGGTGGTGATGTACCGGCGGCGCGGATCGGGTCGGGTGGATGTCGGCACGATGGTCCGGCGGGCGATGGAGTACGGCTTCCTCTACGGGCTGGTCATGGCCACGGCCCTCGGCGCCACCGGAGCGTTGGGGCGATTCTTCGAGGTTCTGGTGGATGGCCAGACGGGGGACCCCGAGGAACTGGCCCTCTGGTTCAGCCTGCTGATCGTGGCTGGCGGCGCACTTGTCGGTCTGTCCTTCTGGTTGCGGCGACGGTTCCGTGCCGATCCGTCCGAGGCCGACACCGTCGGGTGGTCGCTGTACCGATCGGCGCTGGACCTCACGGCGGTCGGATTCGTGGTGGCCGGATCCACCCAGCTGCTGGGTTGGCTCCTGGATGGCTGGCACCTCGACACGTGGATGCTGGCCGCGACGGTGGTCTGGACGGTGGTCGGCGCGACCCACGTTCGCCTCCCGGGCGGCCTTCCGACGGTCACCCACCTCATCGGGGCGTCCGTGGCCCTCGTCGGTATCTCGATCAGCGGCGCGGTCATTCTCGAGCACCTCCTGGGGTGGGCCTACGGCGGAACGGCTCCCGACCCGATCGGGAGTCTCGGCCTGGCCGATGGTGACCGGTGGTCCGACGCGGTGGATCGCATTGCCGGAACCGCCGCTCCGCTGCTGGCTTTCGCAGGGGCATGGATTCGTTACTGGTGGTTGAACGGGCGGACGGCCCCTCGGAGCCCGGAGCGCGACGGCTACGTGCTCGTGGTCGGGGTGCTCGGTGGTCTGGCGGCCACCGTCGTGGCGGCCAGCGGGGTGTTCCACACCCTGCTTTCCTGGGTGCTCGTCTCCTCATCGAGGGATGCCGGTGCGTCCGCCCACTTCGATGTGCTCTCGGTGTACGGGGCACTTCTGGCGGTCGGCCTCTCCCTCTGGGCCTACCACCGGAGGGAGGTTCCTCACGCCGTGGTCCGACAGGCCTCCGGTCGCGATGAGGTGTCCCGCCTCTACGACCATCTGGAGGCCGGGGTCGGACTGGTGGCGTCCACTGTCGGCGTGGCGCTGCTGTTGGGGATCTTCCTCCACAAGGTGATGCCGGCTCCCGACGACTGGGACCGTGACGTGGTCGAGATCCTTGCCGTCGCACTGACCGCCCTGTTGGCCGGTGCCCCGGTCTGGGCACGGGCCTGGAAGAGGATCCAGTCACACGCCGGGGAGGTCGCTGAGGAGTCGTCGGCCGTTCGGCGGATCCACCTGTTCACGGTCTTCGGCGTGACCGCGCTCTGCGTCCTGGGAAGCCTCGGGATGATGGTCTTCCTGATCCTGTTCGGTCTCCTCGACGGAAGCCTCGACGTCGAGAAGGTGGCCATCTTCCGGTTCCCCCTTGCCCTTCTGGGCGCCACGGTGGGGGTGGCCGCCTACCACGGTCGGGTGCTACGGGTCGGGCTCCGGACCGTGCCCTCTTCGGCCCGTCCGACGCTTCGGACGGTCACCGTCGTGGGGGCCGATCTAACAGATCTGATCGACGGGCTCCAGGCCGTCCCCGGTGTCCGGGTGATCCGACGCCTCCGCCTTGGTTCGCCGGAAGCGGTTCCCGCTGACCCCGGGTGGGTGATCGACGCCGTGCGGGAGTCCGCGGACGACCTGGTGGTGGTGGTGTCCGAGGACGGATCCGTGGAGGTCATTCCGGTCGCTCCATGAGGGTCGGGTCCTGACAGGATGTCCGGCATGGACCATGGGGTGAGCGTCGTCAGGGAGATCGCGGCACCGGCCGAGCGGGTCTGGGCCATGGTGGCCGACCTTGACCGGATGGGGGAGTGGTCGCCGGAGAACGATGGTGGTCGCTGGACGGGCGGCGCCGAGGGCCCCGAGGTCGGCGCCGTGTTCATGGGCAGGAACCACAATGGTTGGCGACGGTGGCGCACGAAGGTCACGGTCATCGAGTCGGATCCACCCCGGCGATTCGCCTTTCGCCTCCGGATCGGGCCGCTGGGTGGCTGTGACTGGGTCTACGACATCGAACCGACCGACGACGGTTGCCGGGTGACGGAGTCATGGGTCGACCATCGCTCCTGGGCACTCAAGAAGATCGGTTGGGCGGCCAGCGGGGTGGCCGATCGAGAGACCCACAACCGGGCCACCATGGAGGCCACCCTCGAGCATCTGGCGGCTGCCGCCGAGGTCTGATCCCTGGTTCGGTGCCTCAGTCCCACCCGTTCCAGTAGGTCACGGCCGCGGCCCCGCCGTCACGTGATGCCGGCTGGAAGTCGGTTCCCAAGGTGTGGCCGACGGTGATGAGCGCCACCTGGCTCACCTTCTCGTAGGGGATCCCGAGCAGCGTGGCGGCCTCCTCCTCGAACATGAGGTGGATGGTCGTCCAGCACGTGCCGAGCCCTCGTTCCCGGGCACCCAGCATGAAACTCCAGGCGCTGGGGACGATGGAGGCCAGTGACGATGCCGCACCGAATCCCGACTGGTCGAGGCGGCCGGGGAGACACGGGATCACCATGGCCGGCACCCGGTGCATGTTCTCGGCCAGGTAGGCGGCGGACCGCATGACCCGCATCTGCTGAGAGGCCCGTTCAGATTCTTCGCCGTCGGCCAACGCCGCGGCGCTGGCCGGCATGCCGGCGTACTGCTCCCAACCCCGTCGGTAGAGGTCGGCCAGTCCCGCCTTCTTCTCGGGGTCGGTCACCACCACGAACCGCCAGCCCTGGCGGTTCGATCCGGTCGGGGCCTGAACGGCGTACTCCAGACATTCCCGGAGGAGTTCGTCAGCGACCGGCCGGTCGAAGTCGAGGCGCTTGCGTACCGACCGGGTGGTGGTCAGCACGTCATGGACGGACAGTCCGAGGGTGGTCATTGGGGGGTCTCCTGTTTGCGGGGTTCCTGGATGCCGAGGTCTCCAATAACAAGGTCACGGATGCCCTCGACGCAGCGCCGCATGTTGGCCGTCTGGCTGAGCTGCCTGTTGGTGATGATCTTCGCCTCCTTGTCGGGCATCGCTTCGATGATGGCCGTCAGACCCGATGGTCCGGGGCCCAGCACCATTGAGAATCTGAGCCGGGTGGCACCGGCCAGCGGTATGAGCTCGAACCGCCACTGGGCGGCCGGCTGTTCGGGGTCAACCGAGTTCCAGGCGAAGACCCGCTGGTCCTCGTAGCCCACGACATGGCAGGTCACCTCCCAGTCGCCCATCCGTTCGTTCCGGTTGCGGCCCAGAAAGGTGGCGCCGACGGCGGGCACGTCGGAGATCCAGTCGGCCCCCTGGAACTCGTCGCTGAACCGGGCCGGGAGTTCGATGTCGGAGACGTAGGGCCAGACGGCCTCGGGGGGAGCGTCGATGTCGACCTCCACGGTCACGCCCGCACCGTCGGCATGGAGCGGGGCCTCGCCGGTCGGCCGTTCGATGGTGTGCCCCCACCGGTCGAACCACGTGATGTCGGCGGCGGGCTGACGCTCGGCAGGGGAGAACTCGTCGCCGACGGTCCACGCCACGGGCAGCAGCACGATCTGACTCACGCCGTCGGGAATGCCCAGCAGTTCGGCTACCCGGTCGGCTGCTCCGAGGTGCATGGTGGTCCAGGCGCTGCCCAGGCCCCGTGACCGCAGCGCCAGGCAGAAGCTCCACGCGGCCTGGATGACCGAGTCGAACAGTCCCGGTCGTCCGCTGCCGTCGTGCTCGCCGTGGATGGTGACCAGCACGATGGCCGGCACGTGCTCGAGGTTGCGGGCCAGATGGTCGGCCGACCGTAGAGCCTGTTCGTTGTGGTGATCGGTGCCCGCCACCTGCTGGTAGGCGTCGCTGATCCAGTTGCCGCCGGCTTCCCGGTAGAGCTCGGCCAGCGCCGTCTTGGTGTCGGAATCCCGTATGACCAGCCAGCGTCGACTGGACTGGTTGCCGCCGGTGGGCGCCTGTTCGGCCAGATCGATGCAGTCGAGGATCACCTGGGGTGAAACGGGTCGCTCGAGGTCGAGTCGCCGTCGCACGGCCCGGGTGGTGGACAGCAGGCGGTCGGTCTCGCCCGTGTCGAAGGGAGCGCCGAAAGGGGCATCAGAGGGTGGATTGAGGGTGGTGTCGGCTGGCAATGCAACGGGCTCCTGTCTGTTCAACCTGTCTGTTCAACTTGTCTCGGAGTTCACCACAGCCCGGTGGACTGGTCGTCGTCGGGCCATGGCGACCATCATCGGGCAATGGACACCGAACAGGATGGCGACGCCACGAATCGAGACATCGGGGACACGGCGGTTGACCGGGTGGTCAGCGGACGGGCGTGGGATGAGTTCTGCGACAGGCTGAAGGCCTCAGGCAGGTTGGTGCTGGAGATGTCCGACGAGGCCGACGTGCTGGACCGCGTGGAGGGCTTCCGGCACCTGGCCCGGCTGGCCCGTGGCGGGCTGGAGAGCTATCTGGAAGTGGGCGATCCCCGATTCCCCCTCGTGTCGGGACTTCCGAACCAGGTGAAGATCGGGAGCGACAACCCGGACTCGACCTACCAGTCGGTCAACATCGACGGTCGCCACGATTACCGGCTGTGGGGAACCCGGGGGACCGTCCACTATCTGGGCTTCGGGGCCTACACCGGCAACTATGGCGCCGGGGCGTCCCGCCTCGGCCACATGGGCTCGTTGGACGGGTCTGACCTGAAGATCGACGACGATGGTCGGTTCGAGGTGGTGTTGAGCCAGCGGGAACAGTCGGGCAACTGGATTCCGCTGCTGCCCGAGCGGGGCACGTTGGTCATTCGTCAGTTCCACCTGGACCGTGAGGCCGAGGAACCCGCCGGGATCCGTATCGAACGGATCGGTGCCGAGGATCGCCCGGAGCCCCTGTCCGCCGCCTCGTTGGCTCACGGATTGGCGGGAACGAACCTCTTCGTCGACGGGGTGGTGCGGCGGTTCACCGGCAAGGTTGACGAGTGGGCGAAGCGCCCCAACACCCTTGAACCGGACCCCGCGATGGGCACCGGCGCCTGGGGCGACCCGAACCAGATCTTCCGTCACGGTTACTGGACGTTGGAACCGGGTCAGATGCTGGTGATCTCGTTCATTCCCCCGCCCTGCTTCTACTGGAACTTCCAGCTCGACAACCGGTGGATGGAGTCGCTCGACTACCGCTTCCATCCGGTGACCGTCAACGGCCATTCGGCGATGACCGAATCCGACGGAACCGTCCAGATCGTGGTGGCCGACACCGACCCGGGGTTCGGGAACTGGATGTCGACCTGTGGGCACCGGCACGGCGCCATGGGCCTGCGGTGGAACCAGGCCGAGCGCGATGTGCAGCCGACCTGTGAGGTGCGGCCCTAGAACCCTTCGAAGCCGTCGCCGAGCCACGCCGGTGCCCGGTCCAGGAGGTACTCGCTGATGGCCCGGGACCGCTCGAGGGCGTCGCACAGCCAGTCGGCCTCGCCGCCCCGCATGAGGGCGGCCAGCGGCGTCTCCAGCCGGGCCGTCACGCCGAGGGACCGTTGGGGTGCATCGGTGACCGCCTCGAAGGAGTCGACAGCCGACACCTGGGTCGGCAGATCGGGTCCACCCAACCCGGCCAGTTCGGTGGCCAGTACGAGCAGGTCGGGGCCGTGGTCCAACGGAGGCAGCGCCCAACTGAACACCAGGTTGATGACCAGGTCGTCGCTGGGGTCCTGATCCTCGGGGATGGACATGACCTCGTCCTCGAAGGCCAGCAGCGTGCGGACCTCGATGTCGAGAGACAGACGCAGGTCGAGGGGTCCGCCACACGCCGCCTCAGGATGCAGGTCGACCTCGAAGGCCTGATGCATGGAGTACGTCTCGACGAAGTGACGTTCGTCGTGGACGTGGAAGCCGTGATCGGCCGCGTGGTCCTTGAGATCGGCGACGAAGCCTGCGATATCGACGACGGCCACGTGGTTCCTCTCGGGTTGCGGGTGCCGGCACAGCGTAGGGCCGACCTGTCGGGCGGGCCACAGGGGTTTGGCACAATGGTCGGGTGATCAACGACGAACCCGAACCGCCCGAACCCGATGGTGAGGCCACCGTCGTCGATCCGACGATGGTCCTGAGCGCACTCCATGATTCGGTGGACGTGGTGGTCGCTGTGCTGACCGAACACGAGGACTGGGGACCGTCGGGACTCCGGGATGGCCAGTACGCCAGCGATGTGGTTGCCGATCAGGCGATCCACGAATTGTTGGATCCCCGCGGGTACGGCGTGCTCAGCGAGGAGTCCGGCCTCCGAGAACCCGATGAACCGGGCATGCCGGTCGTCGTCGTGGATCCGCTGGATGGATCGACCAACGCTTCACGTGGCCTGCCGTGGTACGCGACGAGCCTCTGTGCCGTCGACGACGATGGGCCGCTGGCCGCCGTCGTGGCGAACCTCGTCTCGGGCACCCGGTACGACGCCGTGCGGGGGTGGGGGGCCCGTCGTGATGGGGAGCCGATCCGTCGGACCGGGGAGCCGCCGATGAACGAGGCGATCATCGGGCTGTCGGGTCTTCCTCCCCGGGATCTCGGCTGGGGCCAGTTCCGCTCGTTGGGCGCGGCAGCATTGGACCTCTGTGCGGTGGCTGACGGTCGGCTCGACGGCTATGTGGACTGTTCGGTGGATGCCCACGGCGTCTGGGACTACCTGGGTGCCCTCCTGGTGTGTGCGGAAGCCGGTGTGGAGGTGGTGGACGCCCATGGTCGAGACCTGTGCGTACTGGATCCGGAAGCTCGTCGGACCCCGGTGGCCGGTGCGGGCCCGGTGCTCGCCGAAGCCCTCCTTGGTGCCCGGCGTTCCTTCTGATTTGGCTGGCCGCCCTAGTCTCGGCGGACCCGAACCCAGGAGTGCACCATGAGTGATGACGCAGCCGTCGACCCACGAGCGGTGGAGCGGGGAATGGAGATCCGCCGGGAGGTGCTGGGCGACGAGTACGTCGACCAGGTGACCGCGGCCACCACGGAGGCTGGACAGGCCTTCCAGGACCTGGTCGCCGGCTACTGCTGGGGGTCGGTCTGGGCCCGCGACCAGCTCTCGCGCCGTGATCGAAGCCTCATGAACCTGGCCATGCTGGCCGCCCTGAACCGACCGCACGAGATCGTGTTGCACGTCACCGGTGCGTTGAACAACGGCCTCTCGCCGGAGGAGATCGAAGAGGTGTTCCTTCATGTGGCGCCCTATGCGGGGGTGCCGGCGGCCATCGACGGGGCCCGGGCGGCCCGTCCGGTCCTCGAGGCCTGGAAGGCGCGTTCCTGAGTCCGGATCGGACGGAGAGCGCGCTGGGGCGGGTGCTACGTTTCGCCAGCAAATGGGTCACTGGGCTGTCCGTTGGACTGGTCGCTGATTAGGGGGTGTCGCCATGTCGGTAACTGACGATTCGATCTTCTCGCCGGAGCGGTATGCCGGCACGAGGCTGCCGATCGAGGAAGCCGTGCCGCTTCCGCGCGAGGTCTACTTCTCTCAGGAGTGGTACGACCGGGAGGTCGAGACGATCTTCCGGAAGGAGTGGCTGGTCGCCACCCGCGAA
>JAAZXY010000139.1:251-519 GCA_014239855.1 Acidimicrobiales bacterium | reverse complement strand
CATCAGGACATCCTGATCGGCGACCTCCTGGGCCAGGTGCTGCGCCACGAGGTGGCACCGCTGGTCCACGAGGGGGCGGGCCAGGGCGTGGTCCACCTGACCGGCCAGCAGACGGTGGCCGAGATCATGGACGACCTGGTCGGTGAGGCCGAGCAGGTGCTGGGTCGGATCTCCGGCTGATCAGTCGTCGAAGACGGGATGACCGTCGCCCACCGTCTTGAGCAGGTGGCGGGCCAGGTTGCGTTCGTGGATCTGGGTGGTGCCCTCG
>JAAZXY010000139.1:0-241 GCA_014239855.1 Acidimicrobiales bacterium | reverse complement strand
CTCGTAGATCGACAGGGCCCGGACGTCGCGCCACAGGCGCCCCACCGGGTGGTCCCCGACGATGCCGTCGCCTCCGAGGATCTGGACGGCCCGGTCGGCGATCTGGTTTGCCGTCTCGGTGGCCACCAGTTTCGCCGCGGCGATCTTCGGCCACGGGATGCTGCCGGTGTCCCACGATCGGGCGCAGTCCAGGACGAGCGCCCGGGCGGCCTCCAGTTCAGCGCGGCTCCGGCCGAGCATG
>JAAZXY010000138.1 GCA_014239855.1 Acidimicrobiales bacterium | reverse complement strand
ATTCGAACCGTCGGAGATGTCGACCTCGACGATCACGCTGATCGGTGAGTAGGAGTTGCCACCGCGCCCGTACTCAGATGACGAGTGGGCGAGCAGCAAGACGCTGTCGCCGGAGAGGAACATGTCTTGGGTCCAGAGATCATCGAGCCCGACTGAGCCCAGAAGTTCCGAGCTACGGCCTGTCACGTCGATGACGTGAAGTCGGCCTTGAGCCAGCGCCACCACTGTTTCGCCGTCGGTCTTGATGAGGTCGGGTTCGTCGACACCAAGTTCCTGCACATTGGTGGTGCTGTAATCGACGCCGGCTTGCTGAGCTGCAGGCGCCGCTTCGGATGTCAGGGCGTCCTGTGTCAGACCTCCGCCGTCGCTTTCATCGGAAGACATCTCCACCCTGCCGCCGTCGACGACGACGCCGGCGCCGTCAGCGACGTCTCCGCCGGCGGCGACGCCGCGGCGACGGCTCATCGTGACGCGCTGGCGGCGCTGCACCCGTGCGACGCCCGGCTGCGCTGTGTTCCTT
>JAAZXY010000137.1 GCA_014239855.1 Acidimicrobiales bacterium | reverse complement strand
ACCTCGTCCAGGTCGGCGACCCTCTACCGGCGGTCGAAACCCCGACCGGGGCCGACCACCGGGGTGTAGAACCAATCTGCACCCAGCCCGCAGGTACGTGTCCCTTCCACCAGGTGACCGTCACCGAAGCGCTCGGACGGCCCGGCCCAACAGCGCTTCTCGTCTCGACGCCTCGCTTCTGCCAGCAGGACGTCTGCGGTCCCACCGTCGACCTGCTAGCCGCTGCACTGGAGGGGCGTCCCGGGAACTGGGACGCCATCCACGCCGAGGTCTACGTGGCGCCCGACGACGCCGACTTCTCAACCACCCCGGTGGTGGCGGCCCTCGGGTTGACCTTCGAGCCGACCCTCGTGGTGGCCGACGCCGACGGCACCATCACGGCAGCGGTCCACTTCACCATGGACGCCACCGAGGTGGCCGCCGCCCTGGACACCGCCGGCTGATCACACCTGGCGGTCCAAAACCACGAAGGCCGGCGCCTCAGCGCCGGCTCCCGCGTCCGCCCCTTGGGGCGACGGTCAGGTCAGCTGAACGAC
>JAAZXY010000136.1 GCA_014239855.1 Acidimicrobiales bacterium | reverse complement strand
ACCCCGGCACCAAGACCAACTGCGATGGCACCCATCGGACCAACAAAACCAGATGCAGGGGTGATGGCGACAAGGCCGGCGACTGCACCAGTGGCTGCTCCAACTGCGCTCATTTTGCCCGTGTGAATGTGGCCAAGGATGACCCACGCAACCAGAGCCATTGCGGCAGCAACGTTTGTTACGAGGAATGCACTGATGGCGAGTCCGTCGGCTGCAAGACCTGAACCGGCGTTGAAACCGAACCAGCCGAACCAGAGGATCCCAGCACCAAGAATTACGAACGGAACATTGTGGGGTTCTATACCACGATCTACGCCACGACGCTTACCGACTAGTAACGCTGCTACAACAGCTGCGATTCCTGCGTTGATGTGAACGACCGTACCACCTGCAAAGTCGAGTGCACCCATTTCGAACAACCATCCGTCACCAGCCCAGACCCAGTGAGCAATCGGAGCGTAAACGAATGTAATCCATGCGACCAAGAACACGAGATAAGTAGTGAACTTGAAGCGCTCGGCTATTGCACCAGTAATAAGTGCTG
>JAAZXY010000135.1 GCA_014239855.1 Acidimicrobiales bacterium | reverse complement strand
CGCCGGCGTACACCCGGGGGTGGGCGGCCTGATGGGCCACGGCCACAAGCACCGGCCTGGCGACGACCCCGGCTATCACGGACGGCTCACCGTGGCCCACGAGGTGGCCGCGGTGACCGGCGCCTGCCTGGGCACCACCCGGGCCCTGTGGGACCGGCTGGGCGGGCTGGACGAAGAACACCTGGCCGTGGCCTACAACGACATCGACCTGTGCCTGAAGGTCCGGGCGGCCGGCCTACGGGTCGTGCTGGCCCCCCATGCCGTCCTCCACCACCACGAGTCGGTGTCGCGGGGCTACGACGACGACCCGACCCGCCGGGCCCGCTTGGCCGCCGAGGTGGCAACCATGGAGGAACGCTGGGGCGACACCCTGCACGCCGACCCTGCCCACAGCCCAAATTTGGCCCTCGGCGATGACGGGTTCAGTACTGCCGCAGAACCGCGAGTCGTTCCCCCGTGGAGAAACTGACCGGCCGGGCCGTCTGTCAGTCGGTGGAGTCGATGGCCAGGTAGGCGAGTCGCTTGGCCTCGAGGCGTCCCCGGGC
>JAAZXY010000134.1:315-550 GCA_014239855.1 Acidimicrobiales bacterium | reverse complement strand
CATGGTGGCCATATTGGGCTCCAGCATGGCGGCACCCTTGGCTACCCCGCCGACCGTGAACGCACCCCCCGTAGTAGTCGGACCGGTGGCCACCGTGGTCTTAGGCACTTTGTCGGTGGTCATCATGGCCACCGCGGCGGCTGGTCCCCCATCGGGGTCCAGGGCGGCGGCTACCGACGGGATGGCCGGGGCGATCCGGTCCATGGGAAGCGGGTAACCGATCCAGCCTGTGGAG
>JAAZXY010000134.1:0-305 GCA_014239855.1 Acidimicrobiales bacterium | reverse complement strand
CGAGCACCTCATGGGGAGCGCAGCCCACGGCCTCGGCGGTGAGGGCGCACATGGCTTCGGCGTCAGCCCGACCAGCGGCCCCGGTGGCCGCGTTGGCGTTGCCGCTGTTCAGGATTACGGCGGCTGCCTTGCCTCCGCTGGCCGACAGGTGGTCCCGACAGACCAGAACGGGCGGGGCCGTCATCCGGTTGGAGGTGAACACGCCGGCTGCCGTGACCGGGGTGCCATCTGCGGTGGCCACCATGGCCAGGTCGTCGGCCCCTGAAGCCTTAACCCCGCAGGCCATACCAGCGGCTACGAATCCC
>JAAZXY010000133.1 GCA_014239855.1 Acidimicrobiales bacterium | reverse complement strand
AGGCCTTCGCGTCGTGCGGCGCTGACCGCCTTGGGCCCACGGGCCAGTACCTCGGATCCGGCCAGGACGCGGCGCAACTCGGCCCCTGCCCCGGCGGCGTCCATGGCGTCGAGCCACATGGTCAGGCCCATCCCGGTCTGGAGAACGGTCGACGCCGGCGGATCAGCGATCAGGGCCTGCGACACCTCCAGCAGACGATCGTCGTCGCTCAGGTCGAGGGTCCGCATGGTGCAGCCGTGCACCACCTCGGCGCCCCGCTTCCGCAGCACGTCGGCCTGCTGGCTCGATCGTCGCTCCGCCGTGACCCCGATCCGCCAGCCACTCAAGGGGCCGCTCAGGGGGCCACTCAGAGGCGTCGGGTCGCTCATCGGGCCAGCATGCCCGCGCCGGGGGTCACCATCGGATCTTTTCCAACACGTCGAGGGCAGCCGTCACCGTCTCCTCGTCGGACCAGGTTTCCACCTTGTCGGCGGGCCGGCCGGCGTTGAACCCCACGAGAATTGGGCTCCCGGTCCACGGGATGGCGTTGTACCACTCGATGAAATGGCCC
>JAAZXY010000132.1 GCA_014239855.1 Acidimicrobiales bacterium | reverse complement strand
AAGCGCCGGTGCCAGCGGCGTGGCCAGCAGCATGTAGTTGTAGGTCGGCGAGTTGCCCGACCAGATCGGCATGAAGCCCTGAGCGGCGGCGCCGCCGAAGATCTCGGCGAACACCCCCGGTCCCACGGTTGCCCACACCAGGTTGGCACCTGACTCGACCAGGCCGGCAATAACCGGCGTCTGATCGGCACCGGTGATGGCTGCTCCCTCTCCGTCATAGACGACTTCAATGCCCAGGGCCTCTGCGGCCATCTTGGCACCGGTCGCACCGTCCTGCCCGTACTCACCCGGGAAGGAGACGACGGCAAGTTTGACGTCGCCCTCAACAACGTTGCTGGCCAGCCAGTCCACACCGTTCATCGACTCGTAGCAGTAGTTGGTGTACGACTCGAAGACGTTCTTGCCGAACGCCGGATCAGGCCAACCCGAATACCACGACAACGGGATGGCTCCCAGGCCGTCCGCAACCAGATCCTCGGCGATTGCTGCCGTATGCGGCGAGCCCGTCGACTGGCTGAGGAATACGACACCAGAACCTTCGTCCTTCATCGCC
>JAAZXY010000131.1:253-556 GCA_014239855.1 Acidimicrobiales bacterium | reverse complement strand
CTCGGACATCCCGTTGATGCCCGCCGCCATGGCCAGTGCCGATCGGTGGTCCACGACCCGGATGAGGCGGGTCAGGTACTCGGCGAACGAGTCCCGAACCTGGCGGGCGTCTCGTCGAAACTCGGGGTCTACGGCCAGGCTGGAGCCGTAGAGCACTGAGAAGGCGGCTGGGCGCTCGTCGAAGAAGTGGAAGAAGGCCCGGAAGCCGGCCTCCACTTGACGCCTTGGCGTCTCTTCTGCCTCAGCGGCCTCGATGGCCCGCATCAGCCTGTCGCCTGTTTCGGTCAGGAGGACCTCGAACAG
>JAAZXY010000131.1:0-243 GCA_014239855.1 Acidimicrobiales bacterium | reverse complement strand
GTAGCCGTGACGGGCGAAGACCTCGAGGGCGACATCCAGGATCTGGCGACTACGCTCGGCGGCCGGCAGGCGTGTCTGGGTGGCCGTGACGGTCATCAGGGGCTTGGGAGCTGGTCGACGATTGTTGACACACTGTGACGGTAGACACACTGACGGCCAATGGGAGAAGCCGGGCGGGGAAAACCCCCTTGGGCACCTGGCAGGGGTCGGTCAGTGCCTGCGGTCCGTGCCCCGATCCTCATC
>JAAZXY010000130.1 GCA_014239855.1 Acidimicrobiales bacterium | reverse complement strand
GAGCCTGACTTTGCTCTGGACCCGACCGTTGTGGCTGACCTGCTTGACGCCGAGCGTCCCGACCTGGTGGTCCTCTGCTCGCCAAACAATCCGACGGGAACCCTCGACCCGCGGAATCTCGTGTCCGAGGTGGTGGAGGCGGCCGGCTCCTACGGTGGCTTGGTGGTGGTGGACGAGGCCTACGGACAGTTCGCCCAGCGCAGTGCCGTGGACCTGCTCGACAACGACCGGAACCTCGTGGTGAGTCGGACCTTCTCCAAGACCTGGGCCATGGCCGGAGCCCGGATCGGATACCTCCTGGCACCGTCGTGGTGCGTAGCCGAGTTGGAGAAGGTGGCCCTTCCGTACCATCTGGACGCCTTCAAACAGGTAGCTGGGGAGCTAGCGCTGGCCCACGGCCCGGCAATGGACCAGCGCATCTCGATCCTGGTGGCCGAGCGGGAACGGATGTCTACCGCCCTGGAGGCCCTTCCTGTCACTACCTGGCCGTCGGCAGCCAACTTCATCCTCTTTCGTCCCGAGGCCCGCCCCGGCCGAGAGGTCTGGCAGGACCTCGTCGATCGATCG
>JAAZXY010000012.1 GCA_014239855.1 Acidimicrobiales bacterium | reverse complement strand
GCGCCCAGGCCGTCATGGAGCACGTGGGTCCAGAGCGTGACGGCCCGTGTCCGTGCGAG
Organism: Acidimicrobiales bacterium; assembly: GCA_014239855.1. GTDB lineage: Bacteria > Actinomycetota > Acidimicrobiia > Acidimicrobiales > MedAcidi-G1 > UBA9410. The sequence goes on along the minus strand of JAAZXY010000012.1, from coordinate 48,026 downwards.
GGATGGACGGTGGCCACCCTCGTCGACAAGATGGTCACTTCTCACCTGCTGATGACCTGCATCATGCGCGGCGAGGCGCCCGGCCCGGAGCTGGACATCCTCTTCCCCAAGCAGGTGGCCGGTGACGATCCCGGGGCCAGTCATGCCGCGGCAGCCGCCGACTTCTTCACCGCCTTCCGGGCCAACGATCCCGACGCCCAGGCCCCGGGTCCGCTCGGCGCACCCATGGGCATGACCGACCAGGCCAACCTCCGGGCCATGGACTCCACGCTGAACACGTGGGACCTGGCCGAGGCGCTCGGCGTGGACCATGGCATCGGCACCGACCAGGCCGAACGGGTGCTCGCCTTCGCCACCGACTTCGTGCCCCGGGTCCGGGCCACCGACGCTGGCGGCCACACCCGCTTCGCCGAAGCGGCCGTCGAGCCGACCGGTGACCCGCTGACCGACCTGATCCTGCTCTCCGGCCGGCGCCTCGACTGGTGCTGAGCCGCGATCCCCTCCCGGACAACACCCTCTCTGTTCGTCGATCCGTAGTCCCTGCGATGATCGGATGACGACCCCCGGGAGCGCTCAGCGTTCTGCTTTCCTGACCGTCCTGGTGGCCGGAAGCGCCATCACGGCCATCGCCATGGGTATCCGGGCGTCCATGGGCCTGTTCCTCGATCCGGTCACCGACGACCTGGGTATTGGTGCGGGCACGTTCGGTCTGGCCATGGCCATTCAGGGCCTGACCTGGGGTGTCGGTCAGCCGGTGGCCGGCGGGTTGGCAGATCGCTACGGGACACGCCGGGCCATTGCTGGCGGTGCGATGTTCTACCTGCTCGGGATGGTGGTGATGGCCGGATCCAACGGCCCCGCCGGGTTGCACCTCTCGGGCTTCCTGACCGGAGTGGGCATGGCTGGCGCATCGTTCACCGTGGTGCTGTCAGCCGTCGGACGCCTGGCCCCCGAGGAGCGTCGTTCCATGGCCCTGGGGATCGCCACGGCCGCCGGTTCGATCGGCCAGTTCCTGTTCGTCCCCCTGATGAGCGTGGCCATCGACGTCGCCGGTTGGCGAACCGCTCTTCTTCTGGGCGCGGCAATCGTCGGCACCATGGCGGTGTTCTGCCTGCCCATCCGGGTGGAGCCCGGGGGCGGGAATACACCGGGTAGCGAGATGTTGACAGTCACCCTCCGGCGGGCGGCAGGTCATCGCAGCTACGTCCTGTTGGTCATCGGATTCTTCGTCTGCGGCTTCCACGTGTCCTTCATCGGCGTCCACCTCCCCAAGCACCTGGACGACGTCGGCCAGACGGCGGCCATCGGGGCCCTGACGCTGGCCTTCATCGGGCTCTTCAACGTGGTCGGCTCCCTGGGAGCCGGTGCGCTCGGGGCCATCCACAGCCGCACACGCCTGCTTTCGCTCATCTACGGGCTCCGGGCCGTGGTCATCGCCGCGTTCATCATTCTCCCGCCGAGTTCCCCGACGTCGCTGGCCTTCGGAGGCCTGATGGGCCTGCTCTGGCTGTCCACGGTGCCGCTGACCTCGGGGGTCGTGATGGCCCAGTTCGGGGTGGCCCACGCCGGGACGCTGTTCGGGATCGCCTTCCTGAGCCACCAGATCGGAGCGTTCGCCGGCATCGCCGGTGGCGGCTGGGTTCGCGATGCCACCGGGTCCTACGAGGCCTGGTGGTGGGTGCAGGCGGCCCTCGGCGTACTGGGTGCGCTCCTCCACCTGGTCATCGATGACGCACCTGCTCCCGCCGCCACCCACCCATGACCCCACCGGGCGCGTCGTCGGCCGAACTGGCGCCGACCCCCCCCTCCACCTATCTTCGCTGTCAACGGGCAGAGCGCCCGGGCGGGCGGTCTGCCAGGCGGGCATGCTCCGACGGAATGAATGGAGTGATACATGTTGGGTGAACACCTCGGGACGCTTTCGGGCCCCACCTCGATGAAGGCCCTTCCGGCGGTCGGCGGATTCCCGACCTTGGAGACGACGGTGGACGGCACCACCGGCACCCTTGTCGGAGCGGAGGTCATCTGCTTCGCCACCTACTCGGCGACCATGCGAGCCGATGGTTCCTTCTACGGCGAGTGCCCCAACGCCGGGGTCCTGATGACCGCCGACGGCGTGGCCACCTTCCGGGCCACCGGCACCGGCTCGCCCACCGAGGACGGTGGCATGTCGTTCAAGGGCGTCGTCTACTTCGAGCCCTCCGCCCCGTCACTGGCCGCTCTCGCCGGTGTCGCTGTGGTCTACGACTGGATCGTCGATCCCGAGGGCAACGCCACCTGGGACCTCTGGGAGTGGAAGTAGTCCCACGCCCCGTCGTCAGAGGCCAGCCCGGTTGACGGGAGGCGGCCGATGATGGTCCTGGCCCTCGGGGCGGGAATCGCCATTGCTGCGCTGGTGGCGGGTTTCCTCCTCGTGGCGCGTCGGTACGCCCGACGGTCAGCCGAGGCCCACCTGGCCCTGGGCGCCAGCCCGGTCGACCCGCGGATCGACCGGGTGGCGTTCAAGGAGTTCCGCCACGCCCACGTCGGGAAGTGGGCCGAACTCGGCGGTCCCGGCGTACCGTCCACCGAGGCCCTGGCCCGCCGGATGATGGACCGGTGGAACTACGGCGCCCCGTGGGCCGACGACCTGTTCGGGCTGGGTGGTGGCGGGGGCGAATACGGGGGCGAATAGAGGCCGCCGGGGGACCTTGCCGATCCGGTCAGGCGGCCTTCTCGAGGATGTGGATGCCGCAGGCCGAGCCGAGGCCGATGACGTGGGCCAGGCCCACCTTGGCTCCCTCGACCTGACGGTCGCCGGCCTCGCCACGCAGGTGGGTGGTGACCTCGTAGACGTTGGCCACTCCGGTGGCGCCAATGGGATGCCCCTTGGAGATCAGGCCACCCGACACGTTCACCGGGATCCGGCCGTCGCGGAACGGCGCGCCCGAATCGATGAAGTCGCCGGCCCCGCCCCGCTCGCACAGGCCGAGGTTGTCGTAGTGGATGAGCTCGGCGGTGGCGAAGCAGTCGTGGAGTTCGACCAGGTCGAGGTCCTCGGGGCCGATCCCGGCCGTCTCGTAGGCCTGGGCGGCCGCGTTGCGGGTCAACGTGTTCACGTCAGGCTGGACCTGGCCGCTCTCCACCCACGGGTCGCTGGTCAGCACCGATGCCGAAATCTTCACGGCCCGCTTCTGCACCTCGCTGGGCATCGAACGCAGCTTCTCCTCGGAAACCAGCACGGCGGCCGCCGCACCGTCACCGGTCGGGCAGCACATGAGCAGGGTGTTGGGGTAGCTCTGCACCGGTGAGCCCATGATCTCCTCCATGGAGAACTCCTTGCGGTACTGGGCCAGCGGGTTGAGCGTCGAGTGCAGGTGGTTCTTGTAGGCCACCTTGGCGAACTGCTCGAAGCCCACCCCGTCGTTCTCGTAGGCGTACCCCATGCCCGCCTGGGCGAACACACCCGGCATGGTCTCGGTGCCGAGGATGCCGTCGATCGGGGTGACCGCACCGAAGCGCCCAGCCGGCTCGTAGACATTGGTGTCGTCCTTGGCGCCGCCCCGCAGAAGGCCCATCTTGCCCATCTGCTCCACACCGACGGCCAGGCCCATCTCGGCCTCACCGGCCTTGATGGCCAGGTGCGCGGTCCGGATGGCCGTGGCGCCGGTGGCACACGCGTTGGTCACGTTGTACACGGGGATGCCGGTCTGGCCGATCTGCTTCTGGACCCGCTGGCCCATGCCGCCCTGCTGGAACAGGGTTCCGGCCGCCAGGATGTCCATGTCGTGGATGGTCACTCCGCCGTCGACCATGGCGTCCATGCAGGCCTGTGAGGCCAGGTCCACGGCATCCAGGTCGGGGTACCGTCCGAATCGGGTCATGCTCGTGCCGAGCACCCACACTGCGTCGCTCATCTTCGATGCCTCTCGTTCGTCGTTCTTCGGGGGTCAGGCCGCGGCGTAGCCGAAGGCCACGCACTCGGTTCCGTTGTCGTCCGTTCCGCACCCGTAGGTGGTGAACACCAGGTTCATGCCCAACTCAGCGGTCATCGGATCGTCCAGGCCGACCACGTTGGCCCGTACCGAGGTTCCGTCACCGGTCTCGACAATGGCCGAGACATAGGGCACCGGGATGCCGGGCGCCGCACGGTGCACGATGCTGAAGGACTTCAGGACGGCGTCGTCGGCCACCCTCGAAGGGGTGAACTCGGCCTTGCCGCACTTCGCGCAGGCGTTTCGCCGGTCGAAGTACCGGGCACCGCAGTCGGTGCACTCGTTGGCCAGTAGGTGGGGGTCGTCGCCCAACTGCAGGTAGTCGACTATGGGCAGGCGCTCGGGAATGACCGGGGCGTCCTCAGTGGTGTCGTCGCTCATGCCCGGACGGTACCGGTACGCCCGTCGGCGGTCGCAACCGGGCCCACCGGGCGTCCGTCACCCTCGCCCCGCCGATCTCCCGGTCGATCCGGCAGCGGATCACCACGCACCGCGGTGGAGAACCTCGTCGAGCGGGCGACGCCCACGCCCCACCGAGCCGCTGACCCTGGCCGACGTCGGGTCCGGGTGGCCGAGGGCAATGGTGCCGACGGCCCGCGCCCCTTCGGGCACATTGAAGCGTTCGGCCACCGCGGTCTCATGGTCGAACAGGCCGAAGAAGCAGCAGCCGAGGCCCTCCTCGACAGCCAGCAGTTGGAGGGCCATGGCGGCGAAGGCGGCATCGGTCAACCAGTAGGGCACCGACCAGTCATCGGACGAGTCACCCAGGCCGGCCCGCGCCTTGTCGGCCTCGGCGTACCGGGCCACGTAACGGTCGGGAACCCCCCACGGCACCACGAGGGCCGGGGCCACCAGCAGGCCGGGCCACGGGAAGTCGACCCGACGCTCAGCGGTCAGGGTGGTCTCCCAGTAGGTGGCGACGTCATTGCCTTCCAGCACCAGAAACTCGACGCCCTGGCAGTTGCCGGCCGTCGGAGTGCGGCGGGCCCGGTCGACGAGCCCGGCCAGGAGACCGGGCGCCAACGGGCGATCAGCGAAGGAACGACAGGACCGTCGATCCCTCAGGGCGTCGGAAACGGTCATGGGGTGGTCCGGCTCGCGCCGGGCCGGCTCAGGAGAGCTTCTCGAGGTCCTCGGCCAGTGCCCAGCCCGTACCGATCAGCACGTCGCCGGCCGACGGATCCAGCTCGTCGAAGAAGGCCACCACGTCAGCGTCGACCGAGTCGGCCTTGAGGCTGGTGTGATCGAACACGCAGGCCGGAAAGCTCTTGCCGGGCGAGGTGAACCGCTTCTCCTGGTAGGCCAGCGTCGAAAGGCCGAAACGCTTCACGAAGCGCCGACCCCACGCCCGCTCCTCGCCCGATGCCTTGTGGCCGGGACGGGGAACGATGTCGGTCAGGCCCTTGAGGGCCTCGAAGCCGGACACCTCGTTGAAGCGGGTGCCGACCACGACGTCCTCGTCGGGGAAGGCCATCACGGCCCGACGGAGCTGCTCGCCGGTGAGTGCCCGCAGCACGGTGTCGCGCTTGGACGTCCGGTGGATGGAGGCCAGGCCGACGATGACCGCCGGGGTGCCGCCGATGCGCTCCAGGGTGAAGAAGGCGAAGCCCTTCAGCCGGCCACCCTCACGGGCGGTGCTGATGAGGACCCACTCCTCGGTCTGCTTGGAGATGAGGCCGATGCCGAACGGGTTCGGCCCCTCGGCGCACAGATCGGCCATCTCCTCGATCTCGGCATCCCCGAGCATCGTGCAGTCCTTGGTCTCGACCTCGATCGCCATGCTCCGACACCTCCGGTTGGGCCCGATTGGTTCCGAGATTCCGCCGAGAATCCCGCCTGTGGGCCCACCATTTTGCCCGGTGGCCGGGGGGTTTCCCAACCCGGCCGGAAAGGCGGTCAGCCGGCGAGGACGGCGTCGGCTCCCAGGAGCACCCGGATCTCCGCCACCAGGCCACTCGCCGGGTCCACCGAGTAGTCGGCGGGCAGGCGTAGAACCTGCCGGTCACCCAGATGGAGGAAGACCTCCGAGTCCCCCGGGTGAGCGGCCAGCAGACCCTTCAACTCGGCGACGGTCTCCGGCCGGACCCGCTCGATCGGGAGGTGGACGTGCACCGGCCGGACCTCGTCCAGTTCGGACGTCCGGAGCACCTCGATGTCCTGACAGATGATCTTCGGGAGGTCGTCACGGCGGTCGACCCGACCCTTGACCAGCACGATGACATCATCAGCCAGCTTGTGCCCGTGGTCGGCCATGGTCTTGGGAAAGACCATCACCTCCATGGACGAGCCGAGATCCTCCAGGGCGAACACGGCCATCAGATCGCCCTTGCGGGTCCACTTCTTGTCGAGGTTGGTGACCACACCGCCCACCGTCCGGAACACCCCGTCCTCGGCATCCTCCAGTTCGGTGATGGATGCGTCGCACCGGCGTCGCAGCGCCGCCTCGTAGCCCAGCAACGGGTGGTCCGACACGTAGAGGCCCAGCATCTCCTTCTCGAAGGCCAGGCGGGTCATCTTGTCGAACTCGACGTCGGCAATGGTCGCCCGCTCGTCAAAGGTCGGACCGTCGTCGGCCTCGCCGAACAACGACATGACCCCCATGTCGTGCTCCTTTCGACGGGCCACCGTGTGGTCGATGATCTGCTCGTGGGCATGCAGCAGGCCCTGTCGGGGATGCCCCATGGCGTCGAAGGCCCCGGCCTTGATGAGCGACTCGATGGTGCGCTTGTTGAGCACCGTGGTGTCGCACCGTTCGCAGAAGTCGTTGAAGTCCACGAACGGACCGTTGGCGTCCCGCTCGGCCACCAGCAACTCGACCAGGCCCTCGCCCACGTTGCGGACCGCAGACAGGCCGAACACGATCCGGCCCGCTCCGTCGGTCGACCCGGATTCCTCGTCGGCGTCCATCGTCAGTACCGGCTCGAAGTCGGACCGGGCCACGTTCACATCGGGCACCGTCACCTCGATGCCCAGCACCCGGCACTCGTTCAGGTACACCGCCGCCTTGTCCAGGTTGGACTTCACGCTGGTGAGCAGGGCAGCCAGGTACTGGACCGGGAAATGCGCCTTCAGATAGGCGATCTGGTAGGCGATGTAGCCGTAGCCGTAGGAATGGCTCTTGTTGAAGGCGTAGTCGGCGAACTGCTCCACCGTGTCGAAGAGCTCGTCACCCAGCTGCTGGCCGTAGCCGGTGGCCTCACAGCCCCCCACGAAGGCGGCCCGCTCCCTGGCCATGAGCTCGCGGTCCTTCTTGCCGCACGCCTTCCGGAGGTTGTCGGCATCAGCCAGCGAGTAGCCGGCGAACTTCTGGGCCACCCGCATGACCGACTCCTGGTAGATCATCAGCCCGTAGGTGTCGGCCAGGAGTTCCTCGGCATCGGCGTGGAAGAACTCGACCTCCTTGCGGCCGTTCTTCCGGTCGGCGTAGTCGTTGTGCATGTTGGCGGCCATGGGGCCCGGCCGGTACAACGCCACCAGCGCGGCCACGTCCTCGAAGGTCGTCGGGGCGAGTGAGCGCATGAGGGCCCGCATGGGACCCGATTCCAACTGGAACACCCCGATGGAGTCGCCCCGGGTCAGCATCTCGTAGGTCGGGGCGTCCTCGAGATTCACCTCGTCGATGTCGACCACCTCACCGGTGGTGCGTTCGATCAGGGCCAGGGTGTCGGTGATGACGTCCAGGTTGCGCAGGCCCAGGAAATCCATCTTGAGCAGGCCGAGGTCCTCCACCCCGTGCATCTCGTACTGGGTGACCACCGGGGCGTCCTCAGGGTCCTGACCGGACTCCGGCTTGCGCTGGATGGGCAGGTAATCGGTCAACGGCTCGCGGGTGATGACCACGGCCGCCGCGTGGATGCCGTCCTGACGGCGCAGGCCCTCGAGCCCCTTGGCCACGTCGACCACGGCCTTCACGTCATCGTCGACGGTGTACATGTCCCGGAGGTCGGACGCCATCTTGAAGCCGTCGGCGTGCTTCTCGGTCTCCTCCAGACAGGCGGCCAGCGGGGTGTCCCGACCCATGATGAGTGGCGGCATGGCCTTGGCGATCCGGTCGCCCACCGCGTACGGGTAGCCCAGGACGCGGGCCGCGTCCCGCACGGCGGCCCGGGCCTTGATCTGGGAGAACGTCACGATCTGGGCCACGTGGTCGCGGCCGTACTTCTCGGCCGCGTAGCGGATCATCTCGTCGCGGTACCGCGAGTCGAAATCCATGTCGATGTCGGGCATGGAGATTCGACTCGGGTTGAGGAACCGCTCGAAGAGCAGGTCGTACTCGATGGGGTCCAGATCGGTGATCCAGAGGCAGTAGGCCACCGCACAGCCCGCCGCGCTCCCCCGCCCCGGTCCGACCCGGATGTCCCGGCCGCGGGCGTGGCTGATGAGGTCCCACGTGATGAGGAAGTACGACGAGAAGCCCATCTCGCGGATGGTGGTGAGTTCGTAGGCCAGACGCTCGACGACCTTGTCGTCCAGTTGGCCTCCCCACCGTTTCCGTGCGCCCTCGAAGGTGAGGTGCTCGAGGTAGGCGTCGGCCCCGTCGAACCCCTCGGGAATCGGGAAGTCGGGCAACTGCGGGTTACCGAACTCGATCTCCACGTCGCACCGCTCGGCGATCCACAGAGTGTTGTCGCATGACGAGGGCACGTCACGGAAGAGGTCGCGCATCTCGGCGGCCGACTTCAGATAGTGCTCCTCACCGGAGAACCGGAACCGGTCGGGGTCGCTCATCAACGAGCCGGTCTGCACACACAGCAGGGCGTCGTGGGCCTTGGCATCGTCGCGGTGGGTGTAGTGGCTGTCGTTGGTGGCCAGCAGCGGGGCGCCCAGATCGACGGCCAGCTTCTCGAGCATCGGGTTGGTGCGGTGCTGTTCGGGTATGCCCTGGTCCTGGAGCTCGATGAACAGGTTGTCCTTCCCGAAAATCTCCTGGAGTCGGGCTGCCTTGGTCCGGGCGTCGTCGTAGTCGTCACGCATGAGCGCCTGGAGCACGTGCCCGCCCAGACAGCCGGTCGTGGCGATCAGACCCTCGGCGTGGTCCGAAAGGACGTCCCAGTCGACCCGCGGCTTGTAGTAGTAGCCCTCCAGAAAGGCCCGGCTGGCCACCTGGATGAGATTTCGGTAGCCGGTGTTGTTCTCGGCCAGCAAGGTGAGGTGGTACATGAGCTTTCGCCCACCATCGGTCTGGCCGCCCGAGTCGTCGACACGCCCCCGACGGGACGGGCGCTCGAACCGGGTGTCGTGGGCCATGTAGGCCTCGGTACCCAGAATCGGCTTGACCCCCCGGTCGCGGCATGCCCGGTAGAAGTCGAGGATCCCGTACATGTTGCCGTGGTCGGTGATCCCGAGGGCCGTCTGGCCGTCGGCCACCGCGGCGTCCACCAGGTCGCCGACCCGGGCCGCCCCGTCCAGCATGGAGAACTCGGTGTGGACATGGAGGTGGGTGAAGCCGCTAGCCACGGGGCGTACTCACAGGAGAGGCCTCACCGGGAACAGGCCTCACAGGTAGGTACCGGGCCGGACATCGGGGCCCGGGGTCTCTCCCGGTGCTCCCGACTCCAACTCGCCACGCCGCATGCCGGCCAACTGCTGCTGGGCGGCCATCTGCTGGGCGAAGAGCGTGGCCTGGATGCCCTGGATGAGGCCTTCGAGCCACCCCACCAACTGGGCCTGGGCGATCCGGAGCTCGTCGGCGCTGGGGGCGGCGTCCTCGGCGAACGGGAGAGCCAGACGGCCCAGTTCCTCGCGGAGGTCGGGCGACAGGGCGGTGCCCAGTTCGGCCACCGACGTGGCGTAGATCTCCCGGAGGCGGTCCCGGCTGGGCTCGTCGAGGGTGGCCAGACGGACCTCCTCGAGGAGTTGGCGCATCATCGTGCCGACCCGCATCACCTTGGCCGGATGCTCGATGGACTCGTCGATCTCGTCCAACTCCGGGTCGTGCCCGTCAGGGTTGCCGTCAGGGGCACCGCCGTCGAGACCCTCGGGGTGTTCGACCACTTCTGGTTCCTCGGGTGGTTCCTCTGGTGAGTCGGTTCCGCCTGCCATGGCTTCGGACTCTAGGCCGCTCGGCCCACCACGGGCAGTGGCGACCGACCGGTTGAAACCCCTCAGGTGACCGCGCAGAGCGCGGGCACGAGAACCTCGTCAGCCGTCAACGAACCGTGGCGGCCAATGAGATGGATGGAGGTGTGCTCGGCCGGATCGACAATGGCCACCGGCTCGTGGGGAACCACCGCGACGTCGCCCAGACGTCGGCGGGCCGACCCGGTCACGATCGGCCCCAACCAACCGTCGGCCACCACCTGGTCCACGCTTCGCACCCAGGCCACATCGCTGAACGCCTCGCTGGCCGCCGCCGCCAGTTCGATGGCCGCACCCGGCCGGGAATGCAGCCACCGGAAGCGAGCCTCGCCGCTCTGGCCGTCGATCAGACCGCTCACCGCGGTCGGGAGCTCCAACATCTGGTCGTCGACGTGGACCTGCCCGTGATCGGCGGTCACCACCACGGCTGTGTCGGACGGGAGGCGGTCCAGCAGTTCGGCCACCATGGCGTCACAGGCGGTGAGCTCCTCGTCGTAGTGCCCGGCCAGACCGAACTCGTGGGCCGTGCGATCGATGTCGTCCCAGTAGGCGTAGACGAAGGCCTCTCCCCCGGCGAAGGCATCGACCACCGACTGCACGAGTCCCGCCCGGTCGTCGTAGCCAACCAGACGGGTGTCAGACAGGTGGGCCGCGGTGAAACCCGATTCAAGGAAGGCCCGCCGGGTCACCACCGGCGGCCACTGGTCGCCGAACAGCGAGCACGGCTGGAAGGCCCGGGGGTCATGTCGCCGACGGGCGTCACCGCGGGCCGTGGTCCACCGGAGAGCGTTGAGGACCTCCGCATGGGCGCCCACGTCGGCTCCCCCCACGGCGATCCGGTAACCGACGACGCCGTGCTCACCGGGCGGCACCCCCGTCGAGATGGACGTGAGCGCAGCGGCCGTGGTGGTGGGCGCCACCGTGGTGATCGGCCCACCCCGCAGCGCCGTGATGGACGGCGCCCGGTCGGCACGGGCCTGCAACTGCCTCCAGCCCAGGCCATCCAGGACGAGCAGGAGCACCCTCGACGCCTCCCCCACCTCGGCGGGCAACCAGTCCGGCCAACCGTCGGGCCCCTCGGGTCCGTCCAGCAGAGCGGGCACCAGACGGGTCACGCAGGCGTCGCTGTAATCGGGCACCACGGGATCGGGGGTGAGGTGCTCGTCAGCCATTGGCCTGCAACCTAAACCGGGCGGCGGGAGCCGCCTAGGATCTGCCGCCGTGAAGGTCTCGACGCGGGGCGACTACGCCAGCCGCGCCCTCCTGTCGCTCGCCCTGCACGGCGACGGCCAGACGCCCCGGTCGGTGCGCGAGGTGGCCGACATCACCGGCCTGCCCCAGCCCTACCTGGAGCAGATCCTCCTGGCCCTCAAGGGAGCGGGGCTGGTGCGTTCCAAGCGCGGGGTGGGCGGCGGCTACGTCCTGGCCCGAGAGCCCCGCACCATCCTCCTGTCCCAGATCGTGGCCGCCGTGGACGGGCCGATCGTGGCCGGCGACTTCGCCGACCCCCACACCGGTGGATCCTGCGACCACGAGGGTCAGTGCGTGCTGCTGTCCATCTGGGCCAGCGCCGGCAGCCACATGCAGCAGTACCTCGACTCGTTCACCCTGGAGGACATCGCGGCGATGTCCCGGGGCGAGTCGGAGTGGCCGAACGCCTGACCCGGCCCACTTCCCGGAATCAGTTCCCGGAATCAGTTTCCGGAATCAGGCCCCGATTCATCAGGCTCGGGCGGGCCCAGGCGTTCCAGAAGTTCGGTCAGGTCCGCGGGCAGGGCCGCTTCGAAGGCCAGCCGCTCCCCGGTCGCCGGGTGATCGAAGGCCAGATGGGCGGCATGCAGGAAAGGCCGATCCAACGACGGTCCCTCGGGAAGGCCCTCCCGCTCTCCGCCGTAGGCCCGGTCGCCGACCAGAGGGTGGCCAATAGCCGACAGGTGGACCCGGATCTGGTGGGTTCGACCGGTCTCGAGCCGACAGCGCAGGAGGCTGGTCGCCGGCTCGACCCTCGTCTCCTCAACGTCGTAGTGGGTGCGGGCCGGACGACCCGACCCGATCACGGCCATGCGGGTCCGGTCCTTGGTGGAACGGCCGATCGGGGCATCGACCACCCCGGTGGGCGCCTCGGGCCGACCCCAGACCAGGGCCTGGTAGCGACGTCCCACGGTTCGTTCGGCCAGTTGGCCCACCAACGAGTCGTAGGCCCGCTGGGTCCGTGCCACGGCGAGGGCTCCGGACGTACCCAGGTCCAGCCGGTGGACGATGCCCGGCCGGGCCGTCGAGCCCACCCCGGCCATTTCCGGGTAGCGGGCCAGCAGACCGTTGACCAGCGTGCCCTCCATGTTCCCGGCGCCCGGATGGACCACCAGCCCGGAGGGCTTGTCGACCACGATCACGTCATCATCCTCGTAGAGCACCGACACGGTCACCGAGGCATCTCCCTCGGGCACGTGTGCCGCCTCACGCTCCAGCTCCGCGACCACCAGTTCCTCATCGACGCGGACCTTCCGGGAACGGAGGGTCACCACCGCTCCGTCCAGACGCACGGCCCCGGCACCGATGGCCACGCCGGCCCGGTTCCGGCTGACGTCGGCCAGCAGGGCGACCACACGGTCGATGCGTTCCCCGTCGAGAGCCGCCGGGACGACCTCGTCCAGCACCGGTTCGTCAGCCACGGACCCATCCTCGCAGCACCATCAGGATTCCGCCGACCACGATCACCGCGTCAGCCACGTTGAACACCGGCCACCACTGGAGATCCACGAAATCGACCACGGCACCGGACAGCAGCCCCTCGTCGGCCCGGAACACCCGATCCAGCAGGTTGGCCGCCGCTCCGCCGACGATGGCGCCCACCGTGAGGTGGACGAACCGATCATCAGATCTGGAGGCGTGGCGGGCCAGCAGGATCATCACGACCACGACGAGACCGGCCAGCAGTGGGCCGAGGCCTTCGCCCCGGCTGAACGCCGCTCCGGTGTTGTGGACCAGATGCAGCCGCAACGTCCAGACCAGGTCGATGGACCGGTCGTCGAGCGCGTTCAGCGCCCACCACTTGGTGAGTTGATCGAAACCGACGACGGCCGACCCGACGAACGCAGGGGCCATCCACCGGCCAGGCAGGCCGGTGTCGGAGTTCACCGGCGGCCCAGTCCCCCGGCCTTGAACTCGACCCGCTCGGAGGCCCAGGGGATGACCTCGAGGCGTTCCCTCGGGATGTTCTTCCCGGACTTCACGCAGACCCCGTAGACGCCCTTGCGGATCCGCTCGAGAGCAGCGTCAATCTCGTCGACAGACTCCCGGGCCTGGGCGCTGAGGGCCAGGTCGAGGTCCCTCTCGACGGCCAGGGTGTCGCCTTCGCCTGACTCGTCATCGAACTGGACATCGCCCGGATCGCGGTCCTCGAGGAGCGCATCGGCCTCGGCCTGGAGGTTGTCGGCGCTCAGGACATAGCGGGCGCGCTCGGTGATGAGCGCGGCCTTCTGCTCGTCGAGGAACTTCTTGCCGAACGGAGTCTTCGGCTTCTTCTTGGCGGGTGCCTTGGCGGCGGCCTTCTTGGGAGCCGCCTTCTTCGCAGGGGCCTTGGCTACAGCCTTCTTCGGAGCGGCCTTCCTGGGGGCGGCTTTCTTGGGAGCCGCCTTCTTCGCAGGGGCCTTCTTCGTAGCCTTTTCGGCCATGACCTTCATCTCCTCGACGGCATCTCATCAATGCCAACGTCCCGGTGGCCCGGAGGTCGAACCGTGCCCGACCGGCGGAGGATCGTATCGGCCCACCGGTGCACCCGGTGGGATCCGTGAAAAAGAGCGTCAGGAACCGTCATCGGCGAAGAACGCCTCGAGATCCCCTTCGTCTCCCCCGACCGCTCCACCCGAGGAACCCTCCATGGGGGCGCCCTGAGCGGTCGCCAGTCGGATGGGTCGCACGACCTCGGTCGGGCTGGAGGCCCAGTCCGGCTCGGGCAACGCACCGTCGTCATCGCCCACGATCGGGGTCCCCGACACCGCCGTCCGAAGCGTCGTGGGCTCGGGATGCCCGGGCGCCGGGTCCCTCGGGATCTGCCCGTCCCGCCCTTCCATGGCCTCGGGACGCTCTTCGATCTCGTCGATCAGGGTCGAAAGGTCGGCCACCGCCCGTTGGAGGCGGGTGCGGTGGGCCGCCAGGTGGGCGGCCGTCACCTCGATCTGTTCGTGCACACCGTCCCGCCGGAGTTCCATCTCGGCGATCTCGGCCAGCATCCGGATCCGAGCTTCCTCCGCGGCCCCACGAATCTCGATCTCCGCCGCCTCGCGGAGATCAGACGCCTCCAGTCGGGCATCGGCCACGATCCGGGCTGCCTCGGCGGTCGCCGTGGCGATACCCGCCTCCGCGGTGGCCCGAGCCGTCCGGGCCGCATCGAGTTCTTCTTCCAGTTGGCGTTCGGCCAACGTGGCCCGCTCCTGCGCCCGCCGCTCCGTGAGGTGCAACTCCTCGATGGCCCGCCGTGCCCGATCCAACAGGGCATCGACCTCCGACGGGTCGTAGCCGCGCATCTTCGTCGAGAACTGGGCGTCGTCCAGTTCGTGAACGAGGCCACCGGCCCGGTCGGCACCCACGCCGCGGGAACCCATGCCTCGCGAACTCTCGCTGGGATCCATCCCCAGAGGTTACCGCCGCGCCCCCACTCACTCGGGGCAGGTCAGCAGCCCAGCAGGCCCATCAGGATCGAGAGGCCGAAGAAGGCCACGATGGGCGACAGGTCGAGTGCCATGTGGCCCATCCGGACCGCCGGTAGGAGCCGTCGCAGCGGGAGCAGCACCGGATCGGTGACGGTGTAGAGCACGCCGGCCGCCGTGGCCATCGGGCCGTCGCCGGAGATGGGAAACCAGCTCATGAGCACACGGACCACCAACACGAGCAGGTAGAGCTGCAGCAGCGTGCAGAGCATGTCGGCCCTCAGTCGCCGAGGTGGCGGCGGTCCTCGTCGGACACCTCCACGTCGGACGGGGTGAGCAGGTACACCTGATGGGTGATGCGTTCCATCTGCCCCTCGCCGCCGTAACAGACGCCGCTGGCGAAGTCGATGATCCGCCTCGAAAGTTCGGCATCCACGCCCTGGAGGTTGACGATCACCGGCTGCTTTCCCTTGAAGCGGTCGGCCATCTCCTGAACGTCGTTGAACGACGTCGGCGTCACGGTGGACGGCTTGGCCGTGGCGGCCGGCTGGAGCGGTCGCACGGTGCCCGTCGATTCGGGCGGCAGGGTCCGCACGGTGTTCGACGCCGGCGTCCGGAGGTGCAGCGGACTGACCGTGCCTCCGGTCTCGGCAGCCACCCGGGCCTCAGCGAACTCGGTGGACGACAACGGGCCCCGCAGGATCGGCTCGGCGCTCAGGTCCTCGTAGGCCTCATCGGGACCGAGTCCCAGCCACAGCATCAGCTTCTTCATCGGAGGCCGATGGTACCGGCACACCCGCTCCGCCCCCGGCACCCCGCTCCGTCACCCCGGTCAGCGGGGTCGATCGCCGAACAGTGCCCGTCCGATACGCACCATCGTCGAACCGTGTTCCACGGCCGACTCCAGGTCGCCGGACATTCCCATGGACCGTTCGGCCAGCCCGAGATCGTCGGCCAGTCGTGTCACCACCCGGAAGGCCGCGCTCGTGGCTTCGGCGTCGCCGATCACCCCGACGGTCATGAGGCCCGCCACGTCCAGCCCACCGTCGCCCGCCCGGGCCACCAGGCCTTCGACCTCGGCCGGTGGGCAGCCGCCCTTTCCGGGCGTGCCCGCCGGATCGACCTGCACGAGGATCCGGGCGCCGGGGGCCCGACGAACCAGCTCGTCGACCAGGTCGGCACGGTCCACGGTCTGCCAGAGCGAGACGATGCCGGCCAGACGGCGGACCTTGTTTCGCTGCACCCCGCCGATCATGTGCCACCGGGCCGAGGGCGCGGTCCCCTCGGGCTCATCAGCCTCGAGTTCAAGGTGCTTGCCCACCAGTTCCTGGGCGTAGTTCTCGCCGACGTCGGTTCGTCCGGTGGCCAGGACGGCACGGACGGCATCGGCTCCGAATGCCTTGGTAACCGGTAGCAGGGCGGTTCGCCCGCCGCTGAGTTCACGGAGGCGGTCGTCGAGAAGACCCAGGCGCGAGGCGAGCTCCTCGGGCGATGGGAAATGGTGGGCGGCGTGTTCCAATGTTCAGGCTTCCCCAGTGCAGGCTTCCTCGGTCCAGGCCACCATGGCCTGACGGCGGGCGGTCGCCGTGGCCCGGTAGGACCAGTACCGATCGTCGCACGAGGTGCAGACCCCGTCGACGGTCACCGGAATATCGGCTGTCGCCAGCAACCCCGAGATGGCGTGTGAGAGGTCCAGAGCAGGTCGACCCTCGGTCGTGGTGGACCGGACCGCGGGGCCGAACCGGTCGGCGAGATCATCCAGGTCGGCATCACCGAACTCGTAGCAGCAGGGTCCGATGTGGGGACCGACCACCGCGGCGACCGGCGGGGCGCCGTCGAGTCCTTCCATGGCCTCGATGGTCCGCTCGACCACCCCGGCCCGGAGGCCCCGCCAACCGGCGTGGGCCACACCCACCGAACGATCCCCCAGCAGGGCCACCGGCACGCAGTCGGCGACCCGGACGGCCAGCGGGGCGTCGACCAGGGCCGTCACCGCGGCATCGGCACGGGATCCGGAATGTCCGCCGGCTGCGTCCACCACGACCACGACGTCGCCGTGGACCTGGTGCAGCCACGTCCAGAGCCGTTCCCGACCCCGACCGGTAGCAGAGACGTCATCCGGACCGCCGATGGTGACGTCGCCGCCAGCGGCGTCACCATCGGTGATCTCGGACATGACGACCCGGGCGATCCGACCCGACGGGAGACTCCGTCGGATCAGTTCCCTGGCCATCGGCCCCTACCTGAGGAAACTCGGAACGTCGAGGTCGTCGCCACCCTCGGCGAACACGTCGGCAATGGTGTCGGCCCCGGACAACGGTGCAGCCGGTTCCGCCGACGGGCGGCCGCCGTCCCAGGATCCGAAGCCCGCGGCGATGACCGTGACCCGGACGTCGTCGCCCATCTCGTCGTCGATCACCGTTCCGAAGATGATGTTGGCGTCGGGGTGGGCCACGCCGTGAACCACCTCGGCCGCCTCATTGACCTCGAACAGGCCAAGGTCACGCGGACCGGAGATGTTCAGGAGGATCCCCCGGGCTCCCTCGATGGAGGCCTCCAGCATCGGACTGGAAATGGCCTTGCGGGCCGCGTTGAGTGCCCGCCCTTCACCGGTGGCCTGCCCCACGCCCATGAGGGCCGAACCGGCGCCGGCCATGATGGTCCGGACGTCGGCGAAGTCGGTGTTGATGAGGCCCGGCGTGGTGATCAGCGTGGTGATCCCCTGCACTCCCTGGAGAAGGACCTCGTCCGCGGTGTCGAAGGCGTTCAGGAGGGCGGTCTTCTCGTCGGACACGTCCAGCAGACGGTCGTTCGGGATGACGATCTGGGTGTCGACCTTCTCCTTGAGCTGGACGATCCCCTGCTCGGCCTGCACCGACCGGCGCCGACCCTCGAAGGTGAACGGTCGGGTGACCACGCCGATGGTCAGCGCCCCGGCAGCCCGGGCCGCCTCGGCGATGATCGGGGCGCCACCGGTACCGGTGCCACCACCTTCGCCGGCGGTGATGAACACCATGTCGGATCCTTCGAGGGCCTCCTCGATCTCGGCGCGGTGGTCCTCGGCGGCCTGACGGCCGATCTCGGGGTCGCTGCCCGCACCCAGCCCGCGGGTGAGCTCACGGCCGATGTCGAGCTTGACGTCGGCGTCGCTCATGAGGAGCGCCTGGGCATCGGTGTTCACGGCGATGAACTCGACGCCCTTCATGCCGGCATCGATCATCCGGTTGACGGCGTTCACGCCGGCACCGCCGACGCCCACCACCTTGATCACTGCCAGGTAGTTCTGCGGACTTGCCACCATCGGTTCTTCCTCTTTCGATCTCGTTGGTCGTTCTCGTCGGTTCCGGTGCCGTCCATAGTGGCCGGCTCACGATCGGCCCGGGGCTCGCCCGGGCACCGACGGCACCCGTGACTAACCTTCAAGTAGAGGTTGAAGGTTGAAGGTTGACACCCCTTGACCCCGATCAGTGGTCGTGAGACTACGGCGCGTGGTCGAAGAACGTCAACCCGTCGGGAACCTGTTGCTCAGGAACCCCTTACTCAGGAGCAGTGCATGTCGTCGCGACGGACGACGGGGATGTCGTGGACCGAGACGTCGATCCGGACGATGCACGACAGTTCCACCCGATGGAGCACGGTGGCCAGCGCCCGCATCTCATCCCGGTAGTCGTCCCCCATGCCCAGGTCCGCTTCGGCGCCTCCCACCAACTCGGCCCGTACCCCGTCACCGGTCGGCACGAGGGCCACGATCCACGCGGCCAGGTCAGGGGTGACGGCCTGCGCTGCATCCAGCAACGACCCGAGGCCCGACAGGCGGGTTCCCGGGCGACCCACGTCGTCGACCCTGATGGTCGGCAACAGGGGGTCGGCGTCGTCAAGATGCTCGAGCACCGTTCCGTCGGCGTCCAGTGCCGCCACACGGCCATCGAAGGCCACTGCATTGACGACGGCCCGGCGTTCGACGATCCACACGACGACCGTTCCGGGCCAGTCGCGTTCCACCTCGACGCCGGCCACCCTCGGCAGGGCCGCCACGCGACGGACCGCCTCGTCGAGATCGATGCCGACCATCGGCGAGCCGACCTGGATCGAGGTGGCCTCCAGCACCGAAGCCTGGTCCAGGCTCGTCGACAGGCCGACCAGTCGGACCTCGTCCACATCGAGGAACTCGGTCCGGGTGACGGCGAACGAACCCACGGCGATGACCATCACGGCGAGCACCACCCACGCCACGGCAAGCCCACGACGGCGAGGAACCGGACCATCAGCGCTATCGGGTGGCGGCGTCCGGCCTGGTGCTGGGCCCGCGTCCGCGTTCGCAGGTGAACCGTCGGCCATCAGAACCCGACGAGCACGGTCTCGGACTCCAGTCCGACCCCGTGGACCTCACCCACCAGACGGACCACCTCGGCCATCAGGCGTGCCACGTCGTCCGCCGATCCGCCCTCGTCGACCTGGATGAAGTTGGCGTGTCGGGTGGACACCTCGGCCGTCCCCACCCGGAGGCCCCGCCCACCGGCCGTGTCGATCAGTCGACCGGACGAATCGCCGGACGGATTGGTGAACACCGACCCGGCATTCTGTCCCCCGGGTTGGTTGGCCCGCCGCCACCGAACCACCTCAGCCAGGCGAGCCTCGCCTTCGGCCCGATCGCCGACCGACAACTCGATCTCGACGGACACCACCACTTCGCTCACCGCCACCGACGAGCGTCGGTATCCCAGATCCAGGTCATCGATGGTCCGGATTCCGGTCGCTCCGGTGGCCAGATCGGTCGTGGAGGCCGAGACGAGGACCGTGGACATGTCCGAACCGTGACCGCCGGCGTTCATCCGAACCGCGCCGCCGATCGAACCGGGCACTCCGACCGCCCATTCCATGCCGGCAAGCCCCTCGGCCACCGTTCGCCGGGCCACCACAGGCAGGCTGGCCGCGCCCCCCGCCCGGACCGTGCCGCCGGTTTCCCCACCGTCGACCACCACATCGTCGAATCCGGGGCCCAACTGGACGGCCAGACCACGGAAGCCACCGTCGGCAACCAGGAGGTTCGACCCTCGACCCAGCACCAGGACCGGCATCACCCCTCCCGACCCGTCGGATCCCGTCGAAGCGACGGCCGCCGCCACCTGTTCCAGTTCGCCGGCATCCGCGGGACGGACGAAGCGGGCCGCCACGCCCCCGACCCGATAGGTCGTCAACGCCCCGATGGGATGGTCGACCCGGACACCCTCCAGCAGATCGACCGCCGACAACGCATCGTCGAGAGGACCGAAGTCCCGCACCCCGGAATCCGGCTCAGGCATCGGACCCCAGCCGCTCCCGAAGGTCGGTGGGAACCGAGGTGAGATCACCGGCGCCCATCGTCAGACAGAGGTCGCCGGATCGGAGCTCCGCCATCAGTGCGTCCACCAGGTCGTCACGCCGGGCGGTGTAGCGGACGTCCACGCCGGGCAGGTCCCGCCGAACGGCGTCCACCACCAGATGACCGGTGACCCCCGGGCGGGGCGCCTCACCCGACGGATACACGTCGGTCACGAACAGCACGTCGACGCCTTCGAATGACGGCCCGAAGGAAGACCAGAGCGCCTCGGTCCGGCTGAAGCGATGAGGTTGGAAGACGGCCACCAGACGGTCGAAGTCGCCGGTGCGGGCCGCCCGGATGGTCGCCGAGATCTCGGTGGGCAGGTGGGCGTAGTCGTCCACGAGGGTCACCCCGCCGGACCGGCCACGGTGTTCGAATCGTCGGGCCACCCCGCCGAATCGTGAAAGCGCCTCGGCCACGGCCTGCGGTTCGGCTCCGGCCAGGAGGGCCAGCACGGTTGCCGCCGCGGCATTTCGTGCGTTGTGCCGGCCGGGCACGGGAAGTGCCACCGCCAGGTTCGTCCCAGGCCCCCGCAGCACGAAACCGACGCCATCCCAGGACTCCCGAAGTTCGGCGATCCGCCAGTCGGCGTCGGCGGACGTCCCCACCGTGCGGACGTCGAAACCCCCGCTTCGCGACCGGTCGGCCAGCGCCACCCCTTCAGGATCGTCGATGCCGATCACCACCGGCCCGTCGACCCCGGCGACGAACTCGTCGAACGACGCCCGAAGCGCCTCGAATCCACCATGGTGCTCGAGGTGGTCGGGATCCAGATTGGTGACCACGGCCATACGGGACTCCAACCGCAGGAAGGATCCGTCGCTCTCGTCGGCCTCCGCCACGAACAGGTCCCCGTCGTCCCACGCCGCTCCGGTCCCGATCTCGTTCACGTCACCACCAATGACAAAGGACGGTCGGAGCCCCGCCCCACGGAGGGCCAGGGCCAGCATCGACGCCGTGGTGGTCTTGCCGTGGGTGCCGGCGACGGCCACCGTCCTACGCAGGCGGGTGATGGCGCCCAGCATCTCGGCCCGACTCAGCAACGGGATTGTCCGCTCAGCGGCCTCGCGGCATTCCGGGTTGCCATCGGGCACCGCGGTCGATCGGGTCACCACGTCGGCCCGGCCGACATGGTCGGCATCGTGTCCGACGTGGACCTCCACACCCAGGGCCCGTAGTCGATCCAGACCGGCAGAGGCCTTCAGGTCCGAACCCGAGACCCGGTGTCCCATGGTGGCCAGCACCTCGGCAATGGCGCTCATGCCGGCCCCGCCGATGCCGATCACGTGGACGTGGACGGCCTCCGCCAGATCCGGAGCCAAGTCCTCCCCCGAAGGGTCACTCTGGGCCCGGTCCACAGGGTTGCTCATACAGCCGGGCCCTTCGCTCCGGTGTCGCCATCCAGAAGACCGGCGATCACCTCGACGACCCGGTCGGCAGCATCAGGCATTCCCGCCGAGAGGGCTCCGTCAGCCATGGCGGCCAGCAGATCCCGGTCGGCCAGCAACTCGGCCAACTCTGCCTCCAGACGTGCCCCGTCGAGCTCGTCGTCGGGCACCAGACGGGCCCCGCCGGCCTGTTCCAGATGTCGGGCGTTGGCCGTCTGATGGTCGCCCGGGGCGCCGGGCAGCGGCACCAGGATCGACGGCACACCAAGGGCCGACAACTCGGCCACGCTCGTCGCACCGGCCCGACACACCACCAGGTCCGCAGCGCTCAACACGGTCGGCATGTCGGCCTCGTACTCCACCGGTCGGTAGTCCACCTCGGGCGCCGGCGCTCCGGCCCGTTCCCGATCGTCCTTCCAGCCCCGGGCGCCCACCACGTGCTCGATGACCACCGGACCACCCGTCCAGTCTTCCACCAGACGGGCCACGGCACGGTTGATACGACGGGCGCCGAGAGATCCACCGAAGACCACCACGAACGGCTGCTCATTGATCCCGAGAGCCTGTCGCGCCGCTCGACGGACGGCCGCTCCCTCTCCGGCACCCCGTCGGGCTTCGGCCACCGCACGGATGGCACCACGGATCGGATTACCGGTCACCGTCGAACGGGGCAACGCCGTGTCCGGGAACGAGACCGCGCAGGCCCGGGCGAACCGGCCGGCCAGACGATTGGCCGCGCCGGGCACTGCATTCTGCTCGGCCACCACGAGCGGGATCCGCAGCACCGCGGCGGCCAGCGAACACGGGACGCTGGCGTAGCCGCCGAGGGAGAGGACCACGTCGGGTCGCCGGCGGGCCACCAGCACCAGCGCCTGCAGGAAGGCCAGGGCCAGACCGCCGGCCGCCACCAGATTGGCCGGAGTCAGCCTCCGCTGGATCCCCCGACCCGGCAGGACGGTCAGGTCGAACCCTGACCCGGGGACCAACTCGACCTCGATACCCCGTCGGCTACCCACCAGGTGGACTCCGGAACGGTCCGTGACGACGCCGCGTTCCACCAGTGCCTCGGCGATGGCCAGTCCGGGGAGCACGTGCCCCGCCGTGCCGCCACCGGCGATCAGGACCCCACGGGTCGCCGGGCCGCTCACGGCGTCTGCCGGGCCACGTTCAGCAGCACGCCGTACGCGGTGAGGGTGAGAACCATTGAACTCCCGCCGTAGGAAACCAGCGGCAGGGGCACCCCGGTGATGGGCAGCACGCCCAGGACGGCGCCGATGTTCACGTAGGCCTGGATCATGATCCACGTGGTGATCCCGGCGGCCAGAAGCTGACCCAGGCGATCGGGCGCCCGCAGCGCGGTGTTCAGCCCGACCAGGCCGATGACCAGGTAGACGAGGATCACCCCCATGGCGGCCACGAAACCCAGCTCCTCAGCCACGATGGCGAAGATGAAGTCCGTCTGGGCGAACGGCAGGAAGCCCCACTTGGCTCGACTGGCACCCAGGCCCATGCCCCACAGGCCACCGTTGGACATGGCCACGCCGGCCTGGATGGCCTGCCACCCGGTGACCAGCGGATCGCTCCAGGGGTCGAAGACCGACAACAGCCGATCACGCCGGTAGCCGGCGGTCATCGTCAGGGCACCCATCATGCCGACACCCAACGCGGCGGTCGCTCCCACCACGGCCAGTCGCAGCCCGGCAAAGAAGAGCAACGCGGCGGCTATGGCCGCGATGATCATCGTGGTTCCCAGATCGGGCTCGGCGTAGACGAGGGCACCCACCCCGCCCAGTACGGCGGCCAGCGGGAGCACGGTGCCCCGGAGGTCATTCACCGGCCGGCTCGACAGCAGGACCGATCCGTAGAGGATGACGGCCAGCTTGGCCAACTCCGAAGGCTGGAAGGTCGCGGCGCCCACGCCGATCCACCGGGATGAACCGTTGGCTTTGATGCCGATGCCCGGGATGAAGACCATCATCAGGAGGACCATCGAACCCACCAGTAGCCAGATGGCCGCGGGCCGCAACCGCCGGTAGTCGAGCCTGGAGGTGGTGACCAGTCCAGCCAGGCCCAGGACGACCCAGATGAGCTGACGACGCTGGTGGTACCAGGCGTTGCCGTGGATCCGGAGATCCTGGACCGAGGCCGCCGAGAGCACCATCACGATGCCCAGCAGGACCATCAACAGGGCCATGATGGCCAGCACCACGAAACGGGCCGGCCGTCGCGGCTGGTTCACGGGGGTCCCCGCTGGGCGGGCCCGACGGTCACCGATGGTCACGGCACTCACGCCCCGAACCCGGCCAACAGGCGCACGACCCGACCGAAGTCCAGACCCCGCTCCACGTACGAGCCGTACCAGTCGAACGATGAGCACCCCGGGGAGAGCAGCACCGTTCCCGAACCGTCGGCGGCCCGGTGGGCCAGGGCTACGGCCTCATCCATCGACGAAGCCCGATGGACGGGACAGCGTCCGGTGAACACGTCGACGATCTCGTCAGCCGCCTCACCGATGCCCACCACGGCCCGCGGACGGGACTCCGCCAGCACGGAGAGGTCCACCCCCTTGTTGCGACCCCCGGCGATCAGGACCGCCCCCGGGAGGCCGGCCATGGCGGTCAGCGTGGCGTGCGGCGTGGTGGCCTTGCTGTCGTCGACGAACCGGACACCGCGGACCTCGGACACCATGGCCATCCGGTGGGCCAGTCCGCTGAAGTCGACCAGGGCCTCGGCGCACGCCGTACGCGATGCCCCGGAACGGATGGCCAGAGCGGCGGCCGCCTGGGCGTTGGCCAGATCGTGGGGCAGGGCACGAGCCAGTGCGGCCACCTCGACGAGCGGCTCATCGTCCACCACCAGAAGGGCGGATTCTCCCCCACCGTCGACCCGGCACGGCGTGTCGGCGCCACCGAAGAGCAGGGCCCCGTCGGGGGCATGGGCCATCACGGTCGGATCGGTGGCGTTGGCCACGGCATCCGACGGCCGGGCCACCCCTTCGAAGATCCGGGCCTTGGACGCCTCGTAGGCCGCGACGTCGGCGTGCACGTCGAGGTGGTCGGGGGCGAAGTTGAGCCAGGCGGCGGGCGATGCCCGGAACACTCCGGCGTGACCGAGACGGAACGAGGAGGCCTCGACCACGAACGTCGAGACCTCAGCGTCATCAATGGCCGCCACCAGCGGCGTATCGGTGTTGCCGGCCGCCAGGGCCCGGATGCCCGAGCGTTCCAACATGTCGGTCACCAGGGTGACCACGGTGGTCTTCCCGTTGGTGCCGGTCACCGCACAGCGTGGGCGATCGTCCCAACGGTTGGCCAGGTCCGATTCGTCGATCACCGGCACCCCGGCCTCTCGGGCCGCCAGGTGACACGGATGGGCATCGGGAACCCCGGGACTCATCACCACCTCGGCGATTCCACCCAGCAGACGGGCCCAGTCGTCGACCGGAGGAGCCTCCACCAGGGGTACGCCGAGTCGACCAGCACACTGGCGGGCCGCGTCCCCCGGTGCGTCGTCCACGGCCACGACGTCCAGCCCGCGGCGGACCAGGGAATCCAGCACGGCCCGACCGGCCACCCCGAGTCCGAGGACCAGCGTGGTCTCGTCGGTCATCCGCCGATCCCGTCGGCCACCCCGGCCGACAGCGAATCGGCGTAGAAGATGCCCAGACCGGCGGCCGTGCAGAGCCCCGCCATGATCCAGAACCGGATGATCACCGTGGTCTCCGGCCATCCGCTGAGTTCGAAGTGATGGTGCACGGGGGCCATCCGGAAGACCCGCCGGCCCCCGAACAGGCGGAAGCTGGTGATCTGGACGATGACCGACACCGTCTCGGCCACGAAGAGTCCGGCCACGATGGGCAACAGCAGTTGCGTCCCGGTGGCCAGAGCGAGGGTGGCCAGACCGGTGCCGATGGCCAGGGACCCCGTGTCACCCATGAAGATCTTCGCCGGGGCGGCGTTCCACCACAGGAAGCCGAGGCAGCCACCGGCCATGGCGGCGGCCACCACGGCGAGGTCCAACGCATGGGCGATGTCGTAGGTCTCGGGGTACCGGAACTGCCAGAAGGCGATGACCGTGTAGGCGCCGAAGCAGAAGGTGCCTGCTCCGGCGGCCAGACCGTCGAGACCGTCGGTCAGGTTCACGGCGTTGGCCGACCCGGTGATGAGCAGCACGGCCCAGATCGACCACAGGATCGACCCCAGTTCGAGTCCCGGCTGGTCGAACCGTGTGAAGGACAGCGTGGTGTGGGTCGGAGCGTGCTCCTGCATCAGGACGGCGAACGTGATGGCCACTGCGAACAGCCCGAGCATCTTGGCCCGCTTGTTGAGGCCGAGGTTGCGCTCGCGCACCACCTTGATCCAGTCGTCCATGAGACCGACCACTCCGCCGCTGATGATGGCCAGCATCACGAAGATTCCCGTACGGGTGTAGATGCCCCGATAGAGGTCGCTCAGGACGTAGCCCAGGAACGCCCCGCCGACGATGGCCAGGCCACCCATGGTCGGCGTTCCCGCCTTGGTGACGTGACCTTCCGGACCGTCGTCACGGATGGGCTGGCCGAGACGCAACCGGGTCAGCCAGAGGATCAGGACACGGGTCCCGACCAGGGACACCACCATGGCGATGCCGGCCGCCAGCAGGATCCGGATCAACGGTCGACACCCGGATCAGATGGCTTCGGTTCGGACGCAATATCCATCAGCCGGGCCCACTCCTCGGCGACCACTGTCCGGTCGTCAAACGGAACCTGGCGACCCTCGATCTCCTGGGTCGTCTCGTGTCCCCGGCCGGCCACCACGAGTAGATCACCGGGCGCGGCGGCGTCCAACGCTGCGGCGATGGCACGGCGTCGGTCGGGCTCCACGGTCAGATCGGATCGTTTCATTCCCGCAAGGATGTCCGCGATCACCCCCTCGGGTGGTTCACCCCTCGGATTGTCGGAGGTGACGACCACGACATCGGCCGCCTCCTCGGCGACCTGACCCATGAGCGGGCGCTTCCCCGCATCGCGATCTCCACCGCATCCGAACACCACCAGGAGTCGACCCGACCCTGTTGTTGGGGCACTGGCCGGGCCGTCGAGTACTTCGCGTGCGGCACCCAGCACGGCCGAGAGGGCATCGGGCGTGTGGGCATAGTCGACAATTACTGCTGGTACCGCTGGTACCGCCGGCACCTCCGGACTTCCGGGCAACGGAACCGGTTCGAATCGTCCGGGCACCGCAGCGGCCGCAGCCAGACCGGCAGCCACGTCGTCCTCTCGGCACCCCAGCACCACCGCCAACTCGGCGGCCACCAGGGCATTGGCCACCGTGAACCGCCCACCGGTGGCCACCCGCACGGAATGACCGCGCCAGACCAGGGTGCATCCGGCCGGTGTCAGGTCGGCATCGGCCGTCGTGGGGTCAACGCGCACCACGGACATCCCCGACGCCTCGGCCACCGAGGCCATGCGAAGACCCGCCGCGCCCCCGACGTTGACCACGGCGTGATCCGAGAAGCCACCATCGAACAGCCGGGCCTTGGCCGCCTCGTACTCGTCCGGTGAGCCATGGAAGTCCAGGTGGTCGCGACCCAGCGTCGTGAATCCCACGGCGGCGAACGTGGTCCCGTCCACCCGGTGCTGGGCCAGAGCATGGGACGAGACCTCAATGGCCGCTGCCTGCACGCCGTCATCCACCCATCCGGCAATGGTCTCCTGGAGATCGGGGCCTTCCGGTGTCGTTCGGTCGCCGGAGAGCGTGCCCCACGAGGCCGCCCGGAGGCCCGACGTCTCGAGGATCGAGCGGAGCAGATGGACGACACTCGTCTTGCCGTTGGTTCCCGTCACCCCCACCAGATCAATGGTCCGCGAAGGCCAGTCGTGGAGGGCGGCGGCCAGTGGCCCCATGGCGGCCCGTGCCGACGGGACCATCACGGTCGGGACCGTCAGGTCCCCCACGGGCCGCTCGAGCAGGACAGCCGCGGCTCCAGAGGCCACCGCGTCGGCGGCGAAGTCATGCCCGTCATGATCCGCTCCGGGAACGCAGCAGAACAGGTCACCGTCAGAGACCCGTCGCGAGTCGTGGACCACCCGGGCCACGTCGGGATCGCCGACCAGTTCGACTGGTTCAACCCCGGCCGCGGCGAGCAACGCGGCGAGCCGCACGTCAGCCCCCGGTCGGAGCAGCGGCCGCCTCGAACGCTGCCTCGTCGAGCAGTCGCTGGTGAGCCGGGGTGACGGCCCGCACCCGACCAGCCTGTTCGAGACCCACACGCTCGGATTCCGAGGGGATACGCAGTCGACGGACCGCGAACTGGGCGAACTCCGAGAAGATGGGCGCCGCGGCCCGTCCTCCCGAGTAGCGAGCCAACGACGGCTCGTCGACCACCACGAGAACCACCAGTTGGGGATCGTCAGCCGGGAGGAACCCCGCGAAGCTGGCCACGTAGTCCCGATCGCCCTCAGCCCCGTAACCACCTTCGGGCCGCGCCTTCCAGGCGGTGCCGGTCTTGCCGGCCACCCGGTAACCGGGGACCGCGGCGCGGGTGCCGGTACCGGACTCGACGACGCCCTCCATCATCTCCACCACCTCGGAGGCCACCGTGGCCGGGATGACCGTGGTGGTACGACCGGTGCGGCGTGGCTCGAACATTCCCCCATCGTCCCGCGTTCCGAGCACCAGGGTGGGCGCGGGTCGGATTCCACCATTGGCCAACGTGGCGTAGGCGGTGACCATCTGGATGGGCGTGGTCGACACCCCCTGCCCGATGGCAATGGTGGGCAGCGATGTACCGGACCATTTCGAGAGGGTCAGCAGGCTGCCGCCCGACTCGCCGGGAAAGTCCAACGCCGAGACCCGACCCAGACCGAACTCACGGAACTTGGCGTGGAGGGCCTCGGGGCCCAGGTCGGTGGCCCACATGATGGTTCCCACGTTGGAGGATCGTCGCAAAACGTCCGCCACCGAGAGGTCGAGCGGATCGTGCAACGGCGCGTCCTTGAAGGTGGCGTCATGCACGTTTATTCGTCCCGGGACCTCCCGGACGGTGTCGGGCGAACCGACCGCCGCGTCCAGCACGGCCGAGAAGGTGAGTGGCTTGACGATGGAGCCCGGCTCGTACGTCCAGGTCACGGCCCGGTGTTCGCCCGACGTCCGCATCTCACCGTCCTCGCCGCGGATCACGGTGGCCGACGTCAGGATCTGGCCGGTGGTCGGGTCCATGGCCACCAGGATTCCGCTCTGCCCTCCGGCACGCTCGACGCCCTCGGTCAGGAGTCGCTCCGCCTCGAACTGGAGCGACCGGTCGATGGTCGACACGAGCGTCCGCCCATGGGACGGGGGCTCGACGGTGTACTGGCCCCCCGGAATCGAGGCGCCCTTCAGATCACGCTCGACGATCTTCCGGCCGTGGACGCCGGAGAGAAGGCCGTCATAGACCAGTTCGAGGCCGCTGATCCCCACCGAGTCGATGTTGGTCCTGCCGAGCACTCCGAGTGCCGACCGCTCGCCGGGACGGACACGGGCCCGCTCCTCCAGGATCCGGACTCCCGGAAGGTCCAACGCCATGACATCGGCGGCCAACTCCGGGTCGAGGTGCCGCCCGAGATAGGCGAACTGGCCGTCACCGGAGAGCCGTCGTTCGAGGAAGTCGACATCAGTGTCCAACACGATGGCCAGTTGGCGGGCCATCTGCCGAGGATCGTCCACCAGCTGGGGGTTGGCCACCAGCGAGGGCAGCGGCAGGGAAAGGGCCAGGTCGACGCCGTTGCGGTCCACGATGGCTCCCCGGGTGGCGGTCAACGCCACCGACCGGATCCGCTGGGATTCGCCATAGGCCAGGAAGCGGTCCGGTTCGACGATCTGGACAACGGCCAGCCTCCACACCAGAAGGCCTGCGGCGACCAGCAGGAGGGCACCGACGAAGACGAGGCGACCTCGGAAGCCGGCCTGTACGGAACGGAGGGGGACCTGTCGTGCGGCGCCGTGACCTTCGGCCACCTTGGCATCCGGTCGACGACTCACCGGTCTCCTGCGGCGAACGGGTCGCCGACCGGGGCAGCCAACCCGACCCCTGAATCACCCGACCAGACGAGACCCAACTGGAGGCGTTCAGGTGGCGGCACCATTCCGAGCCGCCCCTCGGCCACCCGGAGAATCCGATCCGGACTCTCGAGACGAGCCACCTTGTTGCGGAGGACCTGCGCCTGCTCGAGTCCGGACTCCAGCCGCCGTTCGAGGCGGTCGAACTCGAACTGGTCGCCGATCACCACCACATGGAAGTTGGCCAACACCAGCAGGCTGGCGAAGAAGGCAGCCACCGCCAGCAGTCCGACTATGCCGAACCTGGTGCGGACCGCCGCGTTGGCCCGCTGGGCTGCCGCGGCGCGGGCCGGGGCGGTCCCGGGCGTCTGAACGGGACGCAGGACGGCGGTCACGCGGCCTCCACCGGGCGTTCCACCCGTTCAACGGTTCGGAGTCGTGCGCTCGCTGCCCGGGGATTGGCCTCGGCTTCGGCCTCACCCGGTGTCCGGCCGGCACGGCGCGCCATCACCACCAACGGCTGGGCGCCACAGGCACAGGGAAGGCGGGGCGGACAGGCACACCCACCGGTGGCCGCCCGATCGAACTGGTGCTTGACGATCCGGTCCTCACCCGAGTGGTAGGACAGGACCGCTCCCCGACCGCCGGGAACCAGGCGTCGAATGGCCTCGTCGACGGCACCCGCCAACTGGTCCAACTCGCCGTTGACCTCGATGCGGATGGCCTGGAAGGTGCGCTTGGCGGGATGGCCACCGCGACGGCGGGCCGGAGCCGGGATGGCGGATCGCACCAACTCGGCGAGTTCAGCCGTGTCGGCCACCGGCCGGGCAGCCACCACGGTCCGGGCGATCCGTCGGGCATGGCGTTCGTCGGCGTACCAGCGGAGGACACGGGCCAGATCGTCCTCGTCGTACTCGTTGACCACCTCGGCGGCGGTGAGTTGCTGGCGGCGGTCCATACGCATGTCCAACGGGCCGGCCTCCCGGTAACTGAACCCCCGATCGGCATGGTCGAGCTGCGGAGAGGACACGCCGAGGTCGAACAGGAAGCCCGAGATGCGCTCCACTCCGACGGCGTCCATGGCGGCCGACAGGTCCCCGAATGCCGAACGGTGGAGGATCACCCGGTCGCCGAATCGGGCCAGGCGTTCTCCGGTGGCCGCCAGTGCGGCATCGTCACGATCCAGGCCCAGAACGCTCAGGTCGGGTCGTGCGGTGAGAACGGCCTCAGCGTGGCCTCCGCCGCCCACCGTGGCGTCCAGAACCACGCCGGCCGGCGCCTCCATGAGGGCGTCGAGCACCTCGGCACACATCACCGGTACGTGGTGGAAGGACACTGCTTCCGAGGAAGCTGCCGGAAGGGGCCCGTCCCCCGTGTCGTCAAACTGCTGTGTCATGGTCCGGTCCGCATCCGTACCCGTCCGTCGACCCCGACATCCCGGTGCCGCAGCCCGTCCCTCGACCGTCCCCCGACCAGGCGGCGCCCGTCGGGATGTCTCCCCGAGTCGGACTGGATGGCAAGCGGGCGGAGTAGGGGCCTCCCATCCTGCCGATCGGGGGACGGTCCAGGGACGAGCCGATCAGTGCCGGTCGTCCTGGTCTTCGGATCTCGTGGGTGCTGTTGGTCTCCTGTGTCCGGTGTGTCGTGTCGAGTGGTGTCCGGGGCCAGCCCACGCTGGGTGGGGGCGGCCGGGTGCGAGAGGATCAGATGCCGATGCGGAGGAAGAGGTCGGCCACCGACTGGTCCCGGTCGGCCGACATGGCCGCCCAGGTCTCGGCGTTCCAGATCTCGAGCGACTCGACGGCTCCGCAGACCATGACGTCGTGTTCGAGGGATGCGAAGGCCCGGAGCCGTTCGGGAATGGTGATCCGCCCCTGGGCGTCGGGGCGGACGATGCTCGACGCGTGGGCCACCTGTTTCGGTGAAAGGGGATCGATCTCTCCCGCTCGGGCCTGCTCCGCGAGCCGGCCGATCATCTTCTCGAAGCGTTCGGGCTCCCAGAGAGAGATGCAGTCTGCGTTGGGCAGCAGGTAGGCCGAGTCGGTGAAGTGACTGCGGAACCGGGCCGGAAGGACGAGGCGGCCCTTGTCGTCCAACGTGTGGTCGTGGGAACCCACGAAGACCATGGCGGTGCCTCCTCTCTTCTCGTCCGGTGTGTTCGATTGCCGTGGGAAAGGTCCGGGAGCCGTTCATGACTGGGTTCCCATTTCTCCCCACATCGCCCCACACTAGCCCTTTTCACCCCCCACGATGCAAGTAGCCCCCACCGGGAACCGCTGGATCCCGAACGAGGGCGCGAAGGAACCACCAGATCTGCAGGAACAACACCGGGAGCTGGACTCAACCGGCGGAGGAGCCAGCGGAGGAAAGAGCCTCCATGAATGCCTCAAAGAGGTGGTCAGCAGCCATGTCGGGGATCATCAACCCGGAAACGGAGGCCTCGATCTCGGCCAGGATCTCCGAGCGGGGCGCCAGGCCGAGCAGGTCGACCAGGGGCGCCACCAACCGGGCCACGGCATCGGCGCCCAACAGAACCGCACACTGGAAGCGGGCTCCGCCCCGGTCCCGCCGCTGACTGATCCCGACCACCTTGCGACCACCGGACACCACCTCGCCGGCCGCCCGTCCCACGAAGCACACGGCTCGGCCGCTCAATCCGCAGGAGAACGGACCCCGGTGGACGTCGGCATCCACACCCAGAGACGCCAATGTCTGGCACCACGCCGCCCCCAGCCACATCGACGACCGGCCCACGTCGTCATCCCAGAGCGGATCGGTCCGGGGCACCAGAACGTCGACCCAGAGAACGCCATCGGGCCGGAGCAGCACCGCTCCCCCGCCTGACCGACGACGCACGACGTCCAGGTCCTCGTCGGCGGCCCGGTCGGCCAGACCGGGAAGGTCCCGTTGGCCGCTGCCCAGCACCACCGTCGAGCGGGACACCTGATGACGCAGGACCACCCGCTCGGAGATCTCGCCAACCGGCCCGTGCCGATCAGCCACCGACCCGTCCGGCCAGCGGACCTTCCAGTCCCTCATCTGGCCACTCATCCGCCACTCATCCGGTCAGGCCGGGAAACGTCGGGCCCATCGCAGCCACACAAGGACGTCTTCAACCGACGGGGCAGCCGTCGGATCGCCGTACTGGGTGGTGGCCCGAAACGCCGCGTAGGCCCGGGCCGGCACCGGCAGGAACGGTGGACGTCGCCACCAGCCACGCCCCGCCAGACGGTGGGCCTGTCGGAGGGCCACGCCCCACAACGCAGGGCGGACCGCCACCGCCACCGCCATGCGTGCGAACCAGCGAACATCCATCAGGTCCGATCCTCCCCCACCGGTGACCTCGTTGGCGACCCGCCGGCCAGCACCCCACCACCCCGGTGGTGGTGCCACACGGCTGCCGCCCCGACCAACGGGCCATCGGACCCCAGGCCAGCCGGCACGATGCGCGCCCCGTGGGTGAAGGCCAGGCCACATCGTTCGCGTAGCGAATCCTCGGCCGCCTCGAAGAAGGGAGCGCCGAACCCGAGGGCCACCGAACCAGCCACCACGGCCAACGGGAGGTCGAGCAGGTTCACCACGTCGGCCACCCCCCGACCGACCATCGACCCGACCAGGCGACGAACCCCGTCGTCGGCCTCGGCCGCCGGCGAACCGGTGGCCAGGGATATGGCCGTCCCCGACGCCACCGCTTCCAGACAGCCCCGCGATCCACACGCACATTCCGGGCCGTCGGGATCCACCACCAGATGGCCGATGTGCCCGGCGTTGTCGGTGGCGCCGTCCAGCAGGCGACCATCGAGCACGATTCCCCCACCCACGCCGGTCGACACGACCATGGCCAGGAAGTTCCGGTGGCCGGCCGCCGCCCCGCACCAGCCCTCGCCCAGAGCCAGGGCCTTGGCGTCGTTGTCGACCGCCACCTCCAGTCCGGTCCGCTCGGCCAACAGGCCCGCCAACGGAAGACCGTCCCAAGCGGGAATGTGCAGCGGAGACATCCGCCGGTCCGTCGGCCCACCCACCATCGGTCCACCACAACCCACGCCGACGGCATCGGCCCGGTCAATCAGGGGCTCGACGATCGACCAGAGCGCTTCGAAGGTGTCATCGGCCGTCTGGCCCCCCGTCTGGCCCCCCGTCTGATCGGTACCCGGCGAGGCAGAGCCGGAACGGGCAGGGTCGACCGTTGCCGTCTGGTGCTGCTCGACGAGTCGGCCATTGCCGTCCACCAGGCCGGCAGCCAACTTGGTGCCACCCACGTCGATGGCCAGCACCGTGGGTCGGCGGTCGGCTCCGCTGGTCAGATCCGGCCGCCCTCACCGCGCCGGAAGCGGTCGCGCATGCGATCCCGGGCCCGGGCCCCGGATCCGCCCACCGCGTCACGCAACGACGCGGTCCGGCCGGAATCGGCGACCTGACGCAGGCCGGTCCGCCCGACCTGACGGGCATCGCGCTCAAGGCGAAGCGCCGAACCCAACATCACCAGGAATCCCACGAAGGCCAGCAGGTAGGACGTCGAGAGCGTGGTCACCATCAGTGCCACCCCGGCCACGAACCCACCGACCGCCCACTTGATGGACCGCAACGGCTGGGTGTAGACGGTCGTCTCGCTCACCTCGCGAACCAGGCGGGGATCCGTCTCGATGAGACGTTCCTCCATTTCGCTGAGGATGCGTTCCTCGTCCTCCGACAGTGGCACCCCTCAAGCATCGCACAGGGGCGCGCGGGCGACAACGCGCCAAGTCACCCAATCGCGTCCGCCGGTCCGGTCATCTGCCTCGTCCCGGCGGACTGATCAGACGTCGGGCCCCACTGGCTGTCACCGATTTCCTTGGGCCCCAGTTCGTCGGCCACCGCCGGGCCGATGGCGTCGTTTCCGAAGCGTTCCCGGATCTCATCCACCGCCCCCTCGGCAGCCTCCCAACCGGGAGACCTCCCCTCGGGAGCCGCGATCTCGCTGAAACGAAGTTGGCGGACCGATCCGTCCTGCAGATTGCCCAGCGAGACTCCGAGGAGACGGATCCCCATGGTGGTGTCGACCGAATCCACCAGCACGGTGGCCACTTCCAGGATCTCCACGGCCAGGTCGGTCGGATCGGCGAGCGTGTGGCTCCGACTCATCGTGGTGAAGTCCGGATAGCGCAACTTCACCGACACCGTGCGTCCGGCCACACCAGAGGCACGGGCCCGACGGGCCACCGCATCGACCATGCGGACGAGGTGACGCCGGATCTCCAGCGGGTCGGCGAGATCACGGGCGAACGTCTCCTCGTGCCCGACCGACTTGGCCACCTGGTCCGGCTCCACCGGTCGATCGTCGATTCCCCGGGCCAGGCGCCAGAGCTGGCTGCCCACCGCTCGGCCCAACGCCGAAACCAGAGTGTCGGCCGGAACCCCTCGGAGATCGGCCACCGTCCGCACGCCGAACCGTTCGAGGCGCTCGAAGGTCCGCGGCCCGACACCCCACACGGCCTGGACGGGCAGTGGATCCAGAAAGGCCTCCACCCCGTCGGCCGGCACCACCTCCACACCGGACCCGAACTCGGGACCACCGGTAGCGGCCTTCGGCTTGGCCTGGCCGCTGGCCAGCTTGGCCAGGAACTTGTTGGGGGCCACGCCGACGCTGCAGGTCAGTGACTCCTCGGCCACCAGGTCGCGGCGGATGGCCGACCCCACCTCCTCCGGCGACCCGTGAAGACGACCGACACCCGAGACATCAAGAAAAGCCTCGTCCAGGGACAGCGGCTCGACCAGAGGCGTATAGCGGCGGAAGATCTCCATGATCCGCCCGCTGACCTCCCCGTAGAGCCGGTGGTCACCCCGCAGGAAGACGATGTCGGGGCACAACCGACGGGCCCGGGTGGACGGCATGGCCGACCGGACCCCATAGGCCCGGGCCTCATAGGAGGCGGCGGCCACCACCCCACGATCCCCTTCGCCGCCCACCACCACCGGGAGGCCACGCAACTCGGGACGACGAACCAATTCCACGGACGCGAAAAAGGCGTCCATGTCGACGTGCAGGATCGGCGTTCCGGTGCTCACGTTCCCGGTGGATCGAATGATCGCTCCGCCAGTCGCTCAACTACGAGGTCATCGGGCCGTCGACCGCGGGCGATGAACCCGTGGGTCGTACACCCATCCCGGTCGGGACCGGCCAGCCACGCTCCGAGGGGCTCCCTCACCCAGGGGGGCGCCGTGGTCACCAGATCCTGAACCTCGTCGGTCCCCACGAAGCGGGCGTCCTCGACAATTCCGTCCGGGTCATCAATGGCGATCGTCCCGGACCATGAGACAGCCCGGTACACCTCGACGTCCAGGGTCATCTCCCGATCGGGAAAGTCCACCCGAACCCGGTAGCAGGGCCCCGTCCACCCGTCGACCTCCAGCCCGGTCTCCTCGATCACCTCACGGGTCAGCGCATCGATCGGTGCCTCACCGGGATCGACCACCCCGCCGGGGGGCGTCCACTCCAGGGCACCACCGCGTCGCCGATTGGCCACCAGCAGGATCCTCTCTGGAAGGATCCCCTCCGCGGCGGACTCGCCGGACACAGACGTGTCGACGAGATCGACCGCAGCCCCGTGGCGGTCAGCCAGCAGGAGGCCACCGACGACGGTCCACTCCCGGGCCATGGTCCGGGCTGCATCGCGGTGTTCGACCATCGGCGCAGTCTGACAGCCACCCGGAGGTGCCCGGTAGCGTTCCGCCCGTGAACGAATCCCCCACACCAGCCGACGCATCCGCCGAGCCGTCCACCCTGGCTCGGGCCATGGCCCTCCTGGCCATCCTGACGGCCGGGGTCTGTGGAGGCCTGGTGGGCCACTCGGTGACCGACCTCCAGTGCGCCGACGGCTGTCCCGCTCTGGCCGGGTCCATGGGTCTCGTGGGAGCGGTACTCGCCGCGGCGGGCGTCGCCGTGGTGGCCGTGCTGGCCCTGCGGGCCATGGCCGAGTGGGAGACCACCGAGCGCCAGAAGGCCGCTCGCGATCGACACCCGATCGACTGATCCAGCCGACCGTGGTCACCCCAGACGCGCTCCGAGACCTCGCTCTGGACATCGCCCGGACCGTCGCTCCCGAGATCGGTCGGCGAGCCGGTCAGGTGGATGTCTCGACCACCAAGTCCACCGCCACCGACCTGGTGACCGAGGTCGACCGCTGGTCCGAAGCCCAGATCGTCAACCGCATCCTCGACGCCCGGCCCGACGACTCCATCCTCGGTGAGGAGGGAACCGGCGTGACCGGCACCTCGGGTGTGCGTTGGGTGGTGGATCCGATCGACGGAACCACCGACTTCGTGTACGGACATCCCGGGTTCTCGGTGTCCATCGGCGTGGAGATCGACGGCGAGCCGGCTGCCGGAGTCATCGTGGATCCCCTGCTCGGCGACGAGTTCTGCGCAGCGGTCGGCCACGGCACGACCCGCAACGGTCGGCCGGTACGGGTCAGCGACGTGGACGAACTGTCACGGACCCTGCTGGCCACCGGTTTCTCCTACGACCCCGAACGCCGACGCCGGCAGGCCCGGGTGCTGGTCGAGGTGCTGCCCCGGGTCCGGGACATCCGACGCATGGGGGGTGCCGCCCTCGACCTGGCTTCGGTCTCGTGCGGGCGGGTCGACGCCTACTTCGAGAAGGGCCTGAACCCGTGGGACTGCGCGGCGGGCGCCGTGCTGGTCGCCGAGGCGGGCGGTCGGATCACCGACCTGGAGGGCCGAGCCACCACGGGCGAGATGACCGTGGCCGCCCCCATTTCCATCCACGGGCCGCTGTTGGATCTCCTCCGATCGGCGGGCGCCGACCGAAACTGATCCCGTCGCCACGAACCCTGATTCAAGACGACTAGCAACCCAGCCGAGCCTAGACTTCCCAACTCATGCAGGGGCAGGGATCAGATCGCGTTCGGAAATCGATGTGAGTTTCGTTCACAGATTGAAAGATCTCCGACGTTGGCCGGTGCTGAACTCGCTATTGACCTGGACGTTGCGACGGTTCCTTCCGCCGGGAGCAGCTCGAAGTTGGTGTCTCGAACATCTTCCCCGTGTCGGAATCGTGGATATCTCGGTCCCAATCGGCGGAGACGACAAGTCCATTCGACTGGTCTCGGGATCTGATTGGTTGACGAGCAGGATCTACTGGAACGGAGCCCAGGCCTTCGAACCCGAGGTCCTTCTGCCGTTCCTCGCCATGTCACCAGGATCGCGGGGAACACTGGACATCGGCGCCTACTCGGGCTGGTACAGCCTGCTGGCTTCTGCTGCCAATCGCCAGTCGAAGGTGTTCGCGTTCGAAGCCAATCCAGTCGTAGCCGAGGCCCTCAGCGCCAATCTCCGACTCAATTGCTCCTCGAATATCCAGATCTTCGAGTGCGCAGTATCGGACGCTGAGGGTATGGCCCAGTTCCATGTCGGTTCTGAAGGACTCGCTTCGTCTTCCAGCCTGTTGGTCGAATGGAAGGGACTTCACAGGACGATCGAGGTGCCGAGCCGCACCATTGACAGCATCATGGAGAGCGAAGGAAATCCGCCGGTAGATCTCGCGAAGATCGACATTGAGGGCGCTGAAGGAAACGCGATCCGAGGAATGGAACGGACCATTGACCGATGGGCACCGGTCATGATCGTCGAACTCCTCCACGACCATAGAGATGGATTCCGTCCAGTCGCCCGCTCCCTCATGACGAGGGGCTACCGGTGCTACGAATGCCGGGAAGACGAACTCATTCCGATCGATCCTCTAGGGGATCGATTCCTCGGCGTAGATGGCATCAACTTCCTGTTCGCCTCCGACAGGAGTCTCTGCGGTCCCGACATCGAGAAACTGCTGCGATCCTGACGAGCAACACCCTCACCGACTGCCAATGCGGCCGTACACTCTGCGTCGGTCAAGACGGGACTCAAGATCGGAGCGAGACATGTTCAGAGGGAAGACCGTCCTTCTGATCGGGCTCGGAGTGCTCGGCACAGAGATGCTTCGGGAACTCGAAGCATCAGGAGCCGACGTCCGTTCGGTTCTGGACGACCGATACGAAGATCTTCCGACTTCAGGCCAGCATCAAGGACCGATATCAGACCTACCCACGGTTCTCGACTCGGCCGACTGGGACATCATCGTGGTCGCTGCTGCTCTCATATCAGCGTCGACCCTGAACTGGATCACCAAGCAGGCCGGCCGCTCGAACGTTCCCATCTACGTCCTCCCAGAGCGGTCGTCCTTCGATCCAGGTGAAGTCGATCACCCGGACCTGAGCAATCTCATTCGCCGACCGGGGATTACCGACCTCTTTGCCCGGACCTCCCTGCGGGTCGATTCAGGGGAGATCTCGAACGCCGTCGCTGGCCGACGGGTGCTCATCACCGGGGCCGGTGGGTCAATCGGTAGTGAAGTCACCCGCCAGGTCCTCCAACACGGCGCTGACGTCGTCGGACTCCTCGATCGCGATGACTGCCTCCTCCACGATCTGGCTGTCGAACTCACCGGGCAGATGCACGATCCCCAGATTCCCCTCCTCCACGCGGACATCCAGCACGCCCACCAGGTGAATCGCATCATTCAGACGTTCAAGCCGGATGTGGTGATCCACACTGCCGCGCTGAAGCACGTGACGACCCTGGAAGCCGACCCGACAAATGCGCTTCTTGTCAATGTTCAGGGGACTGCCAACGTCCTCCGAGCTGCGCGTGCCGCTGGCGTGACCGAGTTCGTGAACGTCTCCACTGACAAGGCGGCATCAAGGGTTGGCGTCCTGGGCATTTCCAAGTACATCGGGGAACGCCTGACCCAGGGTGTCGACGCGGTGGGCTATCGAAGCGTCCGATTCGGCAACGTCATCGGTTCACGTGGGAGCGTGCTCCACACCTTCCGCATCCAGGCCCTACACCATGACCACGTTCTGGTCCGCGGCAAGGAAACCAGCCGCTTCTTCATGACCGGCGGCGAAGCAGCCAGTCTCGTGCTCTCAACGCTCGGTCAGAGCCAGTCTGGCGGAACCTACGTGTTCGACATGGGCGCACCAGTCCAGATCCTCCAGTTGGCCAACGCGATCGTCGATGATCTGGCAAGTGTCGCCACCATCCAACTGGAGGACCTCCGGTCTGGCGAAGTGGAGCACGAACGCCTCTTCCATGAACACGAGCGCCCGGAATCGACCGCCGTAGCTGGGGTCCATCGCGTGGAGCCGGCACCGCTGACGTTGGCGGATTTCGATGCCGTCATTCCAGACACCGTGGACCTTTCCAGCCTGGACCCGATTCGGGCCCACGCATTATTGGACGACTTGCTCAACCATCGATCGACGACTTGATCTCGACTAATCCACCAGGGAGCAACCAGTCACCGTGATCACCTGCCTCTTCTCCGACGTGATCGAGAGTCCGATCTACCGAACAATCGTGAATCGGCTTGACGAGTCGGACCTCGAGGTGAAATTCGGGATCGTATCCAATGGCACAAGCCCCTTTTCCGACTGGTTGGTGGCACTCAGGCCATCTACCGAGAGGCTCGAAATCCAGAGTCGGGTTGACCTCCCAAGGGCATGGGGATCATTAGCCGCGATGCTCCGCCGAGATCGACCTGATGCTCTGGCGTGCTTCGGCCAGTTGGTGACGCTTCTCGGATTCACCGCATCCATCGGTCCGAAGGCGCCCCTTCGGACCTACGCCAGGTACCACTCCACGACACACCGAGTCGAGGGAAACCGGCGAGGCCTCACCTACGACCGACTATGCAACCGACTGGCCGACGTGATTGTGGCACCAAACGGAAACGTCGTCCGCGCCCTGATCGATGACGAGGGGGTCGACCCAAATCGAATCGAGACCATCCCGTTCGGCATTCGCCTCGCGGACTTCGCAGAACCTCAGGACGATCGCGTTGACACGGTCCGTCGCAATCACCAGATCGATCCCGATCGGACGACCATCGGGATGATCTCGCGCCTCATCGAAATCAAAGGTTGGCGATACGTTCTCGATCCTCTCCGAGACCGGTTGCTCGCTGACCCGAGGCTCCAGTTGGTCATCGCCAACGCCGTAGGCGAACTCGAACCCGAGATCCGCCAGGCACTCAACTCAGTATCCGATCAGGTCGTCTTCATTCGACACGAACCTGACAACGCTGCCCTGTACCAGACATTCGACATCTTCGTCCATGTCCCGATCACGCCCACTGTGGAGGCTTTCGGACTGGTCTACATAGAAGCTCTGGCAGCTGGGATCCCATCGGTGATCACGAGATCTGGAATCGCCAACGATCTCGCCGAAGACGGCACGAACTGCCTGGTCGTCCCGCATCGCGACCCCACATCAATCGGAAGAGCCCTTGATCAACTACTCGGGTCGGCTTCGCTACGGGCGACGTTGAGAACGGGTGCGATTGCTTCAGTTCAGAGCTTCCAGATCGAGCCAATGGCTGACGCATACCTGGACCTGTTTCGACGTCTGGACGATGCCGGTCGTCAACGATGATCAACGAGAACAGGACAGAGCACCTGCCCATGGGGCAGCATCGTGGGGTGAGCATCCGGATCCTGACCGTCGAAGACGATGAACGCATCCGTACCGCGGTCCGCCTCGCCCTCGAAGAGGAGGGCTGGGATGTCGAGGAGACGGCCAGCGGCGAAGAGGCCCTCGAGGCCTTCACCCGCCAGCCCGCCGACGTGGTCCTCATCGACATCATGCTTCCCGGCATCGACGGCTTCGAGGTGTGTCGGAACATCCGTCGTCTGGGTGACGTCCCCATCGTCATGGTCACCGCCCGCTCCGACAGCCACGACGTGGTGGCAGGTCTGGAAGCCGGAGCCGACGACTACCTCCGCAAGCCGTTCGACCCCAAGGAACTCTCGGCGCGTATCCGGGCCCTGCTTCGACGTGCCCGGACCGACGACTCCCCACCGAGTCGAATCCAGGTCGGCCAGTTGGAGGTCCTGCCCGAGGAGGGCGTGGTCCGCCACGCGGGAGGCGACATCCACCTGACCCGCACCGAGTTCCGACTCCTGGTCGAGTTGGCGTCCGCGGACGGTCGGGTCCTGAGCCGCGAGGACCTGTTGGAGAAGGTCTGGGGGTACGACTACTTCGGAGACGGCCGGTTGGTGGACGTCCACGTTCGGCGTCTCAGAACCAAGATCGAACCCGACCCCGCCAACCCCCGCTACGTGATGACCGTCCGGGGCATGGGCTACAAGCTCCCCACCTGAGCCCATCTCCCTCGACCCACCTGTGACCGGCCCCCCCCTGATCGACAGGTCAGCGACTGCCGATGCGAGCCGCCTCGGGCTCGGTGGTCGGATCGCCATGCT
Source organism: Acidimicrobiales bacterium (assembly GCA_014239855.1). Lineage (GTDB taxonomy): Bacteria > Actinomycetota > Acidimicrobiia > Acidimicrobiales > MedAcidi-G1 > UBA9410. Next base: position 6,255 of record JAAZXY010000012.1, on the reverse strand, counting down.
CTTCGCGGTGGGCGGCCTGCTGGTGTCCAGCCTGCTGGCCGTCAGCACACTTGTCCTGACCCGGCGACAACTCGTGGAATCCCGGGAAGGCGCAGCGGCCGCCATGGCCGTCGGCAACGCCACCCGACTCAGCAACCAGCTCACCCCGGACTCCACCATCGAGGACCTTCCGACCATCGCCGACTCGTTGACCCGACTGGAGGGCGGCCAACGGATCATCAGACTCGGCGACGCCTGGCTTCCCGCGCCGGAACTCGACCACGACGATCTCCCAGCCGACCTCCTCGAGCGACTCGAACGACGCGACGCCGGGCAGGTGCTGGCCCCGGTGCGAGGCGAACCGCACTTCGTGGTCGGCATTCCCCTGACGGCATTCGACGCCGACTACTACGCGGTGGTCGACCTGGTCGAGGTCTCCGAGACGCTCGACGATCTCCGCATCATCCTGCTGGGAGCCGGAGCGGTGACCACCGTTCTGGCCGCCCTCCTGGGCTCATGGGCCAGCACCCGCATGCTCCGGCCACTCCGGCGGATCCGAGGGGCAGCCGAGGCCATTGCCGGCGGCCATCTCGACACCCGGTTGGGCGCGCAGGCCGACCCCGACCTGGATCGCCTCTCGGACTCCTTCAACGAGATGGCCCGGGCTCTCGAGGAACGAATCCACCGGGATGCCCGCTTCGCCTCCGATGTCAGCCACGAACTCCGGAGTCCGCTCACCACCCTGATGGCCGGCGTCGGGGTACTGGATGCCCGCCGGGACGAACTCTCGGAACGGTCCCGCACCGCCCTCGACCTTCTCGTGCAGGATCTGGAACGTTTCAACCGTCTGGTCAACGAGTTGCTGGAGATCTCGGGTTATGACGCCGGGGTGGCCGCTCTCGACCTGGCCGATCTGGACGTCGTCCGTTTCCTGCAGGCCACCGTCGCCGACGACCCGACGCTCGTTCTGACCATTCCCCCATCGACCAGGTCACTGGTCATCGACGCTGACAAGCGGCGCCTGGCCAGGGTCATGGCAAACCTGCTGGACAACGCCCGGCGGTACGGCGGAGGTGCCACCGCGGTGATCCTCGAACACGACGAGACGATCCGAATCGCCGTCGAGGACGACGGTCCGGGCGTACCGGAAGCCGAGCGCCACGAGATCTTCGACCGCTTCGCCCGAGGCTCGACCGGTGGCCGCCGAGGTGCCGACGACGGCACCGGTCTGGGGTTGAGCCTCGTGGTCGAGGACCTCCGCCTCCACCAGGGTCGGGTATGGGCGGAAGATCGTTCAGACGGACGCCAGGGTGCACGATTCGTCCTGGAGTTGCCGCTCGCCCTGACCATTCAGGACCCGGAGGTGGAGTGGTGATGTCCGCCGGTATCCGAACCCGCAACCGAACCGGTATCCGAACTCGCCATCGAATCCGAAGGATCTCGTCGCTCATCGTGGCGACCGTGGCCCTGACCGCCTGCAGCATTCCGATGGACGACGCCAGCCGCGATCTGTCCGTCGACCTGCCCGATGCCCTCCTACCTGCGGCGTCGACCACGACCGAGGCACCGGCGCCCACCGAGACGGTGCAGATCTATCTGGCCCGGGTCGACGACGGAGACCGCCAGGTTCTGGAACCGGTGGAGCGGTCGATTCAGGGCGACGGTTCCATCAACGTGATCCTGGCCGAGGTGTTCGCCGGACCGAGTGCCGACGAGCAGGAGGCCGGACTCATCTCGCCGTTCGCCGAGGGCAGCGAGGTCATCGGCACGGTGCTCGACGGCGGCCTGCTGGAGGTTCACCTCGACACGCTGGACGGCTTCCCCCATGACGACAGTGCCGGCAACCGTCTGGCCTTCGCCATGCTGGTCTGCACGGCTGATCGACTGGTGGTCGGCGCGGAGATCGACCGGGTGGTGGTGCTCCTGGACGGCGAGACCGGACTGGAGGCCATCAACGTGCCGGTCAGCGATGGTGAACCTCCCGAAGAGGGTGCGCCGGTCAGCTGTGCCAACTACGTCTCTCTCCTGCCTGACCAGCCGGAGGACTGACACCCCCGCCCGCCGGGGGCACGGGAGTCGATGCCGACTCAGGGATCGAGACGGTCGAGAGCGCCACGGAGGTTCCGCACCGCCTGACCGATGCGCTGCTCGTTCTCGATGAGGGCGAAGCGGACGAACCCCTCGCCACCGGGACCGAAGCCCACGCCGGGCGACACGGCCACGTTCGCCTCGCGCACCAGCATCGAGGCGAACTCGACCGAGCCAAGCTCCGCGTACTGCTCGGGGATGGGCGCCCAGGTGAACATCGTTCCCCGAGGCGGTTCGACGGGCCAGCCGATGCGGGCCAGCCCGTCACAGAGCGCATCACGACGGTCCTGGTAGACGCCGCAGATCTCGACCGGATGGTCGGGCGCCTCGTTGAGCGTCACGGTGGCCGCGATCTGGATGGGCTGGAAGGTCCCGTAGTCCAGGTACGACTTCAACTTGGCCAGGGCGGCCACCACCTCGGCGTTGCCCACCATGAAGGCCATCCGCCACCCGGCCATCGAGAAGCTCTTGGTCATCGAATACAACTCGACGGCCACCTCGTCGGCTCCCGGTACCTGCAGGATCGACGGCGGGCGGTAGCCGTCGAAACCCAGATCGGCATAGGCGAAATCGTGGACCAGCACGACATCACGCTCCCGGGCGAAGGCCACCACCTCCTCCATGAACGCCAGGTCCACACATGCCGTGGTCGGGTTGTGGGGAAAGGACAACACGATGACCCGGGGCTTGGGCCACGAGTACTCCCACCCTTCCCGGAGCATTCCGATGAAGTCGCCGTCGGTGGTGAACGGCATCTCGCGCACCTCGGCGCCCGCGAACAACGGCGAATACCGATGGATCGGGTAGGACGGCGACGGCACCAGGGCGGCGTCACCCGCCTGAAGGAGGACCCACATGAGGTGGGCGAACCCCTCCTTGGCCCCGATGGTGTTGATGACCTGGGTCTCGGGGTCCAACTCCACACCGAACCGACGCTGGTACATGTCGGCCACCGCGGTCCGGAGCCTGGGGAGCCCCCGGCTGGACGAGTAGCGGTGGTTGCGCGGGTTGCGGGCCGCCTCGGCCAGCTTGTCCACGGCGATGTCGGGCGACGGCAGGTCGGGGTTGCCGAAGCCGAGATCAATGACGTCCTCACCGGCTCGACGGGCCTCGATCTTGAGGGTGTCGATGATGGTGAACACGTACGGCGGCAGGGAGCCGATCCGTCGGAATTCCATGGTCCCGGGTGCCGGTCAGCCGGCGGGGGTGCCGACCTCGATCCGGGCCTTGAGGTCATCAATGGCGGCGTGGACGACCTTGGCCTCCAGGCGCCGACGGACAAAACCCGGCAACCGGATGAGCAGGTCGACATCGAGGTCGTACATGACCCGGGTGGCACCGTCGTCGCCCGGAACCGGGAGGAACTCGTACTCGCCGCTCATGCGTTCGAGAAGGTCGCCCTCCACCAGTCGCCAGGAGATGCGAAGGGGGTTGGAGCCGTAGCTGTAGCGGAGCGTGTAGGTGGTGCTCCGCCCCATGGCTGCGGCACGAAAGGCCACGTCACCGGGGCGGCCCTGATCGTCGCGGACGAGGACCGTGGCCTCCTTGATGTCGGGAGCCCACTCGGGCAGGCGTTCGACGTCGAGCACCGTCTCGTAGCAGTGCTCTGGTGTGGCCCGCACGATCGTGTGCTGGCTGGCGTGATCGGTCATCGTCGGCCTCCTCTCGGATCGGACACTACCGGTCGTCGAACCCGCCGGGGTGCTGCCCACTGGCCACTCACGATCAGAGCTCGACGTTGTCGATTCCCGACCGGAGCCGGGCGGCCAGCACGTCGTAGGAGAACTCGGCCTCGGCCCGTTGGCGGGCCCGACGGCCCATCTCCAGTCGACGGCTGTCGTCCTCCAGGAGGTCGGCCAGGGCATCGCCGACCTCATTCGGATCCTCGGGGCGACCGACCACCAGGCCGGTCTCACCGTGGGCCACCGCCTCGGCCGAGCCGCCGCTGTCGCCGGCCACCGACGGCACACCCGCTGCCGCAGCCTCCACGAAGACGATGCCGAAGCCCTCCTGTTCGAGTCCACCCCAGCGATTCCGACACGACATGGAGAACACGTCGCCCGCCCCGTAGAGACCCGGAAGGATCTCGTCGGGGACCCGGCCGAGGAGCCGCACGGGGGCGCCCGTCGCCTCGACCAGCCCCTCGAGGCGCGCCCGGTCACGACCTGAGCCGGCAATGGCCACCACCACGTCCGGGACGCGGTCACGAAGTCGTGCCGCGGCTCGGATGAGGGTGTCCATTCCCTTTCGGGGCACCAGCCTGCTGACGCTCACCACCAGCGGGGCATCCACCGGCAGGCCCAGTTCGCCTCGGACCGACGACCGCTCGGCGGCGTCCAGCGGCTGGAACCTGGACGTGTCCACCCCCGGCGGCACCACCACGGTGGGAAGCGGGCCGCCGGCCGCCCGCTGTGCCTCGGCCTCCGGGTACCGCCCGGCGCAGATGACCAACGACGCCCCTCGCAGGACGCGTCCGAGGAGTTGGCGGGTGCCGGGGAGCCGTCCGGGAATGGTCACCTCGGCCCCGTGCAGCACGACGGCGTACGGCCGGTCCACCCTCGGCGCGACCAGACCCACCGGCAGCGCCGGATCCCAGACCACCAGTTCAGCCCCGTGGGCCTCGGCGAGACGTCCGACCCGCCGCGACACCATCGGCGTGGGCAGGAGGACCGGCTCACGACTCCGACTCACCGTGAAGTCCTGATCGGCGTCGAACTCACCGGCACCCGCGTACGGCGTGCTGTGGACGGCCACGGCCTCAGCGGGCAACCGTCTCCACAACTCCCACAGGTAGGACTGGATCCCGCCGACCTTCGGAGGAAAGTCGTTGGTGACCAGAAGGTGACGCCTCACGAGCCCACCCTGCCGGCGAGGACGGCCAACTCCTCGGCCACCTCGGGCGCCGAATCGTCCACCCCGGCCAGGAGGTCGATCCTCCCCAGACGACCGGCCGCCCAGACGGCATGGCTGCGGATGAGCGGATCGGGATCGGCCAGGGCTCGCCTCATCCGACGTTCGACGCCGGGGTCCTCCGGTGACCCGGTGTTTCCCAGCGCCACCAGGGCGTTGCGACGGAGGTATCGGGGGTCACGGTCGGCGATGTACCACCGTCCGAACCGGTCGAGCAGCTCATCGTCGGTGGCGTCGAGCACGGCAGAGGCCTCGACATCTGCACCATGGTCGACCCTTCCTTCGGCCACCCGCTCCGGGCGTCCCACCGGACAGACCTCCTGACACTCGTCGCAGCCGTAGAGGCGCCCACCCAGGGCCTCCCGGAACTCCCTCGGGATGGCACCTGGAGCCTGGACCAGCCAGGCCAGACACCGCCGGGCATCGATCACCCCGTTGTCGCCAATGGCGCCCGTCGGACAGCCGTCGAGGCACTGCCGACAGGTTCCGCAGCCGTCGTCCACCGGAGTCGACGGCGTCAGGGGTGCGTCGGTGACCACCGAGCCGAGCACGAACCAACTGCCCCGGCCGGGCACCAGCACGTTGGCGTTGCGACCCCACCACCCCACGCCGGCCCGAACGGCGGCCGCCCGGTCCACCAGTGCGTTGTCGTCAGCCACCACGATGGCCGACCAGCCGGCGGACCGGAGTCGCTCGGCCACCGCCTGCAGGGCGGCACGGAGGTCCGCGTAGTGGTCGTGTCGGGCATAGGCGGCGATCCGCATCCGACCGGCACCCACCTCGGCCAGCCGGGCTGCCGGAGTCCGTCGTGCACCCACCACCAGCGAGCGGGCCCCGGCCAGGATCCGGGACGGGTCGGTGGATCGGGCCGGGTTCCTGAAGGTGAACTGCATGCCGCCGTGGAGGCCCTCGTCACGGCGGCGCTCGATCTCGGTCCGGACGTCATCGAACGGGTGGGCGCCGGCCACGCCGATGGCATCCAGACCGGAGGCCGTCCCCACCTCCAGGGCCTGTTCCCGCAGGGCGGTCAGGTCCTCTTCTCGCGAAAGGGGCAGGTCGTCCTCCCGAGGAGGTGGCAGGTCGCCGGCAGGACCGTCAGAGGAGGGTCCGGCCGACATGGCCTCAGCCTTCCACGCCCGGCCCGCCAATCACTCCATCGCTCGCCCCACCGCTCACCTGATCGTTCACCTCATCGTTCGGTGGGGATCAGGAACGAAGGGTGTGGCGGAGAGGCGGTACCAGACCCGACTCGCCGAGCACCCGCAACGCCCGGAACTC
>JAAZXY010000129.1 GCA_014239855.1 Acidimicrobiales bacterium | reverse complement strand
TGGAATTGGGTGCCGACGCTCCGACCGATCTGGAAGACCTGTGGACCGACGGCGTTGCGGGCCACCTCGGTAGCTCCGTGAGGGACTGTGAACCGGTCGTAGTGCCATTGGAACCAGGGTCCGCTGGCTACGGCATCCGGCAGGTCGGTCTCGACCTCGGTCCACCCGAACTCCGGCCGGTTACTGCGCGACACCTCTCCGCCTAGGGCGGCCGAAAGTACCTGGCCTCCGAAGCACAGGCCGAGTACGCCGACACCTGCCTCGTGGGCTGTGCGGACCATCCCGATCTCCCGGCCTATCCAGGAACCGATGTTGTCGGTGTCGGTGACCGACCACGGTGAGCCGGTCACCAACAGGGCGTCGTAGGTGGTGGCGTCCGGGTACTTTTTCGTGCACTCCGGGTCGGACGGGTCGTCCAGCACCCGGAAAACGTCGAGTCGGTAGCCCCGCTCGACGAGGCGTTCGCCTACCTTCTCGGCAGGGCCGTACTCGTCGTGTTCGATGACCAGGGCACTCTTCACAGGCCGGACCCTAGGGTCCCGGCGGGGGCCGCCGTTTAACACTGTCCTAGGTTG
>JAAZXY010000128.1 GCA_014239855.1 Acidimicrobiales bacterium | reverse complement strand
GCCGCCGGGTGCTCCCGGGCTCCAGGCCTCCGACGTTCCAACCCCCTGAAGAGCCGTCAGCAGCGGGCCCTATGGGCCCATCTGGTCGACGAGGCCACGGCCCGACCGGAACAGGTGGGCTTTGTCCTCCCTGACGGTGGCCTGAAGGACCTGGCCGAGCGGCTAGGGGTGCCACCGCGGACCCTGTCCGGGCACCTCGAGACCTGGCGACGGACCCGCCCCCGGATGGTCCAGGTGTTCGCGGGGCGCAAATCCCGCGGCGTGGCCCCGCTGGTCGCCGTGCAGATTCCGGTGGCCACCGACTTGGTGCTCTGGGCGGCCACCACCCGGTCTGAGGTCGACAAGCAGGACGGACGGGCCCCACACCCGCTGCTGGTGGCCGATGCCGTGGAACGCCTGGCCATGCTGGGCTCTACAGGCCCGGCCTACAAGACTTGGCCGCTGCTGGACGACGCCGTCGATGACCTAGGCACGGCCATCTCCCGGAAGGGCGGTGAGTCACCTCGCCGGCGCCTGGAAACCGGACGTCGACGCTGACCATCCGGGTCGAGGAATCCCGATGTCCGGCTGTTGACGTGCTTCCCGGGCGAGG
>JAAZXY010000127.1:276-618 GCA_014239855.1 Acidimicrobiales bacterium | reverse complement strand
GGCCCGAACGGCAGCGGCAAAAGCACGCTCGCCTCCGTTCTCGCCGGGCGCGACGGCTTTGACGTCACCGGCGGCGAGGCTCTTTACAACGGCAACGACTTGCTCGACCTCGCGCCGGAGGAACGCGCCCGCGAGGGTGTTTTTCTCGCATTTCAATACCCGGTGGAAATCCCCGGCGTGAACAGCGCGTACTTTTTGCGCTCAGCCGTCAACGCGATTCGCAAGCATCGCGGCGAGGAGGAACTCGATGCGATGAATTTTCTCAAGGCCGTGAAAGTGAAGATGAAAGAGCTTGGCCTGGGCGAGGACTTTCTCAAGCGCCCGGTCAACGCCGGCTTCTCC
>JAAZXY010000127.1:0-266 GCA_014239855.1 Acidimicrobiales bacterium | reverse complement strand
AAAAAAGCGCAACGAGATTTTGCAGATGACGATGCTTGATCCGCGACTGGCCATCCTCGACGAGACCGACTCCGGCCTCGACATCGACGCGCTGCGCATCGTCGCCGACGGCGTGAACCGGCTCAGGCGCGACGACAACGCGCAGGTCGTCATCACGCATTACCAGCGGCTGCTCGACCACATCGTGCCGGACTTCGTCCACGTGCTGCACAACGGCCGCATCATCAAGTCCGGCGACAAGTCACTCGCGCTTGAACTGGAGGAGA
>JAAZXY010000126.1 GCA_014239855.1 Acidimicrobiales bacterium | reverse complement strand
GGGCGACGTCCGTCTGGCCGTCGATGACCTGCGGGTGATGGGTGACCGGGGCATCGAATCGGTGACCGGTTGCAGCCTCGAGGTGCGGTCCGGAGAGGTACTGGGCATCGCCGGGGTCTCGGGCAACGGACAGCGCGAGTTGGCCGAGGCCATTGCCGGTCTGCGACCGGCGGCCGGTGGTGCCGTCAGGATCGACGGGACCGACGTGACCGGCCATCACCCGAGTGCGGTGCGGGCGGCCGGCCTGGCCTACGTGCCCGAGGAACGCATGCGAGACGGGGTGGTGGGCGAGTTCACGGTGGCCGAGAACCTGATCCTGGTGGCCCACGACCGGGCGCCGTTCAGCCGCCGGGGAATGCTCCGGCTCGGGGTGATCGCCGAACGTTGCCGTGACCTCGTCGAGCGGTTCGCCGTCAAGACGCCGTCGCTGGAGACCACCACGTCGAACCTCTCGGGCGGGAACATCCAGAAGCTGATCCTGGCCCGGGAGCTCTCCGGGCAGCCCAAGGTGCTGGTGGCCGCCCAGCCGACGCGTGGCGTCGACATCGGTGCGGCCGAGTACATCCACCGCCGTCTCATCGGGGAGCGATCCTCGGGCAACGCCATCCTCGTGATCTCCGAGG
>JAAZXY010000125.1 GCA_014239855.1 Acidimicrobiales bacterium | reverse complement strand
GAGCTCTTCGGCGAGACGGTGCTCTCGCTGACCGGGCGATCGCTGCACGGGTGACCGTCGTGGCCGACCTCCTGCTTCCACAACTCGGCGAGACGGTCACCGAGGGCACCATCACCCGTTGGGCCAAGCGGACCGGCGACCGGGTCGAGGCCGACGACGTCCTCTACGAGGTCTCCACCGACAAGGTCGACTCCGAGGTCCCGGCCGGCTTTGCCGGGATCCTCACCGAGATCGTCGTCGCCGAGGGCGCAACCGTCCTGGTCGGTGAGGTGATCGCCCGCTACGAGTCGGAGGGTGCTGCGCCGGTGGTCGAGGCTCCTGCGCCACGTTCGGAAGCGCCGACGGAGGAGTCGACCGGGGCGCCGACGGCTGCCGCTCCCGCAGACGCTCCCCGCACCCCGAAGAGGACGGGCGGGGGCCGGCTGCTCTCACCGGTCGTCCGGGCACTCTTGGCCGACCACGGCCTGGATCCCTCGAAGGTCCCCGGCAGCGGCCTCGGCGGACGGATCACCCGGCGCGACGTCGAGCAGTACCTGCGCGACCACCCCGGCCACGTCGAGGCGTTCACGTCCATCCGCCGGCGGACAGCGCAGCACATGGTCGCCTCGAAGTCCACGTCGCCCCACG
>JAAZXY010000124.1 GCA_014239855.1 Acidimicrobiales bacterium | reverse complement strand
TCCAGTCGCTGGGGCTGACCGACGCCCGGCCCGGACTTCATCCAGGGGCACCGTCGTTCAGGGGCACCGTCGTCCAGGGGCACTGTCACACCCCTTCGTCATGATGGGTCCATGCCCGCAACCGCCACCCTCGACGCAACGGCGCCACCGGTTCCGGCCGACGAGTTGGCCGCGGACCTTACGGCCGAGATCGCCGGGCTCCGCTTCGACCGGATGGACGAGGCCGAGCGCGACACCTGGCTGCGCACCTTCACCGCCATCGACGGTGCGGTGGCCGTCGGCCGGTCCCGGGCCCTGGCCGCCGCGGTGGCTGGCCGTCCCCGCAAGGCCGTGGTTCGTTCCGCCGCACTGGTCCAGGCCACCGGCATGTCCTCGGCCGAGGCCGGTCGGGCCGTCCGGCTGGCCGACACCCTCCACGCCGCCCCGGCCGCCGCCGAGGCGCTGGCCACCGGCGAGATCACCCCGGGTCATGCCGCCGCCCTGGCCTCCGGCGTGCCGTGGTTGTACCGGTCCGGCATCCAGTCCGACCCCACCCTGCTGGCCGCTGCCCGCACCCAGAGCGTCGACGAGTTCGCCACCACCGTCAAGACCTGGACCCGCGCCCACGACGGCGATCTCGACGGTCGCCGGCTGGC
>JAAZXY010000123.1 GCA_014239855.1 Acidimicrobiales bacterium | reverse complement strand
GCAGAAGCCGTTGGGGCGCAGAAGGATCAGCGGTGGTCCATCGCCGCCCCAGTCCAGGTAGGCCGTTGCGACGCCTTCACTGACCACCCGGCTGGCGACCGGCGATCCGGTCACCGCTGCCACGCCCTACGATTCTTGGGAGCGGGTCGGGTGACCATGGGCGGCAGTCTCGTCGCCCGCCCGACCTGGCGACGAGACGAGCAGCCGACGTCGATGACCGGGACGGACCTCCGCCGAAGCCCTACCAGGGCCCTCGCCGTCCTGCTGGTCGCGGTGCTGGCGGCCTGTGGTTCCGGTGAACCAACGCCAGCCGACGGGCCCGAGACCGTCCGTCGGTTGGTCCCCCGGGTGGTGGCCACCCACCCCCACGACCCCGAGTCGTTCACCCAGGGGCTGGAGCTGGTAGACGGTCGGCTCTTTGAGACCACCGGCCTCTACGGCCGGTCTGGCATCCGTGAGGTGGACCGGTCCACCGGGCGGGTCCTGCGAAGCGCCCCGCTGGACCCCACCTGGTTCGGTGAGGGGTTTACCGCCCTCGGTGAGGGACGAGCCCTGCAGCTCACCTGGAAGGCTGGCCGGGCCGTCGTCTGGGACCTTGGAGACCTGACTGTGGTCGACACCCGGACCTACGGCGGGCAG
>JAAZXY010000122.1 GCA_014239855.1 Acidimicrobiales bacterium | reverse complement strand
CCCATTCGATTCCGGACGCCATCGGCTACGTCCAGTACGCCGAGCAGCGGGGTTTCGAAGCGGTCTGGCAGGCTGATTCCCGTTTGGTTCGCGACGCCGTGGTCCCCATGGCCGCCTTCGCCGCTTGCACTGAGACCATCAGGATCGGCTCGGGCGTCGTCGACTGTTGGACCCGCAACCCGGCTCGCCTGGCCTCCACGTTCTCCACGCTCGACGACCTGGCACCCGGTCGGATAATCCTCGGCATCGGGGCCTGGTGGGAGCCATTGGCCACCAAGGTCGGTGTGCACCGACACCGGTCGCTGAAGGCCATGAGGGAGACCGTCGAGGCCTGTCGTGCCCTGCTGGCCGACGAAACGGTGACCTACGACGGCGAGTTCGTGCACCTCGACGGGGTCGAGCTGGATTACGTGTACCAGGAGCGCCGACCCAAGGACGTCCCGATCTACATCGGAGCCACCGGCGACCGGATGCTGGAGTTGACCGGCGAGATTGCCGACGGGGTAGTCCTGAACTACCTGGTGTCGCCGGAGTACAACCGGCGGGCCATGGACCGCCTGGCCGACGGTGCGGCCCGAGCCGGCCGGTCGGTGGACGACCTAGATCGACCGCAACTGGTGGTCTGCTCGGTGGCCGAAACTCGGTCGAGCTGGATTACGTGTACCAGGAGCGCCGACCCAAGGACGTCCCG
>JAAZXY010000121.1 GCA_014239855.1 Acidimicrobiales bacterium | reverse complement strand
GTCCCGGACTATGGCCCCGACGAGCGCACCCTTCGGGACGTCGAGGTCAGCGAGGGTCCTTTCGTTGCAGGCGCTGTCGTCCGATACGGCGAACTCGAGGACCTAGACGTCGCTGTGGAGGAACGTGGCCACGGCGGTGACTGTCTCGCCGTCGCCGCGTATGAACCGGAGCACGCTGTTTGCCGAGGCAGTCCGGGGACTGACGGCGGCGTCCACCTGATGGGCTTCGATCAGGTCGAGGAGTTCGAGGCGATGGATCACCGCGATGGTCTCCGGACCTCCCTTGTCGGTTCCACGGCGCCTGGCCTGGGTGGCGCCGGCCGACTTGGCGTAGAGGCAGGCCAGGACGTTGGCATGGTCCTCGCCGGTGAGGGCAATGACCACGTCCTGGCCCGAGACGTTGGCCTGCTCCAGGAGGTCGGCGTCGGTGATGTCGCCCTGGTAGACGATCGCCTGGCCGAATCGGGCGCTCAACTCGCTGGCCCGCTCAGGTCGCCGTTCGATCACGCCGATGTCGAGGCCGCGGGCGATGAGGGACTCGGCCAACAGTTCGGCGGTGCGGCCACCGCCGAGGAGGAGCGCCCTGGTGGGCATGTCGCGGGCGATGCCGAGGCGATTCGTGACATCGCGTAGTGCCCGTCGCTTGCACACGACCCGCAGCAGGTCACCAGCCCTCAGGATCACATCCTCGCGG
>JAAZXY010000120.1:252-706 GCA_014239855.1 Acidimicrobiales bacterium | reverse complement strand
ATCGCGTGTCGGTTGAATTCCCAGGCCGCGACATGGTCCTGGGGGTGGATGTATACCGAGCGCTCTCTTGGACCGGTGAGGTGGTGCTCGAGGATCCGGACCACATCGTGGAAGACGCCCGCTTCGTGGACGCCGAGGCAGCCGGACCCCTGCTGGCCACTGCCCCCCGTTGGGTGCGCGAACCGGTGACCGAATGGTTGGCCGGTTCCCAGGCCGGGGAGTCGGAGGCTCCCGAGTTCTCTTACGTGGCCCGCGGATCAAACTCCGGAGATCTAACGGTAGAGCGGCTGAATCCTCCCGATGGCTGACCGAAGACGCCCACCGGTATCGGGAACGCCGATCCTGCACGTCGACATGGACGCCTTCTTCGTATCGGTGGAGCTGGTCCGCCGCCCGGAACTCCGGGGACGACCGGTGGTGGTCGGCGGGGAAGGTGACCGCGGGGTGGTGGCCG
>JAAZXY010000120.1:0-242 GCA_014239855.1 Acidimicrobiales bacterium | reverse complement strand
CGGTCGGCCATGCCGTCGACGCGGGCTCGCCGAATGTGCCCGGACCTGACCTTCCTCCCAGGAGACCATCGGCACTACGGCGAGGTGAGCCGCCGGGTGATGGAGGTCTTCCGGCGGTACACGCCGCTTGTCGAGCCGTTGTCGCTGGACGAGGCGTTTCTCGACGTGGCCGGGTCGGAACGCCTCCACGGGTCACCGACCGACGTGGCAGCGGCCATCCGGACCGACGTCCTGACTGAGGA
>JAAZXY010000011.1 GCA_014239855.1 Acidimicrobiales bacterium | reverse complement strand
GATCGGGGGCAGGTGGTAAACCATCGCGGATGAGTCCCACCGACCGTCCACTCGCCGACCTGCGGGTACTGGACCTCACTGACGGCCTGGGCGACCTCTGTGGTCGCCTGCTGGCCGACTTCGGTGCCGACGTCCTGAGAATCGAGCCGTCGGCCGGTGTGGCGTCCCGACGGCGAGAGCCGTTCGGCCCCGACGGGTCCTCGCTCCACTTCGCGGTCCGGAACGCCAACAAGCGGTCGACCGTTCTGGACCTGCAGGATCCGACCACCGAAGCCGACCGGGAGGCCTTCCTCGCGCTGGTGGCCGAGGCCGACGTGGTCGTCGAATCGTGGGCCCCGGGGACGTTGGACGATCTGGGCCTCGGTCCGGACGTGCTCCTGGGCGCCAATCCCGACCTCATCGTGGCCTCGCTCACCGGTTTCGGCCAGACCGGCCCTGACCGGGACCTGGCGTTCACCGACGACGTGGTGTTCGCCCTCTCGGGATGGCAGGCCCTCAGTGGGGTGCCGGACAAGCCGCCGCTGCTCCTGCCCGGGTCGATCGCCAGCGACACCGTGGGAATCCTCGGCGCCTACGCGGTTCTCGTCGCCCTCGTCCATCGAGGCCGTGGTGCGGGGGGACAACACCTCGACGTTTCGGCGCTTGAGGCGGTGGCCCAGATGAACACCTGGGGCCTGGCCAGCACGAGCGACACCATCCGACGGGGGTCGACCCCGCCAAAGGTGCGATCCGGCGACAGCCCGATGTACCCCACGTTCGACTGCGCCGACGGAAAGGTCCGGTGCGTGGTCATGGCGCCCGGCCAGTGGCGTGCCCTGTGGGAGTGGATGGGCTCGCCCGAAGCCTTCGCTGACGACTACTGGGCCGACTACGTCAACCGCCTCAGGAACACCGACGTCATCAATCCGCTGTTCGCCGAGCACTGGGCCGACCTGCCCATGATCGAGGGCTGTCGTGAGGCTCAACGACGCGGCGTGGTGGCCACTCCCCTGCTGTCGCCGGCCGACCTCCTGGCCGACGAGCACTTTGCGGCCCGTGGCACCTTCACCACCGCCGAAGTCTCCCCGGGAGTTGATGCGAAGGTCGTTTCCGGGCCCATGGAGATCGACGGCGTGCGGATCGGTCACCGCCACCGGGCACCCGAGCCCGGTGAACACGAGGCCGCCTTTGACGGACCCCGATTCGCCATGGCATCTCCCCTCGGCCCGGCGGCCGACCTGCCGTTGCGGGGCCTCCGGGTGGCCGATTTCGGCCATGGCGGCGTCGGGGTGGAATGCGGCCGGATGCTGGCCGAGTACGGCGCCGACGTGGTCAAGATCGAGAGCCACGCCTACCCGGACTTCATCCGCATCATCATGGGTGGCGAGATGAGCGGGCCCTTCGCCTCGTCGAGCCGCACCAAGCGTTGCCTGGGCCTCGACCTGAAACATCCCGACGCCCGTGAGGTCGTGGACCGCCTGGTGGGCTGGGCTGACGTGGTGGTGGAGAACAACTCCACGGGAACCATGGCGTCCCTGGGGATGGGCTGGGACGACGTTCACCGGATGAACCCCGATGCCGTGATGATGTCCAGCCAGTTGATGGGGTCACGGGGGCCACAGGCCGAATGGACCGGTTACGGACCGACCATCCAGACGACCGGCGGCCTGAGTTGGCTCTGGGCGTTCGACGACGGAGACGGCCCGCCGGGGAGTAACGCCATCCATCCGGACCACCTGGCCGGCCGGCTGGGAGCCCTCGGTGCGTTGGCCGCGGTGATCGGCCGGGACCGTGGAGCCACCGGCGCCCACGTCGAGGTGGCCCAGGTCGAGGCGCTCATGGCCACGTTGGCCGACGAGTTGCTGGCCGAGGCACTCGACCCGGGCAGCGTGCGGCCGCGGGGCAACTCCTCTCCCCACGGTGCGCCATGGGGCACCTTCCCGTGTGCAGGCGAGCAGCGTTGGGCCGTGGTGTGCGTGCGCGATGACGACGACTGGGAGGGCCTCCGCCGGGCCATGGGTGACCCTGAGTGGGCGCGGGATGCCGCACTGGCCACCACCGCGGGCCGCATGGCCGACCGGGAGGCGGTGGAAGCCCGGCTGGCCGAGTGGACCGCCACGTTGGACCGGACCGAGGTGCAGGGTCGATGCCAGGCCGAGGGGGTGCCGGCCGGGAAGGTGACGTTCTGCATTGACCAGATGGAGGACCCGCACCTCGCCGAACGGGGTTTCCTGGCCCAGGTGGACCAACAGGGTCTCGGGTCCATCGTGATGGCCGGCCCGTGCTTCACCGGGTCGGGCATGGGACCACCGGTGATCTCCCAGGCGCCGTTCATCGGCGAGCACAGTCGACGATTCTGCACCGAGGATCTGGGCATGGACCCGGACCGGGTGGGCGCCCTGATCGAATCCGGCGCCCTCGAGGCCCTTGACTGAGAAGCGCGACTTGGGCCCGTATCTGAGAAACATGCCTGAGGCGGGTCTTCGTCGGCGCTACCTGGACCTTCTGGCCGGATGCCTGTGTCGGGACCTGTTCCCGGAGATGGAACCCGACGTCGAAGCGGGCGTCCGCGCCGAAGGCCGCGACTGGCCAGCCACCGCCGAGACCATGATCGGTCGCCGCCGACTGGACAACCTCGTGGACAGCCTGACCACCGTTCTCGACGACGGCGTACCCGGCGACCTCATGGAGACCGGCGTGTGGCGCGGCGGCGCCACGGTGCTGATGCGGGGAGCTCTGGCCGCGTGGGGCGACGAGGACCGATCCGTGTGGGTGGCCGACTCGTTCCGGGGGCTACCCCCGCCCGACGCCGAGACATGGCCGGCCGATGAGGGCGTGGATCTGTCCGGAGTGGAGACGCTGGCCGTGTCACGACCCGAGGTGGAGGCGTCGTTCGACCGCTACGGCCTCCTGGACGACCAGGTCCGGTTCCTGGAGGGCTGGTTCGCCGACACGCTGCCCTCGGCGCCCATCGAGCAACTGGCCCTGTTGCGACTGGACGGCGACCTCTACCAGTCCACGTGGGAGGCGTTGGAGAACCTGTACCCCAAGCTCTCGGTGGGCGGGATTCTGATCGTGGACGACTACGGGGCGTTCGAGCCCTGTCGTCGAGCCGTCGAGGACTACCGCTCACGGCACGACATCACCGACGAGGTCGTGCCGATCGACTGGACGGGCGTCTGGTGGAGGCGGAGTTGATGAGCGAGGTCACGATGAACGATGGCCGGACGAGGCGCCAGTGAGCGCGTATCCGACGTACTTTCACCTGCTGGCCGACGTCCATCGGAGACTGCGACCGACCCGCTACCTGGAGATCGGGGTCAACGAGGGCCATTCACTCGGCCTCGTGGGACCGGAGACGAGGATCATCGGGGTGGACCCCGAGCCACGGGTGACCGACCTGGATCATCCGAACTGGACGGTGGTGCCCACCACCTCCGAGGACTTCTTCGAGTCCCACGACGTCGAGGGTCTGTTGGGCGGAATGGTCGATCTGGCGTTCGTGGACGGCCTGCACCATTTCGAGGTCGCCCTGGCCGACGTTCTGGCCATCGAGCGTCACGCCCATCCGGGGACCGTGGTGCTGCTCCACGACGTGGTTCCCATCAGTGCCGAGACGTCGACCCGGGAGCGGACCACGACCGTCTGGAGCGGTGACGTCTGGAAAGCGGTGGTCCTTCTGAAGCGCCACCGACCCGACCTGACCGTGACCACGTTGGACGTCGAGCCGACCGGCATGGCGGTGATCACCGGCTTCGGTGATCGGACCGGACCAGCGGACATGGCCGAGGGGAACACGCCGGACGAGAACATGCCTGACGGGAACATGGTCGCGAGCGATGACCAATGGGTGGAGGCAGCTGTATCGGGGATCATGGGGGCGACCCATGCCGACCTCGTGGCCATGGGGCCCGGGGCGTTGAACATCGTTGGCTGCTCAGCGGAGGTCGTCTCCGCCTGTCTGGCTCAAGCACAGGCCCCGACTCAGGGCCCACCGGCGGGACGGGCCTGACTGCCCGGTGCCCTGAATGCCCATCCCCCGCCGCCACTCCCGACGGTTCGTTGGTCCACGGGTAGGGCCCATTCGATGGTCCAGTTCTCGTCGTGGATGACGTGATGGTGGGTCGAGCAGAGCAGCACGAGATTGTCGAGACTGGTGGGGCCACCGTCGGCCCAATGGTGGATGTGGTGGGCATCGCACCAGGAGTCGGGCCTGCCACATCCCGGGAAGGCGCAGCCGCCGTCGCGAACGACAAGAGCTTTGCGAATGGCCGTGGGGATGTTTCGGTTGCGACGTCCGATGTCCAGAACGGCACCTTGAGCCCCCATGACCACCGGGATGATGCCGGCGTCACAGGCCAGGCGCCGAACCGCCGCGGGCGGCAGGGCCACCCCGTCGGCGGTGGTACACCGGCCAGGTTCTTCGTCAGCGGCGGCCATCGCCCCGTCGGCACGGCCCGGCACTGGTGACTCCAGACGGGCGAGGTCCACGCTGACCAGGAGGTCGACCAGGGGCCGACCTGCCGCTGGGAAATCCGGACCGTGTGACCCGTCGTCGCTGGTGCCGGGCGATCCGGCTCGACGAATCAGTTCGGCGAGGGCATCGGCGTTGCGCTGCCCCATCGACCGGCGTCCCGCAGCGGCGGCCTGTCCAACGGAGCTCGGGGCTGGACCGGCAGGATCCATCCCCGGGTCGGCCGACCGACCGTCCTCGGTTCGCCAGAGGTGCTCGGAGAGCGCATGCACTGCGCCGGTCACCACGGCTCCGACCTCGGGAGCGAAGTCGCCCTGGAGCCGGATCATCCCGTCGTCGCGGGTGAACCACGACAGGGTTCGGTTGCGGTGCTGGCGAGCGGCGAGGAGACGGCCGTCGGCGTCACCGTTCTCGACCAGTTCCCATCGGGCCACCGTGGCCTTGAACTCGTCCACGGACTGGTGGCACGCCGCCTCCATCAGGGACCCGTCGACGGCGGCGGCCGACCGGTTCAGCCACGACACGCCCCCGGCCAGGACCGACGCGTGCCCCGTGGTGATCCGTCCCTCGGCCAGGGCATCGGCAGCAGCCGGAACGGCGAGCAATGTGTCGGCCAGCCGCACCGCACGGGACGCCTCGAATCCTGACATCCCCGTCTCGTGGACCAACTCAGCGGATCGTCGGACCCCGGTACCAGAAGCACCGGGCGAGCTGGAGAGCACCCGGCTCCGAGTTGCCGCGACCATCCCCTCGACCACGGTGAGCGACCGGAGGAGGTCCGTACGGTCGACGGTGGTCAGATGGTCGACATCCAGACCCGACAGAACGGCCTCGACCGACTGCACCAACGCCCGGGCCGTCGTCCCGCTGGTCGTGGAGGTGGCCGTCGATTCCATGGACCCATCATGACGATGGGGTGTGACAGCGTCAGACGGGCGACTCGGCGCGCAGAAGTACGTCGGGGCGATCGGGCAGGAGGGCATCCAGCTCGGCCACCAGATCGTCACGCAGCGAACGCCGTGCCGGATCGTCCCAGAGGTTGATCCGTTGCAGCGGGTCGTCGGCCAGGTCCCAGAGTTCACCTTCGGTCCCCTCATGGCAGGTTCCCGGCTCGTAACGGGTGCAGACCATGCCGTCGAGGGTCACCGTCTGCAGGTGCACCTCCGCACCCGACGGATGCACGCTGTCCCATTCCGTGAGGACCGCCGGCCGGTGGCGATCCACGGCCTCATCAGTAGATGCGGGCAGTGGCGTACCGTCCATCCACTCCGGCACGTCCAGCCCGGCGATCTGACAGAACGTCGGCGCCAGGTCGACCAGACCCACCGGATCGGACACCACCGACGGCGCCACCCCCGACGATGGCGCAGGCCGCCACACCAGCGGCAGACGCATCAGCGAGTCCACATGGAACGGACCCTTGAAGAGCAGGCCGTGGTCGCCCTGGAACTCGCCATGGTCGGTGGTGAAGACCACGTGGAGGTCGTCATCCCACCCACGGGCCGCCACCGCTGCCAGGAGCCGCCCCAGGGACTCGTCGATGAGCTCGTTCTCGATGTGGGTCATGGCATCGACCTCGCGGACCTGGTCAGGGGTGAGGGTGGCCGGAACCCACTGGGCCGGCGCCTCGAAGTTCGACATCAGGTCGCCGTCGTACCACCGACGCCAGTGCGCCCCCTTGGCGTCCAGGGCGACCTCCCGCTCCTCGCGGTCCACCGGGTAACCGGCCGGCAGGTCGAGGTCGCGCCACGGCACCCGGTGCAGTTCCGAAGCCGGCGGATCCCACGGATGGTGGGGGTCGGGAAAACTCAACCAGCAGAACCAGTCGTCGTCGTCGGACAGGCCGTCCAGCCAGCCCATGGCCCGGTCGGCCACCCAACCGGTGTGGTACGCCTCGGGCGGCGCCTCGTTGCGGTGGACCTGCGGTGCCCCGGTGTCGCCGCCACCCGCCGAGTTGACGTCCAGGGTGGCGTCCAGCGCCGGATAGAAGGACCCGAGGTGCTCCGGATGGTTCTCACGCAGCCACCCTCCGAAATGGAACAGTCCGGCCGACCCGTGACCGGCGAACTCCATGCGATCGAACCCCCGGTAGGGCCGACCGTCGTCATCGGTGGTGCCCGACACGCCCATGCGGTTCTGGGGGAAACGCAGGAAGGGGTCCAGGAACGGCTCGAAGTGCGCCTTCCCGAACAGGCCGGTCCGCCAACCGGCGTCGTGCAGCAGGCCGGCCACCGTCGGAGCATCGGCAGGCAGCGGCACACCGTTCATCCAGACGCCGTGATTGCGGACGTGCTGACCGGTGAGCATGGTGGCCCTCGACGGCATGCACACCACGTTCTGCGGGTGGGCCCGTTCGTAGCGGACCCCGTCGGCCGCCAGACCGTCGATGACCGGGGTCCGGGCGATCCCACCGCCGTTGCAGCCCAGCGAGTCGAACCGTTGCTGATCGGTGGTTACGAAGAGGATGCGGGTGGCCATCAGCTGCTCCCACCGGCGGAGTCGGTCTCGACATCCGCCGGATCCGGCGGTACCCACGATCGTGAGGTCCGACCGTCCACCACCAGGTCCCGGAGCCCTTCGAGGGCGTCGCCCATGGCCCCGTCGAGGACGTAGGTGAGGGCCTTGGGCTCGAGTTCCTGTTCGTAGAGCACCCGGCTCCCTCCCGATTCGTCAGACACGGTGATCCGGCCCACGTGGTGATCAAGGTGGAACGGCCCGGTGATCCGGTATTCGAAGCAGTGCCGTTCATGGTCGACGGAGAGGATCTCCTCGAGCAGGAAGCCGCCGGCCGCCGTGACGATGGTCCGGACCAGCACCCCATCGGTCTCCGACACGGCCGACGAGACCATGCCCGGGAACCACTCGGCCTGCCGCTCCGCCGCTGACACCACGGCCCACACGTCGGCCACCGGAGCGTCGATCACGATTTCCCGCCGTGCATCCACACAGGAGAGCGTAGGGACCGATTCCGACCCACTCCGCACCGGGCCGTATGCTCCCGGGCCATGGCCACGGACGCTTCGGAACCCACTATCTCGGCGATCTTCGACCCTGATCGGTGGGAGGCCGTATCGGGTTTCGACCTGACCGACCTGACCTACCACCGGGCCGTCGACCAGGGCACGGTGCGGATCGCCTTCGATCGACCGGAGGTGCGAAACGCCTTCCGTCCCCACACGGTTGATGAACTCTTCCGGGTTCTGGACCACGCCCGGATGTCATCGGACGTCGGCACCATTCTGTTGACCGGGAACGGGCCGTCGGAGCGCGATGGCGGTTGGGCCTTCTGCTCAGGTGGCGACCAGCGGATCCGAGGCAGGGACGGCTACCGCTACGCCGACGGCGACACCGCCGAGTCGGTGGATCCGGCCCGCACCGGACGCCTCCACATCCTCGAGGTGCAGCGCCTCATCCGCTTCATGCCCAAGGTGGTCATCGCCGTGGTGCCCGGTTGGGCGGCCGGCGGAGGACACAGCCTGCACGTGGTGGCCGACCTGACCCTGGCCAGCCGCCAGCACGCGAAGTTCAAGCAGACCGATGCTGACGTGGCCAGCTTCGACGGCGGCTTCGGATCGGCCTACCTGGCCCGGCAGGTGGGCCAGAAATTCGCCCGGGAGATCTTCTTCCTGGGGAGGGAGTACGACGCCGAGCAGATGCACGCCATGGGTGCCGTCAACGAGGTGGTCGACCACGACCGGCTCGAAGAGGTGGCGCTGGAATGGGCGGCAGCCATCAACGCCAAGAGCCCGACGGCCCAACGCATGCTCAAGTTCGCGTTCAACATGATCGACGACGGCCTGGTGGGGCAGCAGGTGTTCGCCGGTGAGGCCACCCGGTTGGCCTACGGGACCGACGAGGCCCAGGAGGGCCGGGACGCCTTCCTGGAGAAGCGGCCCCAGGACTTCGGCGATTTCCCGTACCACTTCTGATCCGGTGAGCGAGCCGACCCGGCTTCTGGTCGTGATGCACTCCGCGTCGGGCGGCACCCGGTCGCTGGTCGATGCCGCGGTCACCGGTGCCCGGGACCCGGCCATTGCCGAGATCGCCGGCACGGCCGTCGACGTGGTGGTCCGTTCCGCGTTGGACGCCGACGTGGACGACGTGCTGGCCGCCGACGGTTACCTGCTGGCCACCCCGGAGAACTTCGGGTACATGTCCGGGGCACTCAAGGACTTCTTCGACCGCACCTACTACCCGTGCCTTGAACACACGAAAGGCCGGCCGTACGGGCTGCTCGTCAAGGCCGGTGGCGGTGGAACTGCAGCGGTGGATGCCGTCGTTCCCCTGGCCACCGGGCTGGAGTGGCGGCCGGTCGTGCCACCCCTGGTGGTGGCCGGCGACGTCACCGATGAGGATCTGGCGGCCGCCACCGAACTGGGCGCCACGCTCGCCGGGGGGATGGCCACCGGCCTCTGGTAGCCGACTTCAGGCGACGGGTCGGCTGCCCCGGATGCTGGCCCGTTCCATGATCCGCACATCGGGCCAGTAGTCGCTGCTGGCGTAGTGCTGGACGGCCCGGTTGTCCCAGAAGGCGATCGAACCCGGCTCCCAGCGGAAGCGGCACTGGTACTCCGGATAGTCGGCCAGACGGCACAGGCGGTCGATGAGGTCGATGCTCTCGTCCCGGTCACGGTCGGCCAGACGCTCGACGAAGACCCGGTTCACATAGAGGTGGCGACGTCCCGTGCGGTCGTGGGTGCACACGATCGGATGTTCCACCTCCGGATAGAGCGCCCGTATCTCGTCCCGGCGATCCTCAGGAACCTTTCCGCCGAAGGCCCGTTCAAAGGAGTGCACCGCCGCCCGTCCGGCGATCTCCGCCCGCATCTCCTCGGGAAGGCCGTCGTGGGCGGCGCACATGTCGGCGAACAAGGTGTCACCGCCGACCGGTGGCGCCTCGACGCACCGGAGGATGGTCGACCTCGACGGCTGGGCACGCCACGTGACGTCGTGATGCCAGTTGTTCTCGTAGCCGCCGGACTCGTTCCCCTTGGCCAGACGCACCAACTCGGGCTGGACGTCATTGGAGGGGATGAACGGGTGGACCTCCAACTCGCCGAACCGCCGGGCGAAGGCCAGGTGCTGGTCGGCGGTCAGGTGCTGCTCGCGGAAGAACACGACCTTGTAGGCATCCAGCGCACGCTGGACCTCGTCGATCACGGCATCGGGCAGATCCCGCGACAGGTCGATGCCATGGAGCACCGCACCCACCGTCGTTCCCAGCATCTCCGCGTCGAAGTGCGTCCAGGTCATTTCCAGCAGGGCCTGTCGCTCCGCGGCAAGGTGACCGGTCGGTCCGATCAGAGTGTGTCCGCCCGGAGCCCAACGCCGCTCGCCTTTGAGTTCCCGGCCCCCGTCGTAGGTGGCCAGGACCTCGCGTTCGGGATCGGTCACCGTCATGGTCGGGAGACTAGATCGTCCGGGTTCTGTTCCTCGGGTTGGCGCCGGGGCCCGCTCAAGCGAGAATGATTCTCAAGATGGTCGACCACTCCCCCACGTACACGCCGGTACCCCACCTCTCGCTGGAGGGCGTGACCGTCGTCCGCGGCGGAAATCGGGCCCTGGATGACGTGAGCGTGGAGATACACCCCGGCACGTCGATCGCTCTGGTCGGACCCAACGGGTCGGGAAAGACCACCCTCCTGGAGGTGCTGGCCGGGCTCCGTTCACCGACCAGCGGCACGATCCACCGCAGGAACGGCTCCCGGGCATCGGTGGCCATCGTGACCCAACGGCACGTGGGCGGATGGATGCCCCTCACCACCAGAGAGGTGATCCGAATGGGTCGCTTCCGTTCCACCATGCTTCCCCGTCGCCTCCGCCCGGAAGATCACGCCGTGGTGGCGACGGTGGCCGAACGCCTCGAGGTGGCCGACCTTCACGACACGCCGCTGGGGGCCCTCTCGTTCGGACAGCGCCAGCGGGTGCTGGTCGCTCAGGCGCTGGCCCGTGAGGCGGACCTCCTGCTGCTCGACGAGCCGATCACCGGCCTCGATCTGGTGAGCCAGGAACGGATCCTGGCCGTCATCGAGCAGGAGACGGCCGCTGGACGATCCGTGGTGTTGTCCACCCACCACCTCGACGAAGCCCGGCACTGCGACACCGTCCTGGTGCTGGACGGTCGGCTCATCGCCTCCGGTCCTCCGGAGACGGTGCTCGTCCCCGAGGTCCTACGTGAGGCCTACGGCGAACGGGTGCTGGGAAACCACGCCCACCACGACCACGCCCACGACCTGTTCCTGGTGGACGACCACGGTCACGGGCACGGCTGAACCCAACTCAGGCGGTGCGGCCGGTGAGTCGGTCCGACACGGCCACTTGGCGGGCGATGGCCTCCATGATGTGGTCGGTGGCGTCCCGAGGCGGTTGGTCGGAGATCACACCCACCACCTCGCTGCTCACCGCCAGAGGGAAGCGCCGCCCCGGCCTGAAACGCGGCACCGACCGCCCACGGGGCCAGAAACGTTCGGTCCCGCTGGCTCCGATGGCCACCACCGGGAGCCCGGTGTCCAACGCCAGACGGCCGATTCCCGAGCGGGCCCGCCCCACTCCCGTCGGCCCCCACTCGGCCTCGGGCACGATCCGACCCTCCGGCATGATGGCCACCGACCACCCCTCGGCAAGGACATCGACGGCCAGGTCCAGTGCCTCGGCGCCGCTGACGGGGATGCATCGAAGTCGCTCCAGCAGCCCACCGATACCCGGTCGATCGAAATAGGCGGCGGCCACCAGGGGTCGGATGGGCCAGTTCCAACGGCTGAACGTGTTGGCCGCCAGAAGCAGGTCGGCCAGGCTCCGGTGGTTGGCGGCGTGGATGACCGGACCGGACGGCATCTCGGGTGGCGGCCCGATCTCGAGTCGGGTCACCAGGCTCATGGCCCGGGCCACCCGGTGCTGGACGGTCAGGAGCGCCGCGGCCTCGTCGGCCGGTGGTCCATCGGGAAACTGCCGTGTCACCGCACGGAGGGTACGGGCGGTATCACCCGACGGGCGGGATCGCCGGACGATGACAGCCCAGAGCGGCGTCCTGTCGGCGACCGGCATCGACCGCCCACACGCAGATCGGATCGGTCGGCGTGCCGTCCAGACGGACGGTGAAATCGTGATCGGCTCCTGTCCGGGCCAACGTCTCCAGGTCCCCGGTCCCGGCATTCACGACGATCTCCAGACCACCGTCGGGGGCGTCGGCGTCGTACGCCCAACCGGTGATCTCCAGTCCGCCGTCGACCACCGTCACGCCCTCCACCCGACCCACCGGGGTGTCGTCGATCCCCCTGGTCCCCATGCGCTCAGCGCGCGCACCCGGCGCACTACAGGTCGGCAGGGCGTCGAACCGCCAGCCCTCCTCGTGGAAGGCCGGCAACAGGTCGTCCACGATGTGCAGCGACAGCCACTTGCGATCGTGCAACAGGACGACCGAGCCGTCATGACGCTCACGGGTCAGGTAGTCGATGACCACCGGCACCCACGGGTCGCGCCACTCCTGGGGATCGGCCGTCCAGCCCACGTGCGTCATTCCCAGCGCTTCGGACACGAGGTCGACCTCAGCGTTGCGGTCGCCGTACGGGGCGCGCCAGCACGGCGGCCGGTATCCGGTCAGGTCCTCCAGGAGAACCGATGCCTCCTCGAGGTCGGCGGCCATGCTCCACGGGTGCTGCTCGGTGAGCATCCGATGGTGGGTCGAGTGGTTGCCCACCGCGTGCCCCCGGTTGAGCAGGTCCTGGACCTCGTCGCTCCCCCAGCGGGCCGCGAGGTTCCGACCCAGCAGAAAGAAGGTGGCACGGGCCCCGTGGGCATCCAGCAGGTCCAGGAGGATCGGCGTGAAGAGCTGGTCGGGGCCGTCGTCAAAGGTCAGGTACACGACCCCGGGGTCGCGCCCCAACAGTTCGGGAACCGGAGAGTCGGCCGGTCCGCCCTCCGCGGCGCGGGCCGGGGCGCTGGTCAGGGCGCTGGCCAGGGCAGCCAGTAGCCCGAGGACCGTGATGGCCAGAATCGACGTGCCTCGACGGCCACTGCGCTGGCCACCGCACTGGCCACCACGCAGGCCAGCAAGATGCGCCCGCCGCCCGGGAGCCACCGGCAACTCAGGTCGTGCCGAAGATCCGGTCACCGGCGTCACCCAGTCCGGGGACGATGTAGCCCACCTCGTTCAGGCACTCATCGACCGAGGCGGTCCAGATGGCCACGTCAGGATGCGCAGCACGCAGGGCCTCGATGCCCTCCGGTGCGGCCAGCAGGCACAGGAAGCGGATCGACGCCGGTCCGTTGGCCTTCACCCGGTCCAGGGCGGCGGCCGCCGAGTTGCCGGTGGCCAGCATGGGGTCGACCACGATGACCGTGCGGCCCTCCATCGGCGGAAACTTGCAGTAGTA
Source organism: Acidimicrobiales bacterium (assembly GCA_014239855.1). GTDB lineage: Bacteria > Actinomycetota > Acidimicrobiia > Acidimicrobiales > MedAcidi-G1 > UBA9410. The sequence goes on along the minus strand of JAAZXY010000011.1, from coordinate 38,917 downwards.
CTCGATGGCCTCGAGCGTGTCGTGGTCCCGATAGAGCCCGACGTGACCGACCCGGGCTGACGGGATGACCTGAAGCACGCCGTCCAGCAATCCGTTGCCGGCCCGAAGAATGGACACGACCACCGGATCGTCGACCAGTTCAGGCTGGTCGGATTCGGTCAGCGGCGTGGTGATCCTCACATCGCGCAGGGGCAGGTCGCGGGTCACCTCGTAGGCCAGGAGAAGGCTGATCTCGGTCAGGAGCAGTCGAAACTGGCTGCTCGGCGTTTCGACCCGACGCATCTGGGTCAACTTGTGCGCCACCAGCGGATGGTCGACGACGTTCAGTCCTGTCATGGACTCACCAGTCCTGTCATGGACTCACCCTAGGTCCGGTCACCACGGGTGGCCCTGCTCAAGTCACCTGCTCAGACCCCTCGTTCAAGCCCCTCTCTCAGGCATGAGCGAGCAACCAGTCGCGCAGCAGCTCGGTGGCCGAATCGAGCGACCGTCCCGGCGGAGCGTTCAGCCAGAGTGGCTCGTCGGTGGTCACCGACTCGACCACCGGCCGCACCAGCCGTCCCTGGGCAACCAGGTCAGCCACCAGGTGATGCCACCCCAGGGCCACCCCCTGTCCCTCCATGGCGGCGTGCAGGAGCACCGAGTAGTCGTTGGTGATCCCCTGGCCGGCGCCCTCGGGAGCACCGGCCCCGAGGGCGCCGAACCATTCGGACCAGCGCATCCTCGATCGGTGGCGTTCCTGGAGCGTGAGGAGCTCGGCCCCCATCAACTGGTCGAGCGTCCACGGTGCCGGTCCGACCGATGCCACGTGGTCCGGGCTGCACACCGGATAGACGGTCTCGGCGGTCAGCGCCCACCGTTGGCACCCCGGCCATCGGGCCCGACCCACCGGAATGAACAGGTCGACGGATCCGGTGTCGAAGTTGCGATCCGAATCGGTGGTGACGCAGCGAACGTCGATCTCCGGGTGATCGGCCTTGAAGCGAGCCAGACGGGGAATCAGCCAGTTGCTGGCCGTGGCCGTGGAGACCGAGATGGCCACCACCTCGGTGAGGTGGTCGTGGAGGTGTTGGACGTCTCGCACCGCCTGGTGGACGCGGGCCAGACCGGCTCCCACGCCGTCAGCCAGGATCCGGCCCTCCGCGGTCAGACGTATCCCCCGGTGGTCCCGCTCGAACAGGGCACAGCCGAACCAGCGTTCCAACTGCCGTATGGCGTGGCTGATCGCCGACTGGCCGACCTCCAGTTCGTCGGCGGCACTGGAGAAACTCTCGTGGCGGGCCACGATGGCGAAGGTGTTGAGTCCCTGGATGGACGGGAGGTCACCGGAGGCGGGACCGGAGGCGATCTGGCTCCCCGTCACCGTGGTATTGATTTGATTCATGGTCCCATGAGATTACTCATCCTTTACACAGAGTGAAACCGGGCGTACCTTTTCGACGCCGTCCCCGTGTGCCCACGGTCACGATCGCGATGGCATTCCCCGCATGACCACTTCGACCGAAATCCTTCACGCCGTCCCGGAGTCCCGTTGGACCACCGAGGAAGCCTGGGTCGGGACCCGACGTCCCGTCCACGAGGCCCACGCGCTCCCCGCCGACTGCTACGTCGACGATGCCTTCTTCGCCCAGGAGCAGGAGCGGGTCTTCGCCACCTCCTGGGTGTGCGTCGGTCTCCATGACGAGTTGGACGCCCCCGGTAGTGCCATCGTGCGAACCGTCGCCGGTCGATCGGTCATCCTGACCCGCAACGCCGACGGCCAACTCCGGGGCTTCCTGAACGCCTGCCGACACCGCGGCACCCAACTCCTGGAGGACGACTGCACGCTGGGGAGCACCATCCGCTGCCCGTACCACCGCTGGGGATACGACCGCGACGGCACCCTGGTGGCCACCCCGAAGTTCGCCGAGGCTGGCGTGGACGGCTTCGATCCCACCGACTACGGGTTGCATCCCGTCCGGGTCGACACCTGGCAGTGCTTCCTGGTCATCTGCCTGTCCGACGAAACCCCGCCGGTGAGCGAATGGTTCGGCGACCTCGACGCCCGTCTGGCCGGCTATCGACTGGCCGACTGGCGAAGTCACCTCACCGAGACGTTCGAGATCGGATCGAACTGGAAGCTCATCAGTGAGAACTTCCAGGAGTACTACCACCTGCCCTGGGTTCATCCCGAACTGTCCAAGGTCTCGCGGGTCCAGGACCACTACCGCTATCAGGGCGCCGGCATGTACTGCGGCCAGACCACCACCCCGATGTCCAACGACGAACGTGGTGACTGGGCGGCCATGCCGCCCGCCGAGGGCCTCGGCCACTCCGACCTGGCCAGCGGCCGGTTCATCGCCCTGTTCCCCAACGTCCTGCTCAGCCTGCTGCCCAACCACGTGTTCGTGATGCGCCTCGAGCCCATTGCCCCGGGCGTGACCCGTGAAACGGGCACCTGGCTCCTCCCGCCGTCCAATCCCCACGTGGCTGATGCCGACTTCGCCACCACGCGGGACTTCTGGCTGGACGTCAACGGTGAGGACATCGAGATCGTCCAGCGCGGCCAGAAGGGCCTGAGCTCCGGCGGCTACACGCCGGGCCGCCTCTCCCCACGCTTCGAGGAGCCCCTCCACCGGTTCCACAACATGCTCGCTGACCGGTTCACGGGGTCCACACGGATTCCCGACGGCGACGAATCCGACGACCAGCCGCTCTACGGCACCGGGGTCAACCCGCTGCCGTGGCGTGGGGTCGACGTCTAGGAAGAAGGGAAGACTGCCCATGGGGAAGCGACCCCCGAAGTACTCGGCAGGCGCGCTGGTAAAGCACGGCCTGACTCGAGGTGACTGGCCACGGATGTGGCGCCGACCGGAGATGCGATCGTCGTACGACGTGGTCATCATCGGTGGCGGCCTCCACGGCCTGGCCACCGCCTACTACCTGGCGGAGAACCACGGCATCACCAACGTCGCCGTGGTCGACAAGGGCTACATCGGTGGCGGCGGCTCGGGCCGCAACACGGCCATTGTCCGGTCCAACTACCTGACGCCGGAAGGCGTGGCCTTCTACGACCGGTCGCTCGACCTGTACAACACGATGTCCACAGACCTGAACCTGAACGTCATGTTCTCCAAGCGGGGCCACCTCACGCTGGCCCACACCGACTCGGCGCTGCGGACCATGCACTGGCGGGCCGAGGTGAACAAGCTCCAGGGCATCGATTCCAGCGTCATCGACGCTCAGGAGGTCAAGAAGCAGGCCCCCAGCCTGGACATCTCCCAGGACACCCGCTATCCGATCCTTGGTGCGTTGCACCACCCCCCGGGTGGGATCGTCCGCCACGATGCAGTGGTCTGGGGCTACGCCCGGGGCGCCGACGTGCACGACATCCACATCCTCCAGGAGACCGAGGTTCTCGACATCGTGGTCGAGGGCGGATCGGGTCCGGGCGGCAAGGGCGCCGGCGGCAAGGTCACCGGCGTCAAGACCAGCCGGGGCGACATCAGTGCCCCCATCGTCGTCAACTGCACGGCTGGCTGGGCATCGCTCATCTCCAACATGGCCGGCGTACCGCTGCCCATCACCACCCACCCGTTGCAGGCCGCGGTCACCGAACCGTGCAAGGTGTTCCTGCCCACCGTGGTGGTGTCGGGTTCACTGCACGTCTACGTCAGTCAGACCGACCGTGGCGAGCTCGTGTTCGGCGCATCGGTCGACCCGGTGGGTACCTACCGGGTCAACGGCACCCTCGAGTTCACCGAGGAGCTGGCCGGGCACGTGCTGGAGCTCATGCCGGGCATCTCCAAGATGCGCCTGCTGCGCCAGTGGTCGGGGCTGTGTGACATGACCCCGGACTACTCCCCCGTGATGGGCAACACGCCCGTCGAGGGCTACCTGGTCGACGTCGGCTGGGGTACCTACGGATTCAAGGCCGGCCCGGTGGCTGGCGAAACCATGGCGGAGACGATCGCCACCGGCCGCAATGCGGACCTGATCGCCTCCTTCGGAATCGAGCGCTTCACCGAGGGAGACCTCGTCGGTGAAAAGGGCGCTGCGGCGGTGGGTCACTGATGATCATTGTTCCCTGTCCCAACTGTGGTCCCCGGAACTCCGGCGACCTCCGACCGGCCGGAGAGGTCATCTCCCGCCCCGATCCCGCCACCTGCTCGTTGAGCGAGTGGCGTGAGTACCTGTACATGCGGCCCAATCCGGCCGGCTGGGTCACCGAGACCTGGTACTGCCGGGGCGGTTGCCGCCGGTACTTCACCATCGAGCGCAACACGGCCACCAATGAGATCCGTGGTCAGGAGGCGTCATGACGAATCGACTTCCCGCACAGCCCGGAGAGGTGATCGACCGGTCCACCAGCCTGTCGTTCACCTGGAACGGCAAGCAGATGACCGGCTACGAGGGCGACACCATTGCCTCGGCCATCGCCGCCAACGGCGTCGACGTGTTCGGCCGCTCCATGAAGTACCACCGGAGGCGGGGCATCCTGACCGCCGACCACTGGGATCCGAACCTGTTTCTGCAGGTCGGTGACGAGCCCAACGTCCGGGCAGGCAGCCGCAAGCTGCAGGCCGGGATGGTGGTCTCCACGCAGAACGTGTGGCCGAGCCTGAAGTTCGACCTGGCGGCGTCCAACCAGTTGGTGGGCCGCTTCCTGTCATCGGGCTTCTACTACAAGACGTTCATGCGACCGCAGTTCCTGTGGCCGCTCTACCAGAAGATCCTGCGGAAGTTCGCCCCGGGTGGCGAGATCCACTGGGAGACCAGCACTCACGGGGCCTACGACAAGCGGTACGTCCACCCGGACGTACTGGTGGCCGGCGGCGGTCCGGCCGGCATGGGTGCGGCACTGGCCGCAGCCGACGCTGGCGCCTCGGTCCTGCTCGTCGAGCACTACACCGAGTTGGGTGGTCACCTCCGTTGGGGAGACGATGCCCAGCGGGCGAAGGCCGCCGAGTTGGCCGCCGCCTGTGAGGCGCACGCCAACATCGAGGTGCTGGTCGACTCGACGGTCACCGGTCGTTACGACCACAACTGGATCGCCGTGAATCAGCGGAGCCACGCCACTGCCCCCGAGCGTCTCGTGAAGGCGCGAGCCGGCGTGATGGTGGTGGCCGCCGGCCTCATCGAGCGTCCCTACGTGTTCGCCGGCAACGACACCCCCGGGGTCATCCTCGCCGGTGCCGCCCGACGACTCATCAACCTGTTCAGCGTGAAGCCCGGCACCAAGGCCGTTGTCATGACGGCCAACGAGGAGGGTGACGGAGCCGTTGCCGACCTGGAGCGGGCCGGCGTGGAGATCGTGGCCGTGCTGGACGCCCGCAAGGGCGAGAGCATCGTGGCTGTCGAGGGCCGGGGTCGGGTGTCGAAGGTGCAGGTGAATGACGGACGGATGCTGAGCGCCGACACAGTCGTAACCGCCACCGGCTGGACCGCTCCGACGTCACTGCTGAACATGGGTGGCGACAGACCGGTCTACGACCCGGTCGCGGCGAGGTACTTCTCCAACTCGTTGCCCAGCAACATCCTGGCCACCGGTGGCATCGCCGGCGACGGTTCGACGGCAGAACTGGAGGCCCATGGTCGGGCCACCGGCGAGTTGGCGGCCAACCGTTCGCTGCGACGCCGTCACGACCGGGTCAGTCAGACGGCACGCTCTGGCGCTCCGACCTGGGCCAAGCCGGAAGAGGTGGCCGACAGCCGCACTCCCCTGGCTCGGAACCCGCATCCGGAGTGCTACCGGAGCACCACGCACGGCATGGTCGACTTCTCCGAGGACGTCTCGTCCAAGGATCTCGTCCAGGCCTCCAAGGAGGGTTTCGACTCCATCGAGCTCATGAAGCGGTACACCACCGTGACCATGGGCCCGTCCCAGGGCAAGCTCGAGACGGTCAACGCCGCCTCGGTGCTGGCCGAGGCCAACGGGGTCGAGATGGCCGACATCGGGACCACCGTGTGGCGCCCGCCGTACTCGCCGATCTCGCTGGGCGCCCTTGCCGGGCGGATCCTCGAGCCGGTGCGTCGCTCGGCCCTGCAGGACTGGCACGAGGCCCACGGGTCGACGCCGCTCCTGGCCGGCCAGTGGGTACGTCCCGACCAGTACGGCGACGCCATGGCCGAAGCGGCCAACGTCCGGGCCAACGTCGGCCTGATCGACGTGACGCCGCTGGGCAAGTTGGACCTCCGTGGTGCCGACGTGCCCAAGCTCCTGGAGCTGGTGTACGTCAACAAGTGGCAGAAGCTCGACGTGGGTCGGGTGCGCTACGGCGCCATGGTGGCCGAGGACGGTGTCGTCTCCGACGACGGCGTGACCGGTCGTCTGGGCGAGGACCACTGGCTCATGACGACCACGTCGTCAGGTGCCGGAGCCATCTGGGAGATGCTCGAGGACTGGCTGCAGACCGCCCATCCGGAGTGGGACGTGCACGTCACGGCCGTCACCGGTGGGCTGACCAGCATCAACGTGGCCGGCCCCAACAGCCGGACGCTGCTGGAGCGCCTCACCGAGGGCGTCGACCTGAGCGCCGATGCCTTCCCGTACTTCAGCGTGCGGACCGGCAAGGTGGCCGGCGTGTCGGACTGCATCATCTGGCGGATCGGCTTCACCGGGGAGCTCTCCTATGAGGTCCACGTGCCGTCCGGGCACGCCCTCCACGTGTGGGAGACCCTGCTGGAGACCGGAGTCGACCTGGGGTGTGCGCCGTTCGGCGTCGAGGCCCAGCGGATCCTGCGTCTGGAGAAGGGCCACTACATCGTGGGTCAGGACACCGACGGGCTGTCCAAGGCCCCGACGGCCGGCCTCGGTGGCCTGGTGAAGCTCGACAAGCCCGACACCCTGGGCCTGCCCGAGTTGAAGCACGCCTACGGACGGGACGACCTGCCGATCCTGGTGGGCATCCAGACCGTGGACGGCTCGATCGTTCCCGAGGAGGCCGCCCAGATCGTGGACGGCGACCAGAACACGATCCTGGGTCGCATCACCTCGAGTCGGATGTCGCCGACGCTGGGCCGGTCGATCTGCCTCGGGCAGGTCGATCCCTCGCTGTCGGCCGCCGGGACCGAGATCACGGTGCTGATGGCCGACGGTCGACGCATCAAGGCGTTGGTGCAGGAGCACCACGCCCACTTCGATCACGAAGGAGCACGCCAGCGTGTCTGAGACCACCATGCACAGTCCCGTGGACGTCGGTCCGCTCACCTCCCCTGACGGGGGCGTGACGCTGGCCGATGCCTACGCCACCACAAAGATCCAGGTCCGGGCCGGCGCCGCCACGGCTGCCGCGGCCGCCCTGGGCGTGTCCTACGGGCGCAGCAGACGGAACGCCGACGGCGACCTGGTGTGCGGTACCCGACCCGACGAGTGGACGATCTACGGGGACCCCGGTCGCTCCGGCGCCATCTCGGCGACCGTGCCCACCGAGGGCTTCGTGACGGTCATCGACATCACCCACGGACGGGCCATGTTGCGGATCAGCGGGGCGAACGCCACCTCGGCGTTGTCCAAGATCTGCAACCTGGACCTGTCCGACGAGCTCACGCCGAACGGCGCCGTGTTCAGCGGCTCGCTGGGCGCCGTGGGCTGCGACTGGGTGCGCGACGACCAGGGCGGTCAGACGTCGTTCCTGATCAGTTGCGAACGGTCATTCGGGAAGTTCCTGTTCATCGCCGTGGCCGACGCCTGCACCGAGTTCGGGCTGTCGATCCCCGCTGGGTGGGAGCTGCACCCCCACTAGTCATCAGTGGCGGATCCATTGTCGGCGTGCCCTAGGGTCCGTCGGCGATGGATCTCGCCGCGCTCACCGCCACCGAACAGAAGGCCCTGCTGGACGCTGGCCAGGCGTCCTGCCGGGAGTTGCTGGCCGACTGCCGCACCCGGGCCGAGATGACCGAGCCGGTCGTCAACGCCATTCCCACCGTCCACTGGGACACAGCAGAGGACCTGGCCGGCCGACTCGACGACGATCCGACGCTGCTTGAGGGCGCCCCGCTGCGGGGACTGGTCACGGCGTTCAAGGACCTGATGCCCACCGCCGGGGTCCGCACCACCTACGGCAGCCTCGCCTATGCCCAGAACGTCCCCGACGAGGACGACTCCCTCGTGGCGACCGTCAAGGGCCTCGGGATGGTTCCGGTGGGCAAGACCAACACGCCGGAGTTCGGATCAGGGTCCCAGACCTACAACGCCGTGATGGGCACGACCCGAAACCCGTGGGACCCGACGCGAACCCCCGGAGGTTCCAGCGGTGGAGCCGCCGCAGCCCTGGCCTGTGGATCGTTGTCTCTGGCCGACGGGTCGGATCTCGGTGGTTCCTTGCGGAATCCGGCCTCCTTCTGTGGGGTGGTCGGCTTCCGGCCATCCACCGGACGAAACCCGGTGGAGGCCAGCAACTGGAACCTTGACGGTGAGTTGCTGCGATGGAGTGGCGGGGCAGTCCAGATGCCCACCACCGGCCCCATGGCTCGAACCGTTACCGACCTGGCCCTCTACAACGATGCCCTCACCGGCTCTTCATCGAGACCTGACGTCCCGGCCGCGCCGCGAGTGGCCTACTCACGAACCCTCAGCGGGTTGCCGGTGGACCGCGAGGTGGCCCGGGTCGTGGATGCAGCGGTCACCGCTCTGGCCGATGCCGGTTGGCAGATCATCGAGGCCGAACCGGATCTCCAGATCTCCGAACTGTCGTTTGAGCGCCTACGGGCCCTCTCCTACTGGAACGCGTGGGGACACCTCCTGGGCGACGAGCGGATCAAGGAAGACGTCCAGTACGAACTCCGACTCGGAAAAGGGCTCAGCGATGACGAGATCGAGGCGGCCCAGATGTCCGAGATGGCCGCCAAGACCCGATGGGACGACTTCCTGACCGGAGCGGCCGGGAGTCCCGGATTCGATCTGATGGTGGCCCCGGTCAGTCAGGTCCCGCCCTTCCCGATCGGATGGGCATCGGTGTCCGAGATCGAAGGCATGACCCTGCCCCACTACAAGGACTGGATGCGGTCCTGTTGTCGGATCACCAGCACCGGGGCGCCCGCTGTCTCGTTACCCGCCGGGTTCACCGAGAGCGGTCTACCCATCGGACTGCAACTGGTGGGCCGGTGGAACCGGGACCGTGCGCTGCTTCAGCATGTCCGGGTCGCCGAGGAGGTGTTCGGGACCGCTCCGGCGCCAGATATCGGTGCGCTGGCCATCACCGACCCGGCCACGCTGCCGCCGGGCCCGCTGGGCTGATTCCGGACCCTGACGCCCACCTGTGCCTTCTGACCACGGAGGGTGATTGCGTCTGATCCTCGGACGGTCCTAGATTGCGCGCGTTCGCGCCAGTGCCGGACGAGTCCCAGACGGAATCCCTGAATCTGATCTAGGTGGGAGGTCTCCAATGGAGACAGCAACCGAACCCCTCCGGGTGTGGCGCACCGTCGTGCCCGCCGAGTGGATCGACTACAACGGCCACCTCACCGAGGGCTGTTACGGCGTGGCGTTCGGCCAGGCCACCGACGAGGTCCTGATCGCCCTCGGGTTCGGTCCCGACTACCTGGCCGCTCACGGCAGCTTCTACACCGTGGAGACCCGTATCCGGTATCTGCGCGAGGTCAAGCAGGGTGTCGAGATCCACACCGATTCGCTGGTACTGGGGGCCGACGCCAAGCGTCTCCATGTGCACCACTATCTGTTCGCCGACGACCCCTCAAGCGAAGAGCGGGCTGAACCGGTGGCCACTCAGGAGTGCATGATGCTCCACGTCGCCCAGGGCCCTGACGGTCCGGGTGTGGCGCCCATGGTCGAACCGGTGGCTTCGGCCGCCCTGGCCGCCGCGGCGGCCCATGCCGGAGTTCCGTCCCCCGACCATGTCGGGAAGGGTGTGAGGACGCTTCGTTGAACGCCCCCACCGCCGCCCGGACGTCGACCATCTCGTCGCTGCTGGGCGTCTGGGCGCTGTTCCTGGCCTTTGCCTTCCTGCAGGTCGGCAACGGCCTCCAGCGGATCCTGCTGCCCATCCGTGGCGAATCGGAGGGCATCGGTGCCGGCGCACTGGGTGTGGTCATGGCCGTCCACTTCGCCGGCTACCTCTTCGGCGCCAAGCTGATTCCCGTCGCCCTCTCGTCGGTGGGTCACATCCGGGTGTTCGCCGCGCTGGCCTCGGTCTCGTCCACCGCCGTACTGGTCAACGCTGTGCTGGTCACCACGCCGAGTTGGTCGGCCGTCTACTTCATCAGCGGCGTGTGCAACGCCGGCGTGTTCGTGATCCTCGAGAGCTGGTTGAACGACCGGGCCACCAACGAGACCCGGGGCAGCATCCTCGGCGCCTACATGATGATCATGATGGGCGGGACGGCCGTCGGCCAGATGCTGCTGAACGTGGGGTCGGCCGACGGCTTCGAACTGTTCGTGCTCTCATCGGTGCTGATCTCGTTGGCCGTGGTGCCCGTGACCCTGTCGGCGTCGACGGCTGCCCCGGTACCCAGCGACGACAAGATGCCGCTCCGGGAGCTGTACCGGACCATCCCGTCGGCCGTGGTGGGGATCGTCCTGTGTTCGTACGTCCAGTCGGCGGCCACCTCGATGGCCGCGGTCTTCGGCACCCAGTCGGGCATGGGTGCCGGGCGGATCACCCTGTTCACGTCGGCCGCGGTGGTCGGTGCGGTGCTGCTGCAGATGCCCCTGGGCACCCTGTCGGACCGCTACCCCCGCCGGGCCATCATCCTGATCGTGACGTCCATCTCGTGTGGACTGGCCGTGGTCGGGGCCATCACGCCGGCCACCAGCATCGTCCTGATCATCGTCAACATGGCGTTCGGGGCCTTCGTGTTCCCGCTGTACGGACAGTTCGTGGCCCTGGCCAACGACTGGGTGCCGCCCGAGAAGCGGGTGGCCGCCGCGTCCACTCTGGTGCTGGCATCCAGTTTCGGGGCCATGGCGGCACCGATGAGCATCGGCATCACCGTGGAGGCGTTCGGCCCGTCGGCCTACTTCTGGTCGCTGGCGTCCTGCCTGGGCGTACTGGCCCTCTACCTCGCCTACCGGACCCGGGTCCGCCAGGCGGTGCCCATCGAGCGGCAGTCCACGTTCCAGCCGGTGCTGGCCCGTTCGGGCGAGATCGCCCACTCGGTGGGCAAGTGGGTGCTGCACCCGTTGGCCGAATGGCACCACCATCGTGACGAACACGACTGCGAGGTCGACGAGCGTCACCCCAGCCACTGGACGTGGCCCACCGACGGGTCCGGCTGAGGGACAGCCGACTTCCCGAGCCCCGACTCAGTGGATCCGGGCCCACTCCTCGAGCCGGTGGCCACCGCCGCCGACGGGTTGGTCGTGTTGCGGAAACCAGGTGAGAAGCCCGTCAGCCCCCTCCGCGTTGCTCCACGCTCGTTGACCGGATGGCGAAGGCGTAGATCCTGTCGCCTGACGGAATGAGGGGTCGCCGAGCACCCAGTCGTGCCCGATCCCCTCTGGGGCGTCCCAGCGTTCGAAGAGGTCCTCGCCGACGGTCAGGGCCGCCGTGGCGTTGTTGACCGGCGGGTAGTCGGCGAGCGTCTGAAGCCGGGCCACCTCGGCCAGGAACCACGCGTGGTCGCCGTAGGTGGTGGTGGCCAGGATGGCCCCCGGTTCGCCGTCCGCGTCCACCCGCCGCCACCCGGCCATGGACAGGCCGGTATGGGCGTCGATCCACGACAACTGGGCCACGAACGCGTCGTGCCCACCGGCCACCCGGTCCGGGTGGATCCACCGCCGTCGCTGGAAGAGCTGCATCGAGGCAGTCTCCCCCAGCGGCGGGCGGTGGTCGACCCTCTGCCGGAGCAGTTCGTCAGACGATGCGGCGCATGACGCCGTGCATGTTGGAGCCGGGGATGCCCATCGCGTTGGCCTCCAGACGGTCGAAGAACGACCCCTCGGCCTGGACGGCCCGGGAGCCTTCCTCGAACGCCTGCACCGAGTCGTAGCCGCCGATGATCCCGATGGCGCTGGCCTCGCCCCACATGCTCATCGAAGCGGTCATCGGGGCGCCGTGGATCGAGTGGAAGAAGTCGACCATCTCGACGGCCATGGCCATGCCGGCCTTCAGCTCCGCCGGGATGACCTTGAACCGGACCACCGAGCAGACGTTGGGCACCTCGCCCTGTTCGCCGACCGCGTGGACGATGTTCCACAGGGAATCGGTGGCGCTGCCGTCCATGTGGGTGCCCATGGTCTCCACCTTGTCGACGTAGGCCTCGTCCTCGGCGTAGAGCCGGGCCACCTCATCGGTGAAGTCGCCGTAGGAGTCGATCCGGCACGAGGCGCCGAACGTGCCCACCGGGGCACCCAGGAGGCCCTGCCAGAGGGCGAACTGGTTGGACTAGTTGGCGTTCAGATGGCTGACCGCATCGACCAGTGCGGCACTTCCGGCCCGCAAGGAGTCCGGCTTGATGGTCAGCTGTCGGTTGTAGAGGTACACGGGGGTCCCGCCCTTCAGTCCCGTCGCCGGCCATTCCGGCGAGCATTCCACCGTCCCAGGGGTCATGGGGGGGGTCAAGCGACGGGCCGCTCTCCCAGGCAATTGCCAACCCGCCCTCGGACGCGACGGACGCCGGACCCGCCGTCCCCCTCGGGACAGCCGATCCGGCGTTCGTCAACGGGTCCCGATCAGGTGACCCGACGCATCACCCAACTCTGGATGGTCTCGGCCCGACCGATCGCTCCGGCCTCCATGCGGTCCAGGAAGGACCCCTCAGCCTGGATGGCATTGCTGGCCTCTTCGAACTCGGCCACCGAGTCGTAATTGGCGACCATCATGACGCCGTTGGGGGTCCCCCACATACTGCTCCCGACGACCACCGTCTGGCCATGCACACCGTGCTGGTGCTCGGCCATCTCCACGGCAAATCCAATGGACTTCTTGAGGTCGGCCGGGTGGGCCTGCCATCCGATCAAGGCGCTCACTGCCGGCACGTCGCCCCGCTCGCCCGCCACGTGAACGATCCGGTTCAGGACGTCCTCCGGGTTCTGGGCCAGACACGGCCCGATGGCCCTGCCCAGCGCCTGGAACTCGGGGTCTGCTGCCCGTGCAGCCATATCGTCGGCAAACGGTGCGAACTCGGCCACCCGTGACGAGACGCCCGCGGCGCCGAGCGTGCCAACACCCGCTGGCATCCAGATATCGAAGTCGTAATCGGAGTTCGTGTTGGCGTAGGCGATCGCAGCCGAAAGCGCCTCAATGCCCTCGAAGAACCTTTCCGGGCTGAACATGAACTGTCGGTTCCACAGGTACATCTCTTCTCTCCTTCTCTAGGGACTGTTGATTTTCCAGGGACTGTTGGTCAGGCGATACGTCGGAGAACCGAGGACCGGCTCTCGATGGATCGACCGACGTCGTTCTGGAAGGCCTTGGCGCGCTCCATGAAGCCGGGGTCGGCCGTGGCCACCGCGGTGCGCTCCTGCACCTGGCCCACCGAGTCGTAGCCGAACATCATCCGGACCGACGGACCGGTCCCCCACTGGCTGACGGCGACCGTGACGGCGGTACCGGTCAGGCCGTTGAGGTAGTCGGCCATGTCGATGCTGCCCATCACCGCCCCGGGCATCTGGTCGACCTCCAGTCGGTTGTCGATGATGGCGATCACCGGCTGGACCTCGTAGGCGTCACCGGTGGTGTGGAGGATGTTCCAGACCGAATCCTCGGGATTGCCGGCCATTGACTGCCCGACCGCGTCGACCTTCGCACGGAAGACCTCGTCCTCCATGCCCCGGGTGGCCATCTCGTCGCTGAAGGCTCCGAAGTCCTCACAGGTCGAGCCGACACCCACCCGTCCGAAAGTACCGAGGACCGTCGCCCACACCCGGAACTCGTAGTCCGACACGCTGTTCACGTGCGTCACCGCATCCACCAGCCCAGCGACCCCTTCGTTGAGGTGCGATGGAGACAGGAACATCTCTCGGTTCCACAGGTAAATGTCTGGTTTCCCTTCTCTGGTTGGTGCTGTTGATCAGACGATTCGTCGGATCAGGCCGGTGTCAAGCGTCGAGCCGTCGGCGATTGCCGTCACGGCCTGCATCCGGTCCTGCCATCCGGCGTCCGCTGCTACCGCGGCGGTTCGCTCCTGCCAGTCGGCCACCGAGTCGTACCCGTTGTAGACACGGACCGACAGGGCGGTTCCCGGTCCGCCGGTGCACACCACGCTCCGCGCCCCGAACGCCTCACCGACGTAACTGGTCATCTCCATGGCCCACGCAACGTTGTCGAGCAGGTTGCTGCCCTGGATCGGACGCCAGATGGCGTTGGCGATCACCGCCGGCGGGCCGGGCCAGTCGCCCACCGAGTGGACGACCTGCCAGAGCGAGTCCTCGGGAACGCCGTGCATACACGCTCCCACGGCATTCACCTTGTCCCGGAAGACGTCGTCCTCCATGCCCCGGGCCGCCATCTCATCGGAGAAGGGGCCGAAGTCGGGGCAGAGGGCCGAAACGCCGAAGCCCGCCCGACCCAGGACCACGGCCCACAGGTTGAACTGGTAGGCGGACACCTCGTTGACGTGGTTGACGGCGTCGGCCATGGCCGGCCCCGCGTCGGCGAACCTCGCCGGGTTCGGCTCCATCAGTCGATTCCACAGGTACATGTGCTGCTTCCTTTCGGTGGTTCTGTCGGTCAGGCGATGCGCGTGGCCACGCCGGTCTGGCTCTCGGTCGGACGTGGTCCACCAGCGTTGGCGGCCACCTTCTCGGCGAAGGCGGGCGAGGCCATGGCCGACTCGGTCTGCTGCTCGAAGTCGCTGACCGACGAGTAGCCCCAGATGATCCGCACCGTGGGTCCCGTCCCCCAGATGCTGGTGCACACCGTCGCCGGGGTGCCGGTCAGGTCGTGGGTGAAGTCGGCGAAGTCGATGGCCTGGGCCACCGCCGCGGGCATCTGCTCCATGTCGAAGCGATTGATGACGTTGGCCACCGTGTTCGGCACCTCGGATGTGTCACCCGCCGCATGGATGATGTTCCAGACGCTGTCCTCCGGCCCACCGGCCAGGGCCTCGGTGACCGAGCCGACCGCGGCCAGGGTTTCCGGACGTGCGTTCATCTCCTGCATGGCGGCCGTGTACTCGCCGTAGGACTCGAACCGTGTGGACACGGCACACGACCCCACCGGTCCGCCGAGGAGGCCCTGCCAGAGCGCGAAGTCGTAGTCGGTGTTCGCATTGAAGTGCTCGACGGCACCCACCATGGCCGGCACTGCGGCCGCCGCCCCGCCCCCCGAGGTACCGATGACCATCAAACGATTCCAGAGCTTCATCCGGACCCGCCCTTCCGCCGGATCCGCCAGGGATCCGCCTGTCTTTCCGCCCCGCCAATCGGTGCGGATGATCCACCATCTCATTGAGATAGGGGGGGGTCAAGGGTGGGGGTGATGTCCCAAGGAAATGCCAACGTCGGCCGAGCGGCCGGTCAGGACAGGCCGAGGAGCTCCATGGCCCGTGTCACCGATGGGTCGGCGGCCAGATCCTCGGCGCGTTCGACCTGGGCGAGCATGGTCCGCCGCCGCAGGAAGTCGTCGGCTTCGACGATCCATTCGTGGTCGGCCATGACCCGCACCTCGGCTTCGGTCATGGGCACCAGGCCCCCCATCGGTTCACCCATGGACCGGTCGGCGTCCATCAGGTCGAGCGCCGGGAAGGCCCGCATGCCCTGGCGGCGCCACAGGTGGGCAGCCACCACCGGATCCAGGGCCAGTGCGGCGGACCGCTCGTCGTAACGCCGTCGGGCCGTGCGCCCCGGTTCGCCGTACCAGCGCCGCACCGGCCTTCTGCCGACCAGCCCGCAGGCCGCTGCCGCCTCGACGACCTCCTCGCCCACGTTGAGGCAGTCCGACAACTTGCCGCCCAGGACTGACACCACGCCGAGCGTGCGATCCACCTCCACGGCATGTTCACGAGACAGTTCGGTCCAGTCGCGGCCCTCACCCGAGCCGCCGGGGGGCACCACGAGGGCCCGCACCCCGCACCGTTCGGCGATCACGTCGGCTTCGCTCAGGGGCGTCACCCGGTCGATGCGGGCGTTGATCTGTTCCAGCACGAAGGCCCGATCCTCGGCGGTGACCGCCACCTCCGGGTCATCCACCGGCGTGTCGGTGGTGCCGATGACCGACCGCTCCCCCATGGGCAGCACGTAGAACAACCGCTCGTCGTCGTCGAAGAAGGCCAGGATCCGACCCGAGTCGGTGATGCGGGGCACCACGAGGTGGATGCCCTTGGAGAACACCAGCCGGTGGTCGGTGGTCGCCCCGACCAGATCGCCCACCACCGGCACGTTCGGACCGGCAGCGTTCACAACCAGCGGCGCCGAAGCCTCCAGCGCCCGGCCCGACACGCGGTCGACCAGCGAGAGTCGCCAGCCGTCGACGCCCGGTTCGGCGCCCACCACCTCGACCCGGTTGGCAATGGCGGCTCCGTGACGGGTCGACCCGATGGCCATCTCGGACACGAAGCGGGCGTCGTTGTCGACCAGCAGGTAGTCGGAGTACTCGATGCCGCCACGCACCAGCGACGTGTCGACCGACGGCTCCAAGCGTTCGATGGTGGCCGACGAACGATGACGGGGCGGCTGGGTGGCCAGTCGACCGAGGCCCCAGTAGGCCACGGCACCGAGGGCGGCGAACCACGGCGGAAAGGGCGCCCCCCGGTCCATGGCGGCCAGGAACCGGGTCTCGGCCAGCCGGGTCGGGAAGGCCCGGGCCAGACGGTTGCGCGAGTCGCACAGCCCGGCCACCAGCTTCAGGTCGCGGCTCTCGAGGTACTTGAAGCCGCCCCACACCATGCACGACGACTCCTGGCTGGTGCCCGAGGCGAAGTCGTTCCGCTCCACGAGGGCGACGCGCAGCCCGTGGGCCGACAGGGCGAGCGCCGAGACGGCGCCGTTGATGCCGCCACCCACGACAATGGCGTCGAACGTGCCGCCGTCGAGTACGTCCAGCGCCTCGCCTCGCCGGTCGCGGCGGGTATCGGGGATTCCTGCCATGCCCCCGTTGTAGCCGCTCCGGCCACCGAACGCGGTCCGCTGACCCGGGAATCCCGGGAGTCGGTTCAGGGGGTATCCAGGATCCGGGTCTTGCCGAAGATGTTGCCGAAGATGACCCGACCCTCACCGTCGAGGTGCACGCCCCCGCCGAGGGTGTTGAACCGGGAATCGCCGAGCACCCAGTGGCCACGGGACTCGCCGGTCGACCAGTTCACGGCCTCGACGGTCCACTTCCCGCCGCGGGTCCCGCACGTGTAGACGGTGTCGGATCCCTGGCTGACGTAGGGCACCGAGTTGGGCGAGCTCACCTCGGTGGTGACCCAGTCCTCCCGGAACTCCCGGGTGTCCGGGTTCCACCGGTACTTGTGCATCCCGAACGGCGTGAACCGCTCCTGGTGGCCGAGGAAGAAGCACAGAAGGCGGGCGCCCCGGGCCGGCAGCCAGTCGGGACGGGTGCCGGGCTCGTTGTTGACCGTCATGGCGCCGTAGCCGGCCACGGTGATCGACTGCTCGGTCTGGATCTCGGTCCGGGTCGGGTCGCCCATGTGGGCCGGCCCCAGGCCGGCGATGCGCCGCGAGGGGGCACCGGGCAGCTGCTCCCAGTCGTCGGGAATCTCGTCGCGCCACAGCAGCGTGATGTTGACGACGTCATCACCGTCGCCGATGACCAGGAAGCGGTCCTCGTCGGGACCGAAGCCCATGAGCGACGGCGTGGTGCCCGATCCCCGGCCGGTGCCGTTGCGGTACTCGGCGCTCCACGCCCCGTCGGCCTCGTCGAACGAGAAACGGTCACCCGTCCAGATGGCCTTGTGGGAGTGGTCGACCGAACTGATGTAGACGCCGCCGGCGTCGTCGCAGCAGAGGCTGGTCCGGACCCAGCCGTAGCCGGTGTTGCCCCGCTCAGCCTCCATGCGGGCGCAGTGCTCCGCCGCGTCCTCGGCCGCGCCGGGAATCTGGACGGCCACGTAGTCGGAGAAGTCCCGGGCCAGGCTGACCAGCCATCCGTGGTCGGTGGACAGCACGAGGCGGCCGTCGGGCGTCATGTTGACCCCCACGAAGAAGCCCTCGACCTCCGGGGGCTTCTCCCAGCGGGCCTTCTCGACAATGGCCGAGTGCCGGTCGGTGGGGTCCACCTCGGCGTAGGCCACCGCCCCCGTCTTGCGCCCCAGGAACAGGGTGTGCTCGTGGTCCAGCAGGGCGTAGACGCCGTCCAGACCGGTCATGAAGCGGGCTGCCAGGTCGGCGGCGTGCATCACCGCCTCGTCGCCCTCCAGGTCATCGAGGCCGGCCACACCGGCTTCCCAGTCGGCCTTGCTGCTGGTCGGCTCGTCGGGACGTTCGTGGGAGAGGTCGAACCGGGCCAGGACCTCCAGGGTGTCGTGGTCGAGCTTGGCGATGCATTCGCGTCCGTTGCTCCAGATGGTTCGCCTCCCGTCGGGGTACAGGCCCGAGAACAGTCCACCGAAGTGACCGGGTCCCAGCCACGTGAACTGGCGGCCCGTCTCGTGGAGCAGTTGGCCAGCGGAACCTCCGGACGGCAGGCCCCCTTCCAGCTCGGTGCAGTCCTGCTGGTCGCACCGCCCGTGGGCGATCGGGTTCTCGCTGTCGGCCAGAAACGGGTTGTGGTAGCCGACGCTCACCAGGGGCCGTCCGTCGCCGTCTCAGCGGTGGACGTGTCGGGGTCGATCCGGTGGGCCTCCATGGGGCCGCCGGCCACGTGCACCCGTTCGACGACCCGCTGGCCCTCGAAGTCGAAGAGGGCGTAGTGCTGGGTGCTGCGGTTGTCCCACACGACGACGTCACCCTCGGCCCACGAATGCCGGAAGGTGAACTCGGGTCGACTCACGTGGCGGACCAGGAACGGCAGGATGGCGTTGCTCTCCTCGGGGGGCAGGTTCATGATCCCCCGGGCGAAGATGTCGTTGACGAACAGGATGGGCCGTCCGGTGTCGGGGTGGGCCACCACCACCGGATGCACGGCCTTGGCGTCCGGGCCCTGGTCGTGGAGGGCCTTGCGCCCGTCGAGGAGGCGCTTCATGCCGTTGGAGAGGTCCTCGTAGGCCGCACAGCAGTTGGCCCACACGGTGTCGCCACCGGCGGCCGGCGAGGTCCGCATGGTCAGGACGGCCACGCTGGGGACGACGTCACGGAACGTGCCGTCGGTGTGCCACTTGTCGGCCTTGTAGCCCACGCCGCTGTCGAACCGGCAGACCAGCGGATGGTCGGGATGCTTGGGAAGGTGGTCCTCGGGGATGATCGGTTCACCGAACGCCGAGGCCAGGGCGATGTGCTGCTCCGGCGTGGGGTGGAGGCCCCGCAGGACGACCACGTGGTGGTCAAGGAGTGCCCGGTGGAGATCGGCCCGGGCGGCGTCGTCACCCACCAGGAGGTCGAGGTCGGGGTCGAGCACCTCGACGCCGATACGGCCGGAGACGGGTCGGAGGTTCAGGACGGAATGGTCGGTCAGGGTCATCGGGATCTCCCGGGGGTCGTGGCCAGATCAGGGTCGAGGGCGGAAGTGGTGGCCGCACCGTCGCGATGCGACCACCAGGCGCTGGACGTGGCGCCGGTGAGGCGTTCGAAGCCGCGCATGAGGTCACGGACGGCGTCCAGGCCGGCATCGGTGTCGACGTCGGTGAACACCAGGCGGTAGCGGTCGATCAGGTCGGCGAACACCTCGTCGTGGCTGGCCCGCCCGTCGGCGGTGAGGGCGACCAGGCGTCCGCGACCGTCATCGGGGTCGGGTCGGCGCTCGATCCAGCCCCGGTCCTCGAGGCGCCGGAGGGTGGCGGTGAGTCCGCCGGAGGTCTGGACGATCCAGTCGGCGATGACCGTCGGGCTGACCGCCTCGTCGGGGGTGTTGGCCAGCATCATCAGGACGGCCGCCTCGGCGGGCGTGGTGTCGTGGCGGCGGTGGTGCTCGGCCAGGAACTGCTCGTTGAGACGTCCCAGGCGGGTCAGGAGAAGGCCGAGGGTCGCTGCATCCATACCCCCACCCTAGGGCTCATTTATCTTGGTGGCAAGGTTTCTCCGGTGGTTACCGGGCGAGGTTCACCGTGTAGCCCTCCGGGCCGGGCGTGTAGAGGGTCCGGGCATCGAAACGCTCCAGCGCGGTGCCGGCCCCGAAACGGTCCACCAGGTCCGGGTTGGCCAGGAAGTGGCGGGCGAACGACACGGCGCCGCACTCCCCCGCGGCGATCGCCGCATCGGCCGACGACCCGTCGTAGGAGTCGTTGGCGATGAGCATCCCGTCGTGGAGTTCGCGGGCCATGGCCAGATTGTCCAGCACCAGGCCGGGCGTCCCCTCGTGCCGCCGGATGACGTGCAGCCAGGCCAGCCCGAGGGGTCGGATGGCCGTGAGCAGGGCCCGGAAGGTCTCCTCGACGTCCCCGGGACGTTCGTCGACCAGATCGTTGAACGGGTTGCCGGGACAGATCCGCAGCCCGGTCCGTCCGGCCCCGATCTCGCCGGCCACCGCCTCGAGGACCTCCACCGGGAACCGGATCCGGCCCTCGACGGTGCCTCCGTAGGTGTCGGTCCGAAGGTTGGTTCCCGTGCACAGGAACTGGGCCGGCAGGTAGCCGCTGGTGCCGTGAACCTCCACCCCGTCGAAGCCGGCGTCCATGGCCAGAGCGGCGAAGCGGCGGTACTCGTCGACCACCGACCGGACCTCGTCGGTGGTCAACGCACGCGGATCGTCGAAGGGCTGCATTCCCTCGGCGTCGGTGTACATGTCCCCCTCGGCCCGGATGGCCGACGGGGCCACCGTCTCGACACCGGGCGCCTTGTTGGCCGCATGGGCCACCCGGCCGCAGTGCATGGCCTGGGCCACGATCCGGCCACCGCCGGCGTGGACGGCGTCGGTGACCCTCCGCCATCCGTCGAGGCGTTGGGGACCGTCGAGCACCGGGGTGCGGCAGTAGCCCTTGCCCACCTCGCTGGGGGCGATCCCCTCGGTGACGATCAGTCCGGCGGTGGCCCGGGCGCCGTAGTGGGCGGCCATGAGCTCGGTGGCGTCGCCGGCGACGGTGGCCCGCGACCGGGTCATGGGCGCCATGACGACCCGGTTGGGCACCTCGATGTCGCCGAATCGTCCAGGTGACAGGAGTGCGTCCATCCGTCGAATCTACGGCGCCATCTCAGTCGAACCCGGTCCAAACCCGATCCGCACGGCGACCTGACCGTTGGCTACGGTCGGTCGTCCACTAGACGGGAGCATCCATGCCATTCGCCGCGGTCAACGGCCAGAACATCCACTACCAGGACAGCGGCGATCCGGACTCGCCGGCCATCGTCCTGAGCCACGGCTTCACCATGGGCCACGAGATGTGGGAGCACCAGATCGCCCCGCTGGTCGAGGCCGGATGGCGGGTCATCGCCCACGACGAGCGCGGCTGGGGCCAGACCACGTTCACCGAACCGTTCGACTACTGGGATCTCGCCAACGACGTGCTGGGCCTCATGGATCACCTGGGGATCGAGCAGGCCGTCCTGGCCGGCATGTCCCAGGGCGGATTCCTGTCACTGCGGGCCGCCCTGACCGCCCCCGAGCGGGTGCGGGCCCTGGTGCTGGTCGACACCGAGGCCGGCGTCTTCTCCGAGGAGGGCCGGGCCGGCTTCCAGGCCCTGTTCGACGGGGCGCTGGCCCTGGGCCTGAGCGGCGAGATGGGCGATGCCCTCCAGATGGCCCTCTTCGGACCCGACTTCGACGATGCCCGTTACTGGCGGGGCAAGTGGACGGCCAAGCCATTGGCCCAGTGGATGGCCGCCAAGGAGTGCCTGTTCGAGCGCGAGGATCTCACCGACCGCATCGGTGAGATCACGTGCCCCAGCATCTCGTTCCACGGCGACGTCGACGCGGCGATCGGCCTCGACGAGGGCCGGGCGTTGTCAGACGGCCTGGGCGGACCATCGACGTTCGTGGTGGTGCCGGGGGCCGGACACAGCGCCAACCTCGAGAAGCCCGAGTTGGTCAACCCGGCCCTGCTGGAGTTCCTGGCCAGGCTCGACTGACCCCGGCGAGGGCCCGTCAGACGCCGATGGCGGGCTTCATGGCGGTGATGGTCACCCGCTCGAACAACCCGGCCTTCGCGTAGGGATCACCGGCGGCCAACGCCTCGGCGGCCGGCCGGTCCTCCACCTGCACGACGATCAGCGAGCCACACATCACACCGTCATCGGCGAGCAGCGGCCCTCCGAAGATCACCTCGAAGTCGGCCAGATAGTCGAGATGGCGGGGACGGGTCCGCACCCGGAGGTCGCCCGCATCAGCTCGGTCGAAAGCTTGGATGACAAAGTGCATCAGGGGTCCCGTTTCTGCGGTCAGTCGGCCAGGTTCCGGAGGGTAGCCAAGTCGAATCCTGCCAGTTCCTTGTAGGCGTTCGCCTCCCGCTCCAGGACATCGGTCGTGACGCAGACGTGACGCCCTCCGGTGGCCGGGCCACAGGCCCCGTCGCAGCGGTCGGCCACCCACTGCATGACCCGCTCGGGTCCGGCCTGCCGGTTGGCCAGGACGAGGCGGCTGGTGGGGTCGCGCCGCTCCTGCTCATAGGCGAGCAGGGCAGCCGAAGGGTCGTCGGACGCCGACAACGACCGGGCCAGTGCCTCGCCGTCCAGGATGGCCTGGCTGGCCCCGTTGCTGCCGTTGGGACGCATCGGATGCGCGGCGTCACCCAGCAGGGTGACCCGTCCGTCGGTCCAACGTTCCAACGGATGGCGGTCGACCATCGGGAACTCGTACGCCACGTCGGTGGCCGCGATCACCTCGCCCACGTTTATCCAGCCGAAGTCCCAGTCGGCGAACCACGGAGCGATGTCACCCGGGTCCACCGGGGCGTTCCAGTCGGCGTCGGCCCTGTCGCCGCCGATGGCCACCGGCCGTTCCGCCACCCAGTTGGTGAGCACCGTCCCGCCCGGTTCCCGGGGTCCCCGGATCGGATAGACGACGGCCTTCTGGTTGTCGTGCCCGGCCATGAACATGGTGCGGCCGTCGAGGTAGGGCGCCATCTCGACCGCACCGCGCCACAGCACGAGCCCCGAGTGGTGCGGCGGACCCTCGTCGCCCACCAGATGACGCCGAACCACCGAGTGGAGGCCGTCGCATCCCACCAGGACGCTCCCCCGCTCGACGGCCACCTCGGCGCCCGACCGGTCCACGAATCGGGCCTCGACCTGATGGCCACTGGATTCGCCGTCCTGACTGAACGATTCGATCCGATGGCCCGTCAGCACCCGGTCGGCGCCCAACTCGGATCGGACGGCATCCAGCAGCATCATCTGGAGGCGTCCCCGGTGGACGGAGATCTGGGGCCACGGGTTCCCGGCTGCCAACCCACGTGGTTCAGACCAGATCAGCACCCCGTCGTCGGAACAGAACCGCAGTTCGGAGGTGGCCACCCCCACCTCGGCGAGATCATCAGCCAGACCAAGGTCGTCGAGCACCCTGACAGAATGCGGCAACAGGTTGATGCCCACGCCCAGTTCCCGGGGTTCGGCGACCGCCTCGAACACCGTCACGTCCAGGCCCGCACGATGCAGGCAGAGCGCGGTGGTCAGACCGCCGATCCCGCCTCCCGCCAGGAGGACCCGCCCGTGTCCGCTACTCATCGGACCGATCCTCTCATGACCGGGCGCCCGTCCCGCTCACCCGTCTCGCCCACCATGAAGACCAGCCACAGGAGACCCAATACCATGGCCACAGCCAGAGCCGCCGCGGCGGCGTCCAGACCCCAACGGCCGGCAGCCAGCCCGACGAGCAGCGGGCCGACCACCCGACCGATGTCGGTCAGCATGGAAACCGCCGACAGGAACGAGGCCGTCCCCTCCTCGGGGGCCAGATCGCTGCTCAGGGTGAACAGCGAACCCGAGCTCAGGCCGTTACCGAGGCCCATGACCAGTCCGGCCAGGAGGACACCAGTGGCCGAATCGGCAGCCATCAGGCTCAGCAGGCCGACGGCCAGGAGGCCATAAGCGGGCACCATGGCCGCCAGGCGTCCTACCCGATCCATGATCGCCCCCGAGACCGGGAACAACAGCAGGTCCGCCGCGTAGCCCGAAGCCACCAGCACACCAATGGTGGCCGGCCGCAACTCCAGGGCCACCCCGACCAGGGGCAGGAGCACCATGCGACCCTCCCGGGCGGTCATCGACGACATGCCGAAGAGCCCGGCCTGCAGGAGGTGCCTCCGGTTGGTTCGGATCACCCGCGCCATGCGGGGGCCCCTCACCCCGACCGGGGCGACCTCCCAGTCGGGGTTCCGGACGCCCGGAAGCACGGCTGGGAGGCCGACGGCCGCACCCATTCCGGCCACCAGGAAGGTCCAACGGGCGCCGGCCAGGTCGACCAGCAGCCCTCCGGCCGCCGTGCCCATCAGGACCGAGAACCGCATCGTCCCGCCCATGAGCGACATGGCCCGCCCACGGAGGGTGATCGGGATCCGGCGGGTCAGGTCGGACTGACGCGACAGCATCACCCCGAGCGAACCACCACCGAACACCAGGTGGCCGATCCCGAGCATCACCGGCCGGGCAACGGCGGCCATCAGGAGCGAAGCGGCGATCATGGCGGTCAGCGAACCCGCGCCCACCCGGGCCGGACCCCAGCGGTCCGTGGACCACCCCACGGGAAGGGCGGCCAGTGCGGCGCCCGCTCCCCCGGCTCCGGCCACCAGGGCGGCCACCGTGTAGCCGTGACCGTCGCCCACCAGGACGATGGGCAGGGCGACCAGCAGGATGCTCATGCCGAGGCTGGCCGCCATCCACGGCCCGTAGATGGGCCAGATGTACGGCGAGAGCGAGCGGAACCCCATGGATGCAGGAGGCTAGGGCCGGGTTCCCGCCCGATCGGCGCTCGGCGTAGGTTCCCGGTGACCACTCCCCGAAGCACCAGAGGCCCCCATGACCGAACCCACCCTGCTGGTTGACGGCCTGGACTTCGGTGAAGGCCCTCGCTGGCACGACGGCCGGCTCTGGTACAGCGACTTCCATCAGCACCGGATCTACGCCGTGTCAACCGACGGCACCCGCGAGGTCATGGTCGAGACGGGCGACGAGCGTCCCTCCGGGCTGGGTTGGCTACCGGACGGCGACCTGCTGATGGTGGCCATGCTGGCCCGACAGGTCTGGCGGGTCGCTCATTCCCAGGATTCCGGCTCCCCGTCGCCGAAGCCCGAGATCACCGTGCATGCCGACCTGTCCCCCATCGCCACCTGGCACTGCAACGACATGGTGGTGGCCGCCGATGGCACGGCCTACGTCGGCAACTTCGGATTCGACATCGAGGGCGACAGATCCAACCCGGTGTCGGCCACGTTGGCCATCGTGGCGGCCGACGGATCGGTGACCGCCGGCCCGGCCGACCTCGGGTTTCCCAACGGGGCGGTCATCACCCCCGACGGGTCGACCCTCATCGTGGGCGAGACGTTCGCCTCCAGGATGACCGCCTTCGACATCAGCACCGACGGGGAGGCTGCGGGAACGCTCGGCGGGCGCCGGGTGTGGGCCGAGACGCCGGGCATCCGTCCCGACGGCTGCTGTCTGGACGCCGCGGGTGGCATCTGGATCGCCGATGCCGGCGGTGGCGGCGTCGTCCGGGTGGTCGAGGGCGGCGAGGTGACCGACCGGATCGCCATGCCGGACTACCGACGACCTCAGACGGCCTATGCCTGCATGCTGGGTGGAGAGGATGGCCGCACCCTGTTCTGCGTGACCGCTCCCGGGTCACGGGCCACCGACACCGTCGGCGTGGCCGGTGGCGCCATCTGGACCGTGCGGGTCGAACACCCGGCCGCCGGACGGCCCTGAACCCACCGCGGGAACGGAACCATGAACGACCAGTCCGCTGCAGTGCAGATCGCGCCCATCTCACCGGTGTTCGGCGCCGAGGTCCACGGCGTCGACCTGGCCGACGGCATCGACGACCGGACGTTCGAGAGGATCCACCGGTCGTGGCTGGAGCACGGCGTGCTGGCCTTCCGCGGCCAGACGGCGCTGACAGCAGAGGCACAGGTCGAGTTCGCCCGTCGGCTCGGGCCACTCCACGCCCACCCGGCGGCCCCGGCCGAACACGAGAACGCGGCGGTGTTCGTCATCCGGACCCACCGGGACTCCCCCATCTCCAACGGCAACGGCTGGCATTCGGACGTCTCCTGTGATGAGGAACCGCCGTCGGCCACCATGCTCCAGGTGCAGCTCCTGCCCGACGGTGGGGGCGGCGACACCCTGTTCGCCGACATGGAGGCCGCCTACGCCACCCTGCCGCCCGCCACCAGGGAACGCCTGTGCACCCTGTCGGCGGTGCACGCCTCAGCGCACGTGTATCCGGGGCGTTACGCCGACCGGGGTGCCGATGAAGTCGCCGTAGACACTCCGTCGGCCATCCATCCGGTGGTTCGGACCCACCCCGAGACCGGTCGGCGCAGCCTCTTCGTGAACCCGTCGTTCACGGTGGCCATTACCGGCATGGAGCGTTCCGAGAGCGACACGCTCCTGGCCGACCTCCACGAGCACTGCACCCGGCCGGAGTTCCAGATCCGACACCGCTGGGAGCCCCACGACGTGCTGTTGTGGGACAACCGTCGGGTCCAGCACTTCGCCATCTGGGACTACTGGCCCCACGAGCGATCGGGACATCGGGTCACCGTGCAGGGCACCCGTCCGTTCTTCGACCCCGGGGGCATCGAGCCCGACGAGTCCCCCATCCGGGTGTCCATCGGCCGTCTGGCCTGAGTACCCGTTTCTGAATGGCCGACGCTGCCAGCCGGCCGGCGGTCAGTCGGTGATGGCTTCGGTCTCGGCGAGGCGCACCAACGGGATGATGCGCTCGGTCTTGGCCTGGTAGTCGGCGTACCACGCACGATCCTCGAGCATGGCCGCCCACAGGGCGTCACGTTCGTCCCCGGCGTCCAGGACCTGCTGTTCGGACCAGAACATCCCGTTCTGGACCCGGACCTTCACCCGCGGGTTGGCGTCCCCGTCGCGCAGGTTCAACACCCACGACGGATCCTTCGTGGCCCCGGCGAACGATCCGACCACGATGCGGTGGCCATTGGCGTCCCGCCAGAACGGAAGGGCCACCTTGTGCTCGTTGCCCGACTTCCGACCAATGGTGTGCAGCAGCACGTGATGCATCCCGGCCACGCACCACACGGCATCGTCGTCGGTCATCTCCAGACCGGCCACGTGCCCCTTGGAGATCTCGATGATCTCGTCATGGGACGGCGTCTCCCACTCCATCGTCACCCGCTGGCTGGACCCCTCGTTCGCACCCTCGTTGTCGCTCATGCGGCGACCGTAGCGGTGGGACGGCACGGACCTCCGATTCGGCAGCCGGTCGTCCCGACAACGATGATCGGCACGTGGGCAGCACCGTGACCCGGCGACCAAACGTCATCCTGATCAACTGCGACGACCTGGGCTATGGCGACCTGTCGTGCTACGGGTCGACCCAGCACGACACCCCGGCGCTGGACCGCATGGCCGACGAGGGAGCACGGTTCACCGACTTCTACATGGCCTCGCCGGTCTGCTCACCGTCACGGGCCGCCATGTTGACCGGCAGCTACCCGCTGCGGGTCGGGTTCGGCGGTCGCAGCATCGACAACGCGCCCGTGCTGTTTCCGGGACAGGCTCAGGGGCTGCATCCCGACGAGATCACCATTGCCCGTCTGTTGCAGGACGACGGGTACGCCACCCGGATCATCGGTAAGTGGCACTGCGGCGACCAACCCGATTTCCTCCCCACCCGACACGGCTTCGACGGCTGGTTCGGCCTGCCGTACAGCAACGACATGGGTCGCCAGGCCTTCCCCGAGGAAGGCCGGCCCTACCAGAAGGTCATGGCAGCCCTCGGCACGCCGGTCCCCGATGACGCCCCGATGCTCGTGGGGCGGCCTCCGCTCCCGCTCATGCTCGATGAGCAGGTGGTGGCCGAGCAGCCCGACCAGGCGGCCCTCACCGAGCGGTACGTGACCGACGCCGTGCAGTTCCTGCGGGAGAACCGGGATCAGCCCTTCTTCCTGTACCTGGCCCACCTGTACGTGCATCTGCCCATCTACGTGCAGACCCGATTCGTGCGCGAGTCCCGCAACGGTCGGTACGGGGCGGCCGTGCGGTGCATCGACTGGTCGACCGACGTGCTGTTGCGCGAGCTGCGCGACCTCGGCCTCGACGAGGACACCGTCGTGGTGTTCACCAGCGACAACGGGGCGCTCACCCGGGAGGGAGGGGGCAGCAACGGACCCCTCCGGGCGTCCAAGGGCACCACGTGGGAGGGCGGCCAGCGGGTGCCGTGCATTGTCCGATGGCCCGGACGGGTTCCCGCCGGCCAGGTGGTGGACGACGTGTCCAACGCCATGGATCTCTACCCGACCATCGCCGGCTGGTGCGGCGTCGACGTTCCCGACGACCGCACGTTGGACGGCCGGAACCTCGGCCCGCTGCTGAACGGCGGCGACGGGCCCGAAGAGCGACCGTTCTTCTACATGCTGGGCGGCAACATCGAGGCGGTGCGGCTGGGGCGCTGGAAGCTCCACGTCCGCAAGTGGAACGTCGAACGGGTGCGCCTGTACGACCTGGATGCCGACATCGGTGAGCGAGACGACCTGGTCGACGACCACCCCGAGGTGGTGGCCGAACTGCTGGCCATCATCGAGGGAGCCCGAGTCGAACTCGGTGACGACGCGTCCGACACGGCGGGTACCGGCGTGCGGCCGGTCGGGCGGGTGTCGGATCCGGTGACCCTCACCGTTTTCGACGAGGACGCCCCGTACTACATGGCGGAATACGACCTTCCCGAGAGAGGCTGAGCCCCATGAGCCTCGTCTTCGTGCACGGCAATCCCGAGACCGACGCCATCTGGGCCGACCTGGTCGGCGAGTTGGCCGATCGCGGCATCGACGGGATCATCCTGCTGTCACCACCCGGCTTCGGTGCGCCTGTACCGGACGGATGGGGCGCCACACGGGAGGACTACCGCGACTGGCTCATCTCCGCGGTGGAAGCGCTGGCCCTCGACGGTCCGGTGGACATCGTGGGTCACGACTGGGGTGCCGGGCACGTGTTCGGCCTGCTGTCGGTCCGTCCCGACCTCGTGCGGTCGTGGGCGTGCGACTGTCTGGGTCTCCTCCACCCCGACTACGCATGGCACGACACGGCCCAGTTGTGGCAGACCCCCGAGGTCGGCGAGAAGATCGTGGCCGGCATGCAGGCCGGGACACGTGACGAGCAGATCGCCATGATGACGGCCGTCGGGATGGGAGAGGCCGCCGCAGGTGACGTGGCCGACTCGATCGACGGCATCGCCCGGTGCATCCTCCCCCTCTACCGCTCGGGCGCCCAGCCGGCCATGGCCGACCTGGGCCGGGAACTGGCTGCCCTGACCCTCCCCCCGGGCCTGGCCCTCGACCCGTCGGAGGACCCCTACGTGGGGCCACCCGGACGGGCCACAGAGATGGCCGACCATCTCGGCGCACGTCACGCCCCGCTGGACGGTGCCGGCCACTGGTGGATGTGCGAACGCCCCGCCGAGGCCGCAGACCTCCTGACCGGGTTCTGGGCCTCGCTCGACGCCTGAGCCGCCGGGCGCCGGACGTCACAGACCACGCGTTGGCCCTCCGGCCGGCTGGGCGGGAAGATGTCCCCGACCGAAATCGGGCCCGAACGGAGCGCACACCATGCAGGGACTCATCCAGGAAGGCGACGGCGAAGAGCACGTCCGCCTGTCCGACAATCTGGAACACGCAGCAGCCCTCGGACCCCGCCAGGTGCGGGTCGAGATCATGGCCGCCGGCGTGTGCGGCAGCGACCTGAGCTGCGTCCACGGCAAGTACTACATGCCCACTCCGTTGGTACCCGGCCACGAGGCGGCCGGCGTGGTGGCCGAGATAGGTTCGGCCGTCACCTACTGCGCAGTGGGCGACCACGTGGTGCTGTCCACCTTCGGAAACTGCGGTCACTGTCCGACGTGTGAGGGCGGCGACCCCGGCAACTGCGGCTTCGGCGGCCTGCGCCACACCCACACCGAGGGCGACCAGGCCCTCTGGGGATTCGCCAACCTGGGGGCCTTCGCCCAGGAGACCATCGTGCACGAGAACCAGGCCGTCCCCATTCCCCCCGAGGTACCGCTGGCATCGGCGGCCCTCATCGGCTGCGGGGTGATGACCGGAGCGGGCGCCGTCTTCAACCGGGCCAAGATCGGCATCGGCGATACCTGCGTGGTCATCGGAGCGGGTGGCGTGGGCCTCAACGTGATCCAGGCCGCCCACCTCAGCGGTGCCTCCCAGATCATCGCCGTGGACCGGGTTGCATCCAAGGAGCGCATGGCCACTGACTTCGGGGCCACCGATTTCATCCTCGTGGACGGCGACGACTTCGACTCGGTGGCCGCCGTGCAACAGCTCAGCGGCGGCGGCGTGGACCACGCCTTCGAGGTGGTGGGTAGCACCAAGTTGCTGGCCGACTCCATCTCCATGGCCAAAGCGGGCGGCAACGTCTGCGCGGTGGGCGTTCCCGACCTGACGGCGACGGTCACCTACCCGTTCCAGGCCCTCCACCAGAACAAGAACCTGATGGGCATCCGGGCCGGCGGCGGCAAGCCCCGGCGGGACTTCCGCCTCATTGCCGACATGTACCTCAAGGGCCGCTTCAAGCTCGACGAGCTGGTGTCCCACACGGCCGGCCTCGATGGCCTGCAGGGGGCGTTCGACGCCCTCAAGGCGGGCGCCGAGGCGCGCACCGTGCTCCTGCCCAACGGCTGAGCAAGTTCGACTCTTCACCAATCCCAGAACCAGGAGTTCCCCATGTCCCGAATCGACCTGACCGGAAGTTCATCTCTGGTGACCGGCGGTGCGTCCGGAATCGGCGAGGCCAGTGCCCGCCAACTGGCCGCCGCAGGCAGCCGAGTGGTCATTGCCGACCTCAACGAGGAGCGCGGCCAGGCCGTGGCCTCAGAGTTGGGTGGCCTGTTCGTGAGGTGCGACGTCACCAGCGTCGAGGACGCCGACACCGCGGTGGCTGCCGCCTCGGAGATGGGTCCGCTGCGGGCGCTGGTGAACTCGGCGGGCCTCGGCCACCCGGGCCGCACCATCAACCGCGACAACGAGCCCATGGAGCTCAAGCACTTCGAGTTCGTGATCCGGGTCAACCTGATCGGCTCGTTCAACGTGTTGAGCCGGGCCGCCGGCGCCATGGCCAGGACCGATCCGCTGGCCGACGGGCAGCGGGGCGCCATTGTGAACATGGCCTCGGTGGCCGCCTTCGACGGTCAGATCGGCCAGGCCGCCTACTCGGCGTCCAAGGGCGGCATCGTCGGCATGACGCTGCCCATCGCCCGGGACCTGTCGGCCGTCGGCGTGAGGGTCAACACCATCGCCCCGGGGCTCATCGACACCCCGATCTACGGCGAGGGTGAGCAGAGCGAGGCCTTCAAGGCCCACCTCGGCGAGTCGGTGCTGTTCCCCAAGCGCCTCGGTTCCGGTGAGGAGCTGGCCTTCATGGTCATCGAACTCATCACCAACCCCTACATGAACGCCGAGGTCATCCGGGTCGACGGTGGCATCCGCATGCCCCCCAAGTAGCAGGCCCCCCAAGTAGCAGGCCCCCCACGCAACAGGCCCCCCAAGGAGAAGCGGAGCATCACGATGAGTGAAGAAGCATCAGCAGCGGCAACCGAGCCAGCCGTACTGGTCGAGCGGCGGGACCGGGTGATGGTCATCACCCTGAACCGTCCCGAGGCCATGAACGCCATCAACGGCGACCTGTCCCACGGCCTCTGGAACGCCGTCACGGAACTCAACAACGACCCGGGCCTGACCGCCGGGGTCCTGACCGGCGCCGGGAAGGGGTTCTGTTCCGGCATGGACCTCAAGGCGTTCTCCCGTGGCGAGGACATCGGCCCGATGCTGGAGTTCGTCAGCAACGGAGCGGACAAACCCCTCATCGGTGCCATCGAGGGGTTCGCCATGGCCGGCGGCCTCGAACTGGCGCTGTCGTGTGACCTCCTGGTGGCGGCCGAAGGCGCCAAGCTGGGTCTCCCCGAGGTGAAGGTCGGCCTGTTCGCTGCCGGAGCCGGCCTGTTTCGCCTGCCCGGCCGCGTGGGTTACAGCCGGGCCATGGAGATGGCCATCACCGGTGACCCGATCACCGCCGAACAGGCCGCCGAGGCCGGACTCGTCTCGACGGTCACCCCCCGGGGCGGGGCACTCGACGCGGCCATCGAGTTGGCCGAGCGGATCGCCCGGAACGCTCCACTGGCCGTGGCGGCGTCCAAGGCGCTCGTGCGGGCAACTCTGGGGGCCACCGAGGAGGATCTCTGGGAAGCCCAGCGCCCGTACATGAAGTCGGTGTGGGGTTCCAACGATGCCAAGGAGGGCCCGAAGGCCTTCTCCGAGAAGCGCTCCCCCGAATGGACTGGTACCTGAAGGCAGGTTCCCGAAGGCGGGCTCTCAGGCTGAGACGGGGCCCGATGCCAGCTGCCGGATGCCGGGGCGGGCGTCCAGGAAGTCACCGCCACGGATGACCGGGGTCCCGGCCACCACCACGTGGTCCACCCCTGCGGCCTCCAGGTAGGGCTCCAGATAGGTGGCCCGATCCTCGATGGTCGAGGCGTCGAACACCACCAGGTCGGCATCGCAACCCACGCCGAGTCGCCCCTTGCGGGCGAAGTGCGGCGCCACCCCTTCGAGGCGCTGGGCCGGGTACAACGCCATCTTGGCCACCGCCTCGGACAGGCCGATCAACTCCTCGTCGCGGACGTAGCGACCGAGGATCCGGGCGTGGGTGCCCGCCCCGTTGGGCACCGACCTGGTCTCCAGGTCGAAGCACGGCATGGCGTCGGTGGCGATGATCATGTCGGTTGCCACCAGGCCGCTCCGGATCCACTCCTCCTTCATGTAGTGATGGATGACCGTGGCGCCGCCCTCCTGCTCCTGAATCCGGGTGAAGGTCTCGGCGGTCAACCTCTCACCGGTGGCGGCCAGTTGGATGTCGGCGTAGGTGATGGCGAACCGTTCCTGCCAGTCGCTCCGGAAGGCGTGCACACCGATGTTGGTGGAGCCCGCGGTGTGTACGAACATCTCGTAGGTGACATCCGCTCCCTCGGCGTTGGCCACCTCGATGCGACGAATCCACTCATCGACCGCACCCATGGCGCTTGCGTTGATGTGGCAGATGTGGACGGGCGCCCCGGTGTCCAACGAAAGGTCGATCATCTCGTCGAGGCCCGCCGGGTCGCCGGCTGCCCCCCGTCGAACGTGGGTCCAGATGGGTGCAGACCGCTCGGCGGCCACCTCACCGATCATCCGCAGTTCATCGGCGTCGATGGCCCGGCTCATGTAGTCCAGCAGCAGGCCGATCCCCAGCCCGCCGGCGTCCAGACCCTCGTGGAGGCGTCGGGCGATCTCGGTCAACTGCTCACCGGAGCCCGGGATCACGAACGACTTCCCGGCCCGGAACGTCCGGCCCGAGTGGATCATGCATGGTTCATCGGCGCCGTCGACCACCTTGGCCCGTACAGCGAAGTGACCCGTTGATGACCCGAAGTGGATGGGCGACCGGCCCACCATGTCCACCGCGTAGGCACCGGTCGGATAGGCCCCTGCTTCCAACTCGAGGGCCGTGGTGATCCCCGACCGGGCCGCCAGGTAGGTGCCCAGGTCGGTCGGTGTGTGGGTGTGCAGGTCGATGAACCCCGGGCAGACCACCCGCCCAGTCGCATCGATGACATCCCGACCGGTCAATGGCGTCTCGGACACCGTGGTGACCACTCCGTCGTCGATGCCGAGGTGTCGAGTCCCGTCCACCTCGTTGCCTGGATCGACCAGACGGCCCCCCGCGATCACCAGGTCATGCATGGGTCCCTCCCCATCCATTGTTCAGGAACTCGTGTCGGCGTCGGGCAGGAGCATGGCCAGTTGCCGGGATCGGGCCACCAACGAACCGGTGGAGTCCCAGAGCCACCCGTCCTCGATCATGCGTCCGTCGTGGAGGTCCTCGGTGACGAACCGTCCCAGCACCCAACCGGGGGCCGGTCGCCGACGGATGTGCACCGTCAGCTCGATGGTGGGCACCCAGCCCACTCGACCCAGCCGCGTGAAGATCGACGGAGCAAAGGCGTCGGCGAACAGGGTCAGGCCGAGGGTGTCGGGCTCCCGGCCGTCCGCGAAGCGGATCCAACCGAACATCTCCGCGGTGTCCGACGCGCCCGCTTTCGCACGTTCGGGATCCACCCGCAGGTCGATCCGGCTGGCGATGAACAACGCCACCCCCTGCTCGAGGCCGTCGCGCTCCACACAGTCCTCAGGCGGCGGGATGTCCGGTGGCGGGACGGTGATCTCGTATTCGTGACCCGATGCGCCCGACAGGTCGCCCATCGACGCCATGACCTCGATCCGGGAGCGGCCGTCCTGAACGAGCGAGGCCCGCCCGGTGGTCACCGACCGGCCCGAACGGATCAACTCCGCTGAAACCTCCCCTGACTGACCGCTCGAACCCGGGCGCAGGTAGTGGGTGGTGACCGAGATCGGGTCGGGATGGTTTCCCAGGCGCCGAATGGCCTGCAGTCCGATGGCCGTCAGATACCCACCGTTCGGGTTGTCGCCGATGTTCCAGTTGCTGGCCAACTGGACCTGATGTCGATGACCCCCCAGTTCTTCCAGCGCGGTCTCCCGGTCGAAGTCGTACTGCACCGGCTCACTCATCCGAGAAGATCCGCACACACGTCGAGATACATGTCGGTGGTCAACCGGAGCGACTCCACATCGATGCGTTCGTCATGGCCGTGGAAACGTCGGCTGAACTCCCCGGCATCCACCGACGGGCTCAGCAGCCCGGCGCCGTAGGACACCGATCCCTTTTCCCGGTAGATCCGCGAGTCGGTGAAGCCCACGATGAACTGGGGGTTGAGGCGGGCCGTGGGGAACGGCTTGGTGATGGCCCGCTCGAGGCTGTCCCACAGCGGGGTGTCGATCCGACTGGACGACGCCGCGTCATCCATCAGCACCTCGGCCTCCACCTCGTCGGCCAGGTCACCCAGTGCCTCGCGGAGATGGGTGGCCACCTCCTCGGTGGTGTCGCCGGGCATGGTCCGGATGTCGATGTCGAGGCTGACCCGATCGGGAATGGTGTTGGTCTTGCCCCCGCCGACGCCCACGTTGGGCGAGAAGGTGGTGTGGGTGCAGGCATGCAGGTGTCCGGCCATGCCGTCCACCGACGGTCGACGGGGCAGGCCGGCCAGGTAGTCGTCGATGCGGTCCTCGTCGAGCAACTGGTCGCGGGCGTCGCCGTCGAGGCCCATGGCCTCCACCTGGGCCCGCCAGAGTTCATGGAATCGCGGGTCAGGCGAATACTCGGCCAGGCGTTGCACCACGGCGGCGGCCTTCACGAGGGCGTTGTCAGAGCGGTACGGCGCCGATCCGTGGCCCGGGGTGCCCCGAACGGTCAGGCGTCGCCACGCCACGCCCTTCTCGGCCACGTTCACGCCAATGGCCGGGGCAGCCTCGCTACCCGAGTGGAGGCCACCGTTCTCGGTGAGCACGTAGTCCGCGGCAATGGCGTCCCACTCGTTGTCAGCCATCCAGCGGGCCCCGTGGGCGCTGCCCGACTCCTCGTCGGCCACCGCGAAGAAGACGAGGTCGCCACGGGGACGGAAACCCCGGTCGGCCAGCGTTCGGAACACGACAGCCTGGGAGGCCGTCAGGTTGAGCATGTCGACGGCGCCCCTCCCCCACACCTCGCCGTCCACCAGCTCACCGGCGAACGGGTCACGGGACCAGCCGTCGGGGCTGACCGGCACCACGTCGGTGTGGCCCATCAGACACAGCGACGGGGCATCGGGGTCCGATCCCTCGATGCGGGCCACGAGCGACGTCCGGCCCGGCGTGGGCTCGTAGCGCTGCAGGTCGAGACCCGTTCCCTCCAGATAGGTGGCCAGCAGGTCGGCATTTCGGATCTCGTGGCCCGACTCGGGGGTCCCGTCGTTCACGCACTCGTTGCGGATCATCGCCTGCAACAACTCGACGGTCTGGTTGGTGAGGTCTCCTGCTCCGGCCATCAGACGGTCACTGCATCTCCGCTGCGGCGGCGAGTTCGATGGCCGCTTCCTCGTCCGGACGGAACGAGCGGGTGGTGGCCACCTCGACCCGGGTCAGGACCCCAGCGAAGGGCGCCTGGTAGCTCCCGCTGACCCCGGTGGGGTTACGGCCGATGTCCATTCCGACCGACGAGACCATGACCGGCACCAGCGGGATGATCCCCTCGGCCACCTGCTGGCCGTCGACCAGCAGGCGGGCCCGCCCGGGACCCTGCCTGACCCGGTCCTGGTGGACCTCCAACACGCGGGAACCGGCGGGAACCGGTTCAGGGGACCGGATGACCGTGTGGGTGGAGTAGGCGTTGTGGTCGTAGACGAGGTGTCCGTCATCGTCGAGGTGGACGATCAGGCCGTTGTTGACCGTGCCGAAGCCCAGCAGCGCCCCGTTCTCGCCGCCCGACGGGCGATCCACCTCGAACCTCATCGTCCAGTTCCTGGATCCGAGGGCCGGCGCCGAGTCCATGGGGACCCGCTGGGTGGGCGGCAGGTAGACGAAGGTGTCCCGATTCCGAGGCGTGCCGGCCGTGGCGTGCCCGGCGAACTGCCAACCACCCCGGTCGGCAATGGGCAGGACCTGGTAGCGGTCGGCTTCCTCCCAGAACATGTCGATCAGGGCAGCCAGTCGCTCGGGCTGCTCGGCGGACAGGTCGTTGCACTCGGAGAAGTCCTCGTCGAGGTGGTACAGCTCCCACACGTCGTCATCCAGCGAGGTCTCGGGCGGGTGGAACGCCACGGCCTTCCATCCGTCGGCCCAGATGGCCCGGTGGCCGAACATCTCGAAGTACTGGCGCTCCTTGCGGGTCGGTACCGCGGAGGCGTCGTCGGCGGCCGGCTCGAAGGTGTAGGCGAGGCTGGTGCCCTCGATGGGCTGCTGGGCCACGCCGGCGATCTCGTCGGGGGCCGTCACCCCGACCAGGTCCAACAGGGTGGGCGCCAGGTCGATGACGTGGTGGAACTGGGTTCTGACCTGCCCGGCGGCCGACGGGTCGATGCCGGCGGGCCACGAGATGATGAGCGGGTCGCGGATGCCGCCCGAGTGGGTGTTCTGCTTGTAGCGCTTGCCGGGGGTGTTCCCGACCTGGGCCCAGCCCCACGGGTAGTTGGTGCTGCTGGTCCGGGTGCCGATGTCGTCGAGGCGGGCCATGGACTCGTCCAGTGGCTGCGGCGAGTCGTTGAAGTGACGGAACGAGTCGAGCACACCGGACGCCCGACCCTCCTGGGAGGCCCCGTTGTCGCTGAGGGCCACCACCACGGTGTCGTCGCTGATGCCCAGGTCGTCCAGTTCATCGAGAAGTCGACCCAACTGGGCATCGGTGTGGTCCAGCATGGCGGCGAAGGCCTCCTGGAGGCGGCAGGCCACGGCCTGCTCGTCAGCCGACAGGTCGTCCCACGCCTCGACACCCGGGTTACGGGGGGCCAGGTCGGTGCCGGGCGGGATGACGCCCATGGCCAGCTGGCGTTCGTAGACCTGCTGCCGGGCCACGTCCCAGCCCTCGTCGAACCGGCCGCGCCACTTCTCGAGGTACTCGTCGGGCGCCTGATGGGGTGCGTGGGTGGCCCCGAAGGCCAGATACAGGAAGAAGGGCCGCTCGGGCACCATCGAGTGCTGGGTACGCATCAGGTCCACGGCGTGGTCCACCAGGTCGGAGGTGACGTGGTAGCCCTCCTCGGGCGTGCGGGGCTGGTCGACGAGGCGGTTGTCCTCGTAGAGCTCGGGGTGGAACTGGTCGGTTTCGCCCTGCATGAACCCGTAGTAGCGGTCAAAGCCCCGCTGCAGCGGCCAGTCTCCGAACGGTCCGACGGCCGACGCCTCGCGCATCGGGGTGAGATGCCACTTGCCGACGGCCCACGTGGCGAAGCCCTCCTCGCGGAGCATCTCGGCCATTGTCCCGGCCGATCGGGCGATGCGGCCCCGCATGTTGGGAAAGCCGGTGTCGAAGTTGGACAGGCCCCGCATGCCCACCGAATGGTGGTTGCGACCGGTCAGCAGGCAGGCCCGGGTGGGCGAGCAGAGCGCCGTGGTGTGGAAGTTGGTGTAACGCAGGCCCCGCTCGGCCAGTCGGTCGTAGTTGGGGGTGTCCACCAGGCCGCCGTAGCAACCCAGGTGGGCGAAACCGGTGTCGTCGAGGAGCACCACCACCACGTTGGGCGTGCCCGCCGTCGGGAGGGCCGGCTCGGGCCACCACGGGGTGGAGTCGCTGGCACTCCGGGAGATGACCTGTTCGGCCTGGGAAACTGCGGGCTCGTTCATGGCCCGAGCGTGGCGCAGATTCCGGGGAGAACCGTCACCGGGTCACCCCTGCTGATCGGCCCGTCGGCGGCCCTTGAGGCGCTGGTGGGCGGCCTTCGTGCCGTCGTGCCAGGTGCCGGTCCACTGGTCGATGGGCATCTGGGTGTTGCCGTAGTTGACCTCGAAGTACCGGTGGTGCAACTGGTGGAAGAGGTCGCCGGCCGGCACCTCGAACCGGCCGATCCGCACCCGGGCGAAGCCGGAATGGCTGGGCGACGGGCCGGGACCGTCGTACATGAGGAACATCAGGACGACCAGCGGATGAACGGGGAGCACCCAGAACACCAGGAATCCCGAGAAGTAGACGAGGTGCTCGAGGGGATGCATGGAGATGCCCGACCACGGCGTCGGGTTCGGGTTGCGGTGGTGCAGGGCGTGGACCCGCCGGTACAGCGGGACCATGTGGATGAGCCGGTGGTTCAGCCAGAAGTGGGCCGTGGAGATGAACACCACGCCCAGGGTGGCCATGAGGACAACCACGACCGGGTGGTTGGCCCAGTCGGGTCGGGTCACCAGCCCGCTGGCGTAGGCCCAGTGGGTGAGGGCCTCGTACGCCGAGAGGAAGGCCCCCCCGCTG
>JAAZXY010000119.1 GCA_014239855.1 Acidimicrobiales bacterium | reverse complement strand
ATTTACCGTGCCTAACGCCCTGGTGGCCGCCGAGCTATCCGCCGTGTTGGGCATCCATGAGGACACGGTGGTCGAGGGGCTGGCTGCCGCCCGTCCGATTCCCGGCCGGTTCGAGTTGGTGGCCCTGGAGGGGGGACCCCAGGTGGTCGTGGACTACGCCCACACGCCCGATGCCCTCACCCACGCACTGGCCACGGCCCGCGAGATGACGACGGGCAGTGTCCTGGTGGTCTTCGGCTGTGGTGGTGACCGGGATAGGGGTAAGCGGCCAGAGATGGGCCGGGTGGCCGAGAACGGGGCCGACCAGGTCGTCGTGACCTCGGATAACCCGCGGGGTGAACCACCCGAGGGGGTGATCGCGGACATCCTTACAGGGATGGAACGCCCGCCAACCCTCGTTGAACCAGACCGACGCCGGGCCATCGCCGGGGCCCTGGGGCTAGCCGGCCGTACGGACCTGGTACTCCTAGCCGGTCGGGGACACGAGGCCGTTCAGGAGCTGGGCGACGAGAGGATCTCGTTCGACGACCGGATCGTCGCCCGAGAGGAGTGGGACGTGCTCGCCGTGGGCCGGGGCGACGGATGATCCGGCTACTCCTGGCGGCGGCGATCGCTATGGCCACCGCCCTGCTCGGTACTCGGTTATTGATCGGGTGGCTGACCCGACTCCGGATAGGCCAGCCCATCCGCGACGATGGCCCCGAGGGCCACGC
>JAAZXY010000118.1 GCA_014239855.1 Acidimicrobiales bacterium | reverse complement strand
AGTCGCCCCAGCCCGACTCGCCCTATGGCATCAAGGGCGTGGGAGAGATCGGCCTAGTGCCGACGGCCGGTGCAGTGGCCGCCGCCCTGCACGCCCACGACGGCGGATGGCGTCACAGCCTGCCCATGGCCGACCCGGACCAGGAGGACCGTTGGGCCGCCTGGGACGGACGCTGATCCCGTGGCTGCTGTCGCTCCAACCGCCGACCAGACCCCAGGCCTGGTCTGCGCGCACCACCACCTCTACTCGGCGCTGGCTCGCGGCATGCCAACCCCGCCCCGGACACCGACCGGGTTCACCGAGATCCTGGAACTGGTGTGGTGGCGCCTCGACCGGGCATTGGACGACCAGTCGATCCGGTGGTCGGCCATGCTGGGCGCCGTGGAGGCCCTCGAACGGGGCTGCACGGCGATCATCGACCACCACGAGTCCCCGGACGCCATCGACGGCTCGCTGTCAATCATCGCCGAGGCGTGTGCCGAGGTGGGGGTGCGGGTGTCGTGTGCTTACGGGATAACCGACCGCCACGGTGCCGACGGGGCCCGGCGTGGACTGGCCGAGAACGAGCGGTTCCTCCGGGAGGGTGGCCGGGGCATGGTCGGTGTGCACGCCGGGTTCACCTGCTCCGAAGAGAGCCTGGAGGCTGCGGCCGGCCTGGCCGCCGACCGGGGCGTGGGGGTCCACGTGCACGTGGCCGAGGGCCCCGCAGACACCTGGGAGATGCTGCACGGCCACACCGAC
>JAAZXY010000117.1 GCA_014239855.1 Acidimicrobiales bacterium | reverse complement strand
GACGGCCCTCGTGCTCGGTCCAGACCGCAGGGTCCGGCATCTCTTCGTTGAAGGGCGGGCGGTGGTGGCTGACGGCCTGCTGTTGGGCACCGACCTGGCGGAGGCGCACCGTGACTTGGCTGGGCATGCCCGTCGCCTCTGGGAGGCCTGAGGGGCCAACACAACGGTCGGTCCGATGGGCCATGATGTGGTCGTGGAGATTTCCGCCGAGTTCACCATCGAACCGTTCGTCGAGGGAGCGCCCGGACCTCATGTCCGGGCGGCAATCGACGTGGCCGAGGCCGCCGGCCTGGCCGTCGACGTGGGGCCCTTCGGGACGGCGGTAAGCGGCGAATCCGAATCGGTGCTGGAGACCGTCGACGCCGTCGTCCGGGCGGCCATCGACCACGGTGCCACCAGGGTGTCGCTGCAGTTGACGGTGACCTGACGCCAAGGTGACACGGGCCGCATCGGCGTCTACCCTTCGCGGCTGGCAGACAGTAGGGCTGCCGTCCGTGCCGTCGGTTTTCGATGGGACGGTTTGATCTATTCCATGACATGGAGGGGACAATGTTTCAACGTGCACGCGTTTTGCTCGCGTTGCTGTTGGGCTTCTCGCTGATCGCCGGGGCTTGTGGCTCCGATGATGGCGACGATGCTGCACCGGCGGCCACTACGGCTGCACCGGCGGCTACTACGGCTGCACCGGCGGCTACTACGGATGCACCGGCGGCCACGACGACAGAGGCTCCCGCAGAGTTGACG
>JAAZXY010000116.1 GCA_014239855.1 Acidimicrobiales bacterium | reverse complement strand
TCGCCCACTTGTGGGTGTCGTCCGGCCGGTTGGGCACTAAACGAGCTACGTCGTCGTCGTCTACCAGGTGGGTCCGGGCCGACGAGGTGTCCAGGCCGATGTCGGCCACCTCCACCCGTCCAGCCAACCCCGGCCCGTCGGCAAACAGCAGGCCTGGCTTCAGGGCGGCGAAGGTGACGGTGCGCTGGGCCGACGTCGGGGCGCCCCGGGCCTCACCGGTCAGGCCGTCCACCCCTGACGGGAGATCCACGGCTAGCACCGGAGCGTCGGTAGCCGGCGCTTCGTAGGACCGGCCCAGGCCGGTGCCGTAGGCGGCATCCACCACCAGATCGGCCACCGGTAAGCGACCTGGGGCATCAGCAGCGTCGACCACCGTGGTACGTACCCCCCGTCGCTCTAGGCGGGCCGCCGCTACCCGACCGTCGGCGCCGTTGGAACCCTTGCCGGCCACCACCACCACGCGTCGCCCGTACGCCCCACCCATCAGATTCAGCGCGGCCCGGGCGACGGCGGCCCCGGCCCGGTCCACTAGGACCTCTGCCGGTTCGGGCGCCGCGGCGTCCGCGACCGCCATCTCGTCTGGTGTTAGGACGGGAATCAACGGGAGGCTCGGATCGACCGATGTCCGCCGGTCACAGCGCCACGACGGTGGCCTGGGCCAGCCGGTCGGGCTGCTCCACCGCAGCCATAAAGGTTCGCTGGGGCAGATCATCGACTTGGTCATCGATCTTGCTGCGAAAGAACTGGTAGA
>JAAZXY010000115.1 GCA_014239855.1 Acidimicrobiales bacterium | reverse complement strand
CGTGCAGATGATCTGTGCCGCGGGCACGGCCGATGAGGTCCGAGAGAAGGTGGCCCAGTACATGGCCGACGGGTGCACCTGCCCGATCCTTTACCCGTTGGGGCCCGACGTCCGCCTGATGATCGACGTCTTCGCCGACTGGACGCCGTGATCGCGCTGGACACGCGAGGCTGGACGGCATGAGCCCCCGCCTCGTCCTGCGTGGTGCCCGCCATCCGGGTGACGTGGCCGTTGCCGACGGCCGGATCGTGGCCGTGGGAACAGTGCCCGCCGAACCTGGCGACGAGGTGGTGCGGTGCGAGGGCGATGTGGTTACCGCAGGCCTCGTGAATACCCACCACCACCTATATCAGTGGATGACCCGCGGTCGGGCCGTGGGGTGCAACCTCTTCGACTGGCTGGTCGAGTTGTACCCAGTGTGGGGCCGGCTGTCGGTGGAGGACGTGCGGGCCGCCGCTCTGGTCGGCCTCGGCGAGTTGGCGGCCACCGGATGCACCACAGCGTCCGACCACCACTACCTCGTTCCCCGTGGCGACGACGCAGTGTTCGACGCCATCGTGGATGCCGCCGGCGAGGTTGGCCTTCGATTGCATCTCTCCCGGGGCTCGATGGACCTAGGGGAGAGTCTGGGTGGGCTGCCTCCGGACCACGTGGTGGAGGACCGAGACGCCATCCTGGCCTCCACTGAATCGGTTATCGCCCGCCACCACGACGGTGAGATGGTTCACGTCACGGTGGCACCGTGCAGCCCCTTCTCGGTCACCCCCGGGTTGATGGTGGAATCGGCTGAGTTGGCCC
>JAAZXY010000114.1 GCA_014239855.1 Acidimicrobiales bacterium | reverse complement strand
GCTCAAGGGCGAAGTGCTGACGATGTTCTCGCACTTTTGGTTTGCCCAATTCAGCGACGTCGTCCCGAACCATCTTCTCGCCGGGGCCGACGAGCCGCTGCCCGAGGCCGTCCGCGACTACGCCGAGCAAATCGGCCGCCGCGCCATGGTCGTGAAAAAAGCCCAGCCGCTCGCCATCGAATGCGTCGTCCGCGGCTACCTCGCCGGCTCCGGCTGGAAAGAATACCAAAAACAAAAAACCGTCTGCGGCATCGAATTGCCGGACGGCCTCGAGAATTCCTCGCAACTCCCCGAGCCGATCTTCACCCCCGCCACCAAGGCCGAGGAGGGACACGATGAGAACATCAGTTTCGAACAAGCCGTCGAAATCGTCGGCAGAGACATCGTCGAACAAGCCCGCGAACTGAGCATCGAGTTGTACCAACGCGGCCGGGATCACGCCGCCAAAAAAGGCATCATCATCGCCGACACCAAGTTCGAGTTCGGCTTATTCGACGGCGAACTCATCCTGATCGACGAGGTGCTCACGCCCGACTCCTCCCGCTTCTGGCCGGCCGACCTCTACGCCCCCGGCAAAAGCCAGCCCAGCTTCGACAAGCAATTCGTCCGCGACTACCTCGAGACCCTCGACTGGGACAAAAACCCGCCCGGCCCCGAACTCCCCGAAGACATCGTCCAAAAAACCAGCGAAAAATACATCGAGGCCTACACCCAAATCACCGGCCTCGATTTCTAAACCGCCCCCGAAACAAAACTCGGGGGGTTATTTCGCGAATAAAAACTCCAGCAGGTGGCTGAAGTCAGCGGGAGGGATCGCTTGGCCGAGGGCCTCGGGCATGAG
>JAAZXY010000113.1 GCA_014239855.1 Acidimicrobiales bacterium | reverse complement strand
TCTCCGGCGCTTTGCATGTCGGGCACGTGTTCTCCTACACCCACACCGACACCATCGCCCGCTACCAGCGCATGGCAGGACGCGAGGTCTTCTACCCCATGGGGTGGGACGACAACGGCCTGCCCACCGAGCGGCGGGTCCAGAACTACTTCGGGGTGCGCTGTGAACCGTCGCTGCCCTACGACCCCGACTTCGCCGCTCCCGATGACGCCGGCGACTCAACGGCCATCAAGAAGCGAGGCGAAATTGACATCAGCCGCCGCAACTTCATCGACCTCTGCCACGTGCTCACCGCCGAGGACGAACAAGCCTTTGAGACCCTTTTCCGCCGTCTCGGTCTGTCCGTGGACTGGACCCAGCATTACGCCACCATCGACGAGCGCTGCCAGCGGACCTCCCAGCGGGCCTTCCTCCGCAACCTGGCCCGCGGCGAGGCGTACCAGATCGAGGCCCCATCCCTGTGGGACGTAACCCACCGCACAGCCGTCGCCCAGGCCGAGCTAGAGGACCGGGAACGCCCCGGCGCCTACCACACGCTTGCCTTCCACCGTTCCGACGGCGACGACGTCCTCATCGCCACCACCCGGCCCGAGCTGGTGGCCGCCTGCGTAGCCCTGGTGGCCCACCCGGATGACGAGCGCTACCAGCCCCTGTTTGGCTCCACGGTGACCACCCCGGCCTTCGGCGTGGAGGTCCCCGTCCGGGCCCACGAGCTAGCCGACCCGG
This sequence comes from Acidimicrobiales bacterium, assembly GCA_014239855.1. Taxonomy (GTDB): domain Bacteria; phylum Actinomycetota; class Acidimicrobiia; order Acidimicrobiales; family MedAcidi-G1; genus UBA9410. The sequence goes on along the minus strand of JAAZXY010000113.1, from coordinate 152 downwards.
AGAAGGGCACCGGCATCGCCATGATCTGCACGTTCGGCGACACCACCGACGTGACCTGGTGGCGCGAGTTAGACCTGGACGTGCGAGCCATCATCAACCGTGCCGGCCGCATCAACCCGGAGCCACCACCCGGCCTCGACTCCGAGGCCGGC
>JAAZXY010000112.1 GCA_014239855.1 Acidimicrobiales bacterium | reverse complement strand
GCGGGTGCGGGTGCGGGTGCGGATGCCGGCTCGGGATCCGGTTCCGTGGTTCGCCCGGCGGCTGCCAGGAGCATCAGGCCGATGGCGGCGTAGACCACCCAGCCGACGGCCCACGGCGTGGTGGTGTCGCCGAGCTGGATCCCGACGAGGGCGGCCAGCAGCGAGGCCGCCGTGATGCCGCCCAGACCGAGGATCCCCGATGCCGTCCCGGCCAGGTCGCCCATCGGCTCCAAGGCGAGGGACATGGCCACCGGCGTGACCAGGGCCAGCAGGGTGTTGCCCACCACCTGGATGGTGAACCATGTCCAGAATCCGGGGACCCCGTTGGCGGCCAGCGTCAGCGCCAGCAGGACGGCCCCCAGGACGAGCGCCGCGGTCAGGACGGCCATGCCGACCCGGTGGGCGCCCCAACGCCCGATGGCCGGGTTGACGATCATGAAGCCCACGGCGAAGACGACCGCCGAGGCCGCGAACAGGAAGGCGAACTGGTCGGCCCGGCCGTACACCACGTCGAACACCTGCTGGGTGCTGCCCAGAAAGATCAGGAAGACGCCGTCGACGAACAGGAGGGTCGCCGCGTAGAGCATCGTCCGGCGACAGGTCACGACCCTCTTGAACGCATCGATGGTGGGCCCGGCCCGCAGCGGCCGGCGGTCCTCGGGGGCCAGCGTCTCGCCGAACCTCGTGGTCCAGGCGGCGATCACCACGGCCAGCACCAGTCCCACGGCGTACACCCACCGCCACGAGGCCGTCCGGAGGATCCCCTCGGCGATGAGTGGGGTCACCACGGGTCCGACCAGGAAGACCGCCGAGACGGTGGACATCATCCGGGCCATCCGGTCGCCGGCGTAGAGGTCCCGGAGGATGGCCAGGTTCATCAGCGATGCGGCCGATGCGCCGAGACCCCAGACCGTCCGGCTGGCCAGCAGGAAGCCGAAGTCGGTGGCCAGCATCGATCCGGCGGCACCCGCCGCGTAGATGACCATGCCG
>JAAZXY010000111.1 GCA_014239855.1 Acidimicrobiales bacterium | reverse complement strand
CCACCCCCCCTTCGCGGTCACCGTCGACGTGGTGGTGTTCACCATCGTCGACGACACGCTCCAGGTGGTCCTGATCCGACGGGGTGAGCCACCGTTCAAGGACCGGTGGGCCCTGCCGGGCGGGTACGTGCGTCCCGGTGAGGACCTGCTTGACGCGGCCCTCCGGGAGTTGGCCGAGGAGACGAAGTTGGGCCTGAAGCCCGATCGCATCGAGCAACTTCGTACCTACGGGGCACCGGATCGTGATCCGAGGATGCGAACCGTCACGACGGCCTTCTGGTCGGTCGTCGCCGAGGTCGGCGACCTGTCCGGCGGGGGCGACGCGATCGAGGCGGCCCTCGTGCCGGTGAACGAGATCGAACGTGAAGACCGGCAGTTGGCGTTCGACCACCGGATGATCGTGTTGGATGCCGTCGATCGCGCCGCCTCGAGGCTGGAGTACTCGACGGAGGCCACCCGCTTCTGCCCGCCCGAGTTCACCATCAGCCAACTGCGGCGGGTCTACAAAGCGGTGTGGGACATCGACTTCGACCAGGGGAACTTCCAACGGAAGGTCCGCTCCGAACCCGACTTCGTCCGGGATCTGGGCCGGACCACCCTGTCGGGCGGGTCCAGGGGTCGGCCGGCCGCTCTCTTCTCGGCGGGCGAGCCCAGCCTTCTGGAGCAGCCCTTCACCGTCCTCAGGACCACGATGGAGACGGTGCTCCACAACGCCCCGCCCAACGTGCAGCGTGGTCCGGACTATCCCGCATGGTTGGCCGGATCGAAGAATGCCGCACCGACGCCGGACGAGGATGGAGACGCCGATGAGCGGGCTGATGAGCAGCCCGACGAGCAGCCCGACGAGCAGCCCGACGAGGAACAGGACGACCGATGAGCGACCGTCAGGACGGCCCCGACGAGAACCCGGGGGAAAGTTGCTCCAGCACGATGGTGGAGTTCGAAGCCAACGGATCGACGGCCGGGGGCTACCTGGCCCTTCCGGAGTCCGGCACCGGTCCGGGGGTG
>JAAZXY010000110.1 GCA_014239855.1 Acidimicrobiales bacterium | reverse complement strand
CCGCTGGGAGTAGTGGAAGGCGAACACGCCGAGAGTCAGGAAGACCAGATAGCTGTCCACCCCCCGGTCAATGGGCATGATCACGCCGAACACCAGGAAGTAGACGCCGACCTGGAGCAGGGGGTTGAGCACCAGCCATGCGCCGCCCAGCAAGGTGTGGGCGTTCTGAGAACGCAGGTCGTTGAGCGGCACCCGGACGATGTAGTCCCGGCGGGCCCACAGGTCGCGCAGGTAGACGCCCAGTGGTGTGGGTCGACCGATCGGGAAGAGCCCGTCGGTGGAGGGTTCGGTGGGGGTGGTCATCGATGGAGGACGTCCCGTCGATCGGGACCGGTGACAGGGTAGGCGGGGGCCCGACCGGGAGTGGTTCACCTTCGGTGGCCTCCGTGTAGCACCATCTGTGTCGATGGAACGCGAAACCACCCCTCACGGAGCCCCGGCCGGCGGGCCGTTGGTCCACGTGGTGTGGGGAACCAAGGCCGAGGCCATCAAGGTGGCACCGGTGCTGCGCGAGCTGGAGGGTCGGGGGTTGCCCTACCGGCTGGTCGAGACCGGCCAGCACGGGGCCTACCTTCCGGGGCTGCGCCGTCGCCTCGGCGTGCGAGAGCCCGACGTCCGCCTGGGAGGCGACCGGGACGCCGATTCGTTGCCGGCTGCCGTCCGGTGGGCTCTGGGGCTGGTGGGTCTTCTGGTCTCCGGCCGTCGTCTGCGGCGACGGGTGTTCGGGGACCGTGGTGGCGTCTGCCTGGTGCACGGCGACACCCCGTCGACCCTGCTGGCCACCCTCATGGCCGGGCGTGCCGGCCTGCCGGTGGTCCACCTGGAGTCCGGGCTCCGGTCGGGCAGCTTCCGGCATCCGTTCCCCGAGGAGGCCATCCGGGTGCTGGTCATGCGTCGGGCCGCCGCATGCCTGGCCCCCGATGCCCGTTCGGCGGCCAACCTTGCGGCGATGGGCCTCTCGGAGCGCACGGTGGAGACGTCGGGCAACACGGGCCTGGAAGCTCTGCGCGACGCGCTGGGTGACGTGGAACCCGGGTCGGGTCCGGTGGTGGCCACCATGCATCGGGTCGAGAACCTGCACCGGGCCGACCGGTTCGACGGCTTCTTGGACCTGCTGG
>JAAZXY010000010.1 GCA_014239855.1 Acidimicrobiales bacterium | reverse complement strand
CTGGCCCACAGCGCGACGACCGAAGAGTGGTACGCCAGCACCATGAAGGCGGTGCCACCGAGGAGACCGATGGCCCCCACCGGCCGCCGACCCCGCGTGTCGGCCAGACGGCCGGCCACGAAGATCCCGATGCCGGCCGGTGTGCTGGTGGCCAGCGTGAACAGGGCGATGCCGGCCGCCGTGTAGCCCCGGTGGTCCTTGAGGAAGTCGTTCTGGAACTGGCTGGCCGGGGCGGCGAACACCAGCAGCAGGAACGACGCCACGGCCAGCAGCATCAGGCGTCGGCCCTCGATGCGTCGCCGTGAGGCACCGGACGGGTCGCCACCGTCCGCTGGAGGGCCGCTCGGGGTCGGTTTCGGGGTTGGCGTCGACGACGCCGCGACATTGGCGGTGAAGCGGCGCGATTCCGGGAGGCGTCTTCCGACGACCACCAGCGCCGGGACGGCCAGCAGCGGGACGAGGTACACGGCCCGCCACGCCCGCGGGTCGAGGTCGGCCACCGGCAGGACCCAGACGGCCATGCCGGCGCCCAGCGCGGCGCAGAGGGCCAGCACGCTCACCCCGTAGGCCCGGGACCCCCGGGGGAGTTCCTCAGCGGCGAACACCCCGATGAGGATGCCCATGCCCATGGTGAGCCCCCGGGCCACCAGCTGACTGCCCCCCAGGAACCAGAGGTCGGTCGATGCCGCTCCCAGTCCGGTGGCCAGGACGGCGGTCACCGCGGTGGCCACCAGCACCGGACGACGGCCCCGCCGGTCGGCCAGGAACACCACGGCGAGGGCCACCACGATTCCCAGGCGGACCACGGCCAGCGTGACGCCCTGGGCGGTGTCGCTCCGTCCGAACTCGTCGCTGGCGAACGTGATGGTCTGGGTGATGACGGTGCCCAGATAGCCGTCGATGACCTGGATGCAGGCCAGCAGTGAGAGCACGGTGGTGGCCCGGGCGTCGAGGCGGTCCGGCGGGGCCCACCACGGGGTCCGGCGACGAGGCACGGCACGACGCAGGGGCCAGGCGAACAGCGGGCGCCACGGCCCGACGGCCGCCCGGTACCCGATGGTCTCGACAACCCGGTGGCGCCGGGAACCGGTGTCCGTCGGGCTGACCTCGAGGGTCCGCTCCCAGGCGATGAATGGTCCGTGGGCCAACGTGAACCGGTCGGCTCCGTGCTCCTCCTCGCGGACCAGATCGTCGCGGGTCGTGCGGAGCTCGGCGAGGCCGGCGTCGTCCACCTCGTGGACGATCGACTGGACCGTCCGGCGGGCCCGGGGCGTACTGGTGCTCATGGCTGCCCTCCGGTCGCCCGAAGCATCCACCCTACCGATGGGGGCCATACTGAGAGGGTGGGAAGCGACGGTGACGCCACTGCGGACGTGATCCGCGTCCGTCGGTCAGGTCCCCTTGAGGGATCGGTCCGGGTGGCCGGCGCCAAGAACTCGGCCCTCAAGTTGATGGCGGCCGCCGTGCTGGCCCCCGGTCGCCACACCCTGCGAAACGTCCCCCGGATCGCCGATGTCGCCCTCATGGCGGAACTTCTGGAGCGCATGGGTGCCCGTGTCACCCGGGGAGCCGAGGAGCCCGATGTGGTGACCATCGACGTGCCCGACGTGATGGTTCCCGAGGCGCCGTACGACCTGGTCGAGAAGATGCGGGCGTCGATCGTGGTGCTGGGGCCCCTGCTGGCCCGATTCGGTGAGGCCCGGGTGTCGGTGCCCGGTGGCGATGACTTCGGCCACCGCCCCATCGACATGCACCTCCGGGCGCTGGAGGATCTGGGGGCGACGTTCACCACCAGCCATGGGGTGATCGAGGGTCGGGCCGAGCAACTCCTCGGGACGCGGATCCTGTTGGAGTATCCGAGTGTCGGGGCGACCGAGAACCTGCTCATGGCCGCCGTGACGGCCAAGGGCACCACGATCATCGACAACGCGGCCCGGGAACCCGAGATCGCCGACCTGGCGGTCTTCCTGGTGGGCATGGGCGCGGAGGTGTCCGGTGCCGGCGGGTCGACCATCACCATCGAGGGCGTGGAGCGCCTCCACCCGGTCGAACACACCGTGGTGCCCGACCGGATCGAGGCGGCCACCTATCTGGCCGCCGTGGGGCTGGCCGGCGGGTCGATCGCCATCGAAGGGGCGCGGGCCGACCACATGGAGATGCTGCTGGACAAGCTGGGGGCCATGGGCCTGCGGGTCGACGACGGCGGCGACCGGTTGTGGGCCACGGCACCGGAGCGTCCCGGTCGGCTCACCTCGGTGGACGTGGCGACGCTGCCCTATCCGGGGGTGGCCACCGACTACAAGCCGCTGCTGGTGGCGTTGCTCTCGGTGGCCGACGGGGTGGGGATCCTCACCGAGAACGTGTTCGCCGGACGGTTCCGGTACATCCCCGAACTGCTCCGGATGGGGGCCGACATCCGCGTGGAGGGCCACCACGCGGTGGTCCGTGGCGTCGAGGCGCTGTCGGGAGCGCCGGTTCGTGCTCCCGATATCCGGGCCGGTGCGGCGTTGGTGGTGGCCGGGCTGGCCGCCGAGGGCGAGACCCTGGTGGCCGACGCCCACCACGTGGCCCGCGGCTACCAGGACCTGGTGGGCAACCTGGTCCGACTGGGAGCCGACGTGGATCTTGTTCCTGCGACCGGTGTTCCAGGGGCTGGCGGAGGCTGACCGGTCGGATCAGTCGGGATCCGGTTCGCTGGACCCACCCATGCGACGGGCCCGGCGGTCGGCCAACCAGAGCAGGCCGGCGACCAGGGCCAGCGGTCCGGCGACCAGCAATATCTCGTCCCAGCCACCCTGGTGGGCGGTCAACATCGGCAGCGTGGGCATCGGTGGATCCTAGGGGCGCCCGTCCGGGAGCCTCGGCCGGAGCGCTGCGGGTTCCCGGGGTGGCACCGGTGGCCGGTCCTGCGAGACTGGGGCCATGACGATCGACGTGGCCCCCGACACGGGTACCGACGGACTGCGGGCCCGGGTGGAGACGGTCATCGAGGTGATCCGTCCGGCCATCCAGGCCGACGAGGGCGACATCGTGCTCCATGACGTCGACGAGGCCACCGGCGAGGTGTCCGTCGAACTGGTGGGGGCGTGCGTGACCTGCCCGGCCTCGGACCAGACGCTCAAGGCGGGGATCGAACGGATCCTGAAGGACCGGGTGGACGGCGTGACGTCGGTGCTCAACGTGGGCGCCACCCTGGCCGGCGACGGCCCCATCGGCGCGCCGGACCCGAACGCTCCGGACCCGGACCCCGGTACGCCCGTGAGCCTGTAGCGCCGATGACCGAATCGAACGCCCCGGAACTGCTTCACGTCGAGCGCCGCGACGACGGCGTTGTCGTGGCCACCATGGACCGCCCCAAGGTCAATGCGCTGGACACCGCCCTGCTCCGTGCACTGGAGTCCTTCGCCCGTTCGTGCATCGACGATCCGCCGGGTGCCGTGGTGATCACCGGGGCCGGCCGGATGTTCGCAGCCGGTGCCGAGTTGGCCGTCTTCGCCGACCCGGCGCTACGACCCGGGCAGGCCGACGCCTTCCGGGATGCCTTCGGTGCGTTGGAGCGCATTCCGTGCCCCACCATTGCTGCGGTCAACGGCCTGGCCCTCGGGGGCGGCGCCGAGTTGGCCTGGTGCTGTGACCTGCGGATCCTCGGCGAGGGTTCGGCCTTCGGCCAGCCCGAGGTGCTGCTGGGCATCATCCCCGGGGGAGGCGCCACCCAGCGTCTGACCCGACTGGTGGGCCGGGCGACGGCCAAGCGCCTCATCTGGGGCGGTGCCCCGGTGAAGGCCGCCGAGGCACTGGCGCTGGGACTGGCCGACGAGGTGGTGGGCGACGACGAGATCCTGGACCGGGCGTGCGCGCTGGCCGCCGGGTATGCGGCGGGCCCCCGGGTGGCCATCCGGGCGGCCAAGCGGGCCATCGACGAGGGCGTCGACCTGTCGCTGGCCGATGGCATCGACCTCGAGTTGGACCTGTTCATGGAGGTCTTCGAGACCGACGACGCCCGGGCGGGGGTCGAGTCGTTCTTCGAGCACGGACCGGGGAAGGCCCGCTTCACCGGCACCTGAACCCCGGAGGCCCGGCGCTCCTCGTCGGCCACCCACCGGGTGTACGTTGCCGCGCCATGGCCATTCCGTTCATCAAAGCGTTGTCCGCCTTCGCCGCAGCAGAGGGCGCCCGTGATCCGGATCTGGCCCGGCCCATGGGCCTGCTGGGTGATGCGCTCACCCGGGTGGTTCCATCAGCCGGTCGTCCGGCTCAGCCCACCCAGCCGCCCACCCAGCCGCCCACCCAGCCAGTGGTCGAGCGGCACCTGTCCGACGCCCTGGCCGCCGCGGTCGGTACGGCGGGCGACCTGATCGCCTCGGTGGTCGACGAGGTGGGCTGGGCCGTTCCGTACCCGGAATACGCCGGTGAGCCCGACATGGACGCCATGCGGGCCAACTACTCGTACGCCCCGATCATCGGCAGCGCCGAGGACGCCATCTCCGGTGGGGCGGTGGCTGCCCCGTACCTGAGCGACGAGGTGTTCGTCGGCCTCGTTCTGCAGGGCCCGGGCTGCGACTATCCGTCCCACGTCCACAAGTCCGAGGAGATCTTCTGGGTGACCGCCGGGACGTCGGACTGGCAGATGGGCGACCAGTGGCGGGTCGAGGGGCCGGGCGGCGTGATCCACCACGGGTCGGGGGTCCGTCATGCCACGGTGACCCGTGACGAGCCGTTGCTGATGCTGTTCGCGTGGGTGACCGACCCGGGCTGCATCCCGGTCATCGTCCGGCGCTGAGCTCGATGTCGGAACCGTTGTCGGGGGCCGGGTTCGCGGCCTGTCACCGCCATCCGGAGAACCGGGCCGGGGTGCGTTGCCAGAGGTGCGACCGACGGATCTGCGCCCTCTGCATGCACACGGCCTCGGTGGGGTTCCACTGTCCCGACTGTGTGGCCGGATCGCGTCGTCGTCCGGCGCGTCAGCAGCGGGTGACACAGGTCCGGGTGGGGCCGGTGGAAGGGCCGCCGGCCACCCTGGCGCTCGTCGCCCTCAACGTGGCGGCGTTCCTGGCCACCGTGTTTCTGGGTGGCTCGGGTGGTGGCCCAGGAGGTGGCACCGTCTACGACCGGTTCGCCTCCGGGGGTGGGATGGTCACCGTGGACCACGGCCTGCTGGGCATCGGCCGGTCCGGGCCGGTCCTCATCGGCGTGGCCGAGGGGGAGTGGGGCCGCCTGCTCACCGGTGGTTTCCTGCATGCCGGCCTGCTCCACCTGCTGGTGAACATGTTCCTGCTGTGGATGCTGGGTCGCCAGTTGGAAGCCGCGCACGGTCCGGGCCGGTACGCCGGCCTGTACCTGGCGTCGTTGCTGGCCGGTTCGTTCGGGGTGATGCTGCGCGACCCCCAGGCCCTCACGGTGGGTGCATCGGGCGCCGTGTTCGGGCTGATGGCCGCCGCGGTGGTCCACCAGCTCCGGAGGGGGATCAGCCCGTGGGGGTCCGGACTGGGTGGCCTGCTGCTGGTCAACGTGGTGTTCACCTTCGGTCGCCCCGGCATCAGCATCGGTGGTCACCTGGGCGGACTGGTGGGCGGCGCGTTGGTGGCCTGGCTGGTCGACGCCACCGAGCGTCGGGGCCTTCCCCGGGGGCTGGTCGCCGCTCTGCCGTGGATCGCGGTGGTCGCCTTCGCCGCGGGTTCGGTGTGGGCGGCCGGGCAATGGTGGGACCCGGTGCTGCGTTGAGCCCGTCCCCGGGGGACGATCGTGTCATGGACGATCAGCAACAGGACCAGACGACCGACGGATCACCGGACCTGGAGTTCTTCTGGGATCCGGTCTGCCCGTTCGCCTGGCAGACGTCGCGTTGGCTGCGACGGGTGGCCGACCTCCGGGGCCTCACCGTGGCGTGGCGGTTCATCAACCTGTCGATCCTGAATGAGGAGCGCGACTACGACGCCGAGTTCCCCGAGGGTTACCGGGAGTCCCACGACCGGGGACGCCGCATGCTGCGGGTGGCCGCCGCGGTGCGTTCCACCGAGGGATCCGCCGCCATGGATCGCCTCTACCGGGCGTTCGGTGATTCGATCTGGCACCGGGTGATCGACGCCGGAGCGGACTACCGGTCCGACGTGGCCACTCCGGAGCACATTGCCGACGTGTTGGATCGGGCCGGCTTTGATCCGGCCTACGGCGACGCGGCCACCGACCCCTCTTGGGATGCCGAACTTCGGGCTGAGACCGCTGAGGCGGTGGGCCGCACGGGGAGCGACGTGGGGACGCCGATCATCACCTTCGGTCCACCGGATGGTCCGTCGATCTTCGGGCCGGTCATCTCCTCGGTGCCCGAGACCGACGAGGAGTGCCTGGCCCTCTACGACGCCACGCTCACCCTCTGCCGATTCGACACCTTCTCCGAGTTGAAGCGCAGCGACCGCCAGCACCTCGATCTCCCTGTCCTGACTGGCCGGTCCTGACTGGCCGGTCCTGACAGGTCGGCCCGGTCAGGGCAGGACCCACGTGCTGACGTGGGTGGGTGAGTCATCGGTGAACGCGGTGCCACGCCAGTCCTCGGTCCGGTCGGCCACTTCCAGACCGGCGGCGCCGGCCATGGCGTCGAGCTGGTCGGGCGTGGCGTAGCGCAGCACGTAGGGAAAGAACCGGTTGCCGTCCGAGGTCATCTCGATGGTCTGACCGGTGATGGTCTGGGCCTCCTCGTCGATGGCCACCACGTTCAGCATCACCCGGTCGATGGACACGTCGCGGACGGTCACGCCGTCGTGGGCCTCCGGTGCCGGCACGAACCCCTCGAGGACGAACCGACCACCGGGAGCCAGCAGAGCGGCCACCCCGCCCAGGCAGGACTGTTGGGCCGCTTCGCTGGTCAGGTTGAAGAAGGTGTTGAACCCCACCAGTACGACATCGAAGGTGTCGTCGGCGATGCCCGTGGCAACGGCGGCCGGTTCGGCCATGTCGCCCTCCACCAGGGTCAGCCGGTCGGCACCCGGCTTGGCCCGGAGGCGGTCCAACATGGCCGGTGAGGCATCCAGACCGGTGACGGCCAGGCCTCGGTCGGCCAATGGGAGGGCGAGCCTCCCGGTGCCTACGCCGAGTTCCAGGACCCGACCCGCCGGACCGGCGAGCGCAGCCACCGCGTCGGCCACCTCGTCGGGGGACCCGATCCGGGTCACGGCCAGCCCGCCATCGGCGCCGTACCACTCGTCGTACACCGGGGCGAAGTGCTCGCCGTAGGTCTCGCTGCCGTAGCCGTCCATGGTTCGCAGTCTGACCGGTCCGCCGATCGCCCCCAAACCCGTTGGGCCGTAGCCTTGGGGCCGTGGGTACGGATTCGGAACGGAGCGTCTACCTGGACCATGCGGCGAGCACGCCGGCCCGGCCCGAGGTGGTGGCCGCCATGGTGCCGTGGCTGACCGAACACCCCGGAAACCCCTCGGGTTCCCACGCGGCGGCCCGAGCGGCCCGGCGGGCCATCGACGACGCCCGCGACCACGTGGGCGTCCTCGTGGGATGCCTGCCCGGCGAGGTGGTCTTCACCTCCGGCGGGACCGAGGCCGACAACCTGGCGGTGGACGGCGTGGTCCGGGCCACCGGGGGCCTGCCGGTGTGTAGCGCGGCCGAACACCCGGCGGTTCTGGAACCGGTGCGCGACTCCGGAGGGACGGTGGTGCCGACGGACGCCGCCGGCCGCATCGACCTCACCGTTCTGACCGAGGTGCTGGATGCTGCGGCTGACGACCCGGGGACGAGCGTCGCTCTGGTGTCGGCGATGGCGGCCAACAACGAGACCGGCGTGGTCACCGACGTGGCCGCGGTGGCCGCGGTGGTCGCCGAGCACGCGCCGGACGCCGTGGTGCACACCGACGCCGTGCAGGCCTCCGCGTGGCTGGACCTGCCCGTCGTGGTCCGGGGTGCCGGGCTGGTCAGCATCACGGGCCACAAGTTCGGCGGCCCCAAGGGTGCCGGTGCGCTGGTGGTCCGGGCCGGGGTGCCGTTGGCGGCCGTCCTGCGGGGAGGCGGCCAGGAACGGGAACGGCGCAGCGGGACCCAGAACGTGCCGGCCATCGTGGGCCTCGGCGAGGCGGCCCGGCTGATGGTCGCCGAGCGTGACGCCATGGGCCACCGCGTCGGTGACCTCCGGAACCGGTTGGAGGACGGGCTGGTGGCCGCCATCGACGGCGTCCGCCGGACGGTGCCCGACGGGACGCCCCGGACCCCGGGAGTGGCGCACCTCTGCTTCGACGGCATCGAGAGCGAGGAACTGCTGTTCCTGTTGGAACGCGACGGGATCGCAGCCAGCGCCGCATCGTCGTGCGCCAGCGGGGCCCAGGAACCGTCGCCGGTGCTGGCCGCCATGGGGGTCGACCGGGTGACGGCCGCCGGATCGCTGCGCCTGTCCCTGGGTTGGGCCAGCACCGACGCCGACGTGGACCACGCCCTGGCGGTGATCCCGACGGCCGTGGAGCGCCTCCGGACCCACGCCCGCTCGGTGCAGTCGAGATGACCGGCGTGGACCGTTCCGGCGGGCCGGTGATGGTGGCCATGTCGGGTGGCGTCGACTCGTCGGTGGCCGCCGCTCTGCTGCGCGACGCCGGCCATGAGGTGGTGGGGGTGACCCTTCGCCTGTGGGGCGGGGAATCCGATTCGGGATGCTGCGCGGTGTCCGACGTCGACGACGCCCGACGGGTGGCTGACGCCCTGGGGATCGAGCACCACGTGTTCAACCTGGGCGACGACTTCGAGCGTGACGTGGTGGCGCCCTACGTGGCCGACCATGCGGCAGGCCGCACTCCGAACCCGTGTGTGGAGTGCAACCGGCACCTCAAGTTCAACCGGCTCCGGCATCGTGCCTCCGCCCTGGGCTTCGATCAGATCGCCACCGGGCACCACGCCCGGATCGTGGAGCGGCCCGACGGAACCCGTCGGATCGCCCGGGCCGTCGATTCGGGCAAGGACCAGTCCTACGTGCTGCACATGCTCGACCAGGCGCAGTTGGCCGGTCTGCTGCTGCCCATTGGCGACCTGACCAAGGACGAGGTCCGGCGTCACGCGTCGGCCATCGGGCTACGAACCGCCGACAAGCCGGACAGCCAGGACGTGTGCTTCATCACCCGGGCCCACGGCCGGGAGGACTTCCTGGCTCGACGTATCTCCCTGACCCCGGGACGGGTGGTGGACGGCGACGGCATCCAGGTGGGTGCGGTGGATTCCGTGGAGCTGGTCACCATCGGACAGCGAAAGGGCATGGCCCTGGCCGGCGGGGGTGCCCCTCGCTACGCGGTGGCCGTGGACCTGCCGACAGCCACCGTGACCGTGGGGTCGGCCGACGACCTGCTGGTCGACGAGACCCCGGTGGACGGCCTGGTCTGGACCGGAGGCCCGGTCGGGACCGTCAGCCTCACGGCACAGACCAGCGCCCACGGCACGGCCGAACCGGTCACCGTGGATGCGGGGCCGGAGGACGGGCCATCTGATGGGCCAGATGACGGGCCGGCTCAGTGGCTGGTGCGGTGGGCCCGATCCCATCGACGGGTGGCACCGGGTCAGAGCGTGGTGTTCTACGACGGCGACGAGGTGGTGGGCGGGGCGACCGCCTCCTGATCTGCTGGCTCAGGCCAGTTACCTAACCCACCGGCAGGCGTCGGCGGGCCGCTTCGGCCAGGACCACGTCGGGTCGGGCCGGCGAACACAGGAAGGCCTCCACCGCCTGAACTTCGGAGACCGGTACCTCGGTCCCTCCGCGGGAACCGACGGGCAGCACGTCGTGCGGCTGGCGACACCGCACCTCGAGAGCCAGCCCCCGGGCCTGCTGGGTGAAATCGCGGGCATCGGTGTCGGCGTCCGCGCCACCGATCCGATCCAGGCCGGCTCGCTGTATGAGGGTGGGCTCGGCCAGGGCGAGATGGTCGTGGAGCACGAACCCGGCGGGAACCAGGACGATCCACCGGCGGGTCAGCCGGTGCAGCGATCGGATCAGGAGGGCGGCCAGCGGGAGGCCGATGGCGGTGGCCACCGCTCCGACGGCCCACCGGGAATGCAGCAGGAGGAGCGGGCCGACGGCTGCACCACCCACGGCCACGGCGGTGGACAGGGGACCGAGGATCAGGACGACCGGTCCGGGTGCCCGCAACAGGAAGCGGCGCTCGTCGCCGTAGGAGGCACCGTCCACGAAGCGGTCGGCCACCGGCGAGGCGAACGACGAGAGCATGACGAGCATCCCGGCCAGCAGCCCGAAGACGATGTGCACCACGTCGTCGGTGACGGTGGCGCTCCACGCGGCGAGTGCCGCAACGGCCGGACCGCCGACGCGCAGCGCGGTCAGGGTGACGGGCAGCGGCACGAGGGTGGCCGTCAGGCAGAGCGCCCAGCAGGCCCAGAGGGCCGCTGAGGTCGCCGACCGGGGTCCCGGGTCCATCCCGTGGAGGGCATCGGCGACGGCCGGGCCGATCAGGATCGGGAGCAGTACCCAGATGGCCCGTAGACCGGAGACGTCGAGTCGTTCGGCGCGACGTCCCGGATGGTCGTCGGACCTCGCGGCGACGATGGAAGGAAGGAAGCGTCGGGCCACCACCCCACGCTAGGGCCCGCTCCGGAGGCTGTCGCGGGCCCTCGGTAGGATCGGTTCGTGGATGGGCCCGATGACCGGATCAGTGAGCGGATAGGCGAACGGATCGTCGAACTCCGGTCCCTGATCGGCCACCACGACGAGCGGTACCACGAGGCCGACGAGCCGGAGATCCCCGACGCCGACTACGACGCACTTCTCGTCGAACTCCGTGCCCTGGAGGCCGACCATCCCGGGTTGGTCACCCCGGATTCACCCACCCAGCGGGTGGGTGCGGCGGGACGGTCCACGTTCACCGAGGTGGCCCACCGGGTCCCCATGCGGTCCCTGGACAACGCCTTCGACGTCGAGGAATTGCGGGCGTGGTCCGAGCGGGTCGTCAAGCGGCTGGCCGTAAATGGAGAAGCATCGGCTGACGCCGACGAGGATGACGGCACCCCGCCGGTCACGTGGGCCTGCGAGCTGAAGTTCGATGGCCTTGCCGTGTCCATCCGCTACGAGGACGGGGTGCTCGTCCAGGCGGCCACCCGGGGCGACGGTCGGGTGGGCGAGGACGTCACGGCCAATGTGCGGACAATCGACGATGTCCCGGAACGCCTGGCTGACGGGGCGCCGGCCGTGGTCGAAGTGCGTGGCGAGGTCTATCTGGGCCTGTCGGCCTTCGCCGCCCTGAACGCGGCCCAGGAGGCGGCGGGCGACAAGACCTACGTCAACCCACGGAACACGGCCGCCGGCTCGCTGCGCCAGAAGGACCCGGCGGTCACCGCGACCCGTGACCTCTCGTTCTGGGCCTACCAGTTGGGTGAGGTGGTGGGCGGCCCCGAACCGTCCTCCCATCACGAGACGCTCCGGTGGTTGTCCGACCTGGGCCTCCCGGTCGACGGCCATGTGGCGTCCTTCGACGACTTCGATGACGTGGTGGCCCACGTGGGGGCCGTCGAGGCGGCCCGCCACGACCTTGACTTCGAAATCGACGGGGTGGTCGTCAAGGTGGACGACCTGGCGCTCCAGGACTCCCTCGGGTTCACCGCCCGGGCGCCCCGCTGGGCCATTGCCTACAAGTTGCCTCCCGAGGAGCGGACCACCCGGCTGCTGGACATCGAGGTGTCCATTGGTCCCGGTGGCCAGGCCACGCCGTTCGCCCGTCTGGAACCGGTGTTCGTGGGTGGTTCCACGGTCGCCGCGGCCACCCTGCACAACGCCGACCAGGTGGCCGTCAAGGACGTCCGGCCGGGGGACACGGTGGTGGTCCGCAAGGCGGGCGACGTGATCCCCGAGGTGCTTCGGCCCGTGCTGTCGGAACGCCCCGCCGGCCTGGCCCCGTGGGTCTTCCCGACGGCCTGTCCGGCATGTGACGAACCGCTGGTGCGGCCCGAGGGCGAGGCGGCCACGTTCTGCGTCAACCACGCCTGCCCCCGTCAGGTCCGGGGTCGCATCGAGCACTTCGTGTCCCGGGGCGCCATGGACATCGAGGGATTCGGCGAACAACGGGTCGACCTGTTCGTGGGCGAGGGCCTGCTGGACGACGTGGCCGGGGTGTTCGCGCTCGACTACGACCGGATCGCCGGATGGGAGGGCTTCGGCGAGACGTCGGTCGAGAACCTCCGGCGGGCCGTTGAGACCTCCCGGGAGCGCCCGCTGGGTCGACTGCTGTTCGGCCTGCGGATCCCCCACGTGGGCACCACGGTGGCCGACCTACTGGCCACGGCCTTCGGGCACCTCGACGGGCTCCAGGCAGCGAGCATCGAGGATCTGGAAGCCGTCGAGGGACTGGGACCGATCATCGCGGCGAGCGTGCACGAGTGGCTGCGACAGGCCCGCAACGTCGATCTGCTGGGTCGACTGCGGACCGCCGGGGTGAATCTCGAGGCACCGGTCACCGACCCCGGCGACGAGGTCAATCAGGTACTGGCCGGCATGGCCATCGTGGTGACCGGAACGCTGGGTGGTCACAGCCGGGACGGGGCGAAGGCGGCCATTGTCGCCCGGGGTGGCAAGTCACCGGGCAGCGTGTCGGCGAAGACCACCGCCCTGGTGGCCGGAGAGGGCGGCGGATCGAAGCTGGTGAAGGCCGAGGAACTCGGTGTGCCGATCCTCGACGAGGCGGCCTTCGACCGGCTGTTGGCTTCAGGGATTCTCCCCGGCTGACCCGACCGCCGATGGTCGGCCAGCATGGCAATGGGTCAGCCTGGCAACGGGTCAGCCGTCGACCCGGAAGCACCAGTCGATGGTGGCGGTGCGGTCGGTGTTGCGAACCGGCCAGTAGCGCACCGTGGCGCACACCTGCTGGGAGGGCAGCCGCTCGAGGGCCAGGCCGGCGTCGGGTCGGAAGATCACCGAGTTCAGGGCCTTCTCGACCCGCTGCTGGTCAAAAGGAACAGCCGTCCCACCGATGTGGAGGATCTCGCCGGCCCAGCCGGGAGCGAGGATGGCGCCCACGTTGGCCTGGGGGAGCACGGTGTCTCCCCGGGCGGGCAGGAGCTCGGACACGGCCGGATTGGTCGACACCGAGACGTCGCCGAGGTTCTCGCTGGGCAGCAGAGCGGCCAGTACGAGCACGCCCACGCCGAGGCCCATGAGCACGCTGATGACGAGGGCACGGCGTCGGGTCACGGGCGCAGGCTATCCACCGGGTCCGGACGGGTAGCCTCCGGGGGTGACCGACGGATTCACCGACGGGGCCCCCGCCGGCCCGGGCGGCGCCATGCCCGCGCCAGGCCGGATGCTGGGCGGCCGTTATCGCCTCGGTGGCGTCATCGGCACCGGCGGCTCGGGCACCGTGTACCTGGCCGACGACCTGTCGCTGGGTCGTCAGGTGGCCGTCAAGGTGCTCCACTCCTCGCTGGTCGGCGACGAGGCGTTCGTGGAACGGTTCCGGTCCGAGGCCCGTCTGGTGGCCTCGCTGGCCGATCCCCACGTGGTGGCCATCTACGACTGGGGGGTCGACGGGCAGGCCTACCTGGTGACCGAGTACCTGGGCGGTGGAAGCCTCCGCAGCATCCTCTCGTCGGGTCGCACGCTGACGCCGTCCCAGATGCTCATGGTGGCCCTCGAGGCCTGTCGGGCGCTCGACCACGCCCACCGTCAGGGCATCATCCACCGGGACGTCAAGCCGGCGAACCTGCTGTTCGGTCAGGACGCCCGCCTACGCATTGCCGACTTCGGCCTGGCTGACGCCCTGACCGGCACGGCCAGCCGGGAGTTGTTCGGCGGCGGCGGGGTCATCGGCACGGCCCGCTACGCCTCACCTGAGCAGGCCCAGGGCCATCCGATGGATGGACGGTCCGACGTCTACGCCCTCGCCCTCTGCATGGTCGAGGCGGTGACCGGTCATCTCCCGTTCGTGGCCGACACCATTGCCGACACCCTGGCCGCCCGGGTGGGGCGCGACGTCCCCATCCCCGATGCCCTCGGACCGTTGGTCCCCGTGGTGGCCAGCGCCGGTACCGCGGATGTGGAGAACCGGCCTTCGGCCCGGGAACTGGGCCGCCTGTTGCTCGACGTGGCCGGGCGCATGTCCCGACCCGAGCCGCTGCCCCTGGTGGGTCCCGGCGAGGTCGGTGCCGCCCCGATGCCCGGCGAGGCCGAGCATGGCGCGCCGTCGGTGTTCGCCGATCCCGGCCCGGCCACCCGGGCCCATTCCCCGATCCAGGCTCACTCACCGGTCCGGGGGCACGCGCCCGTCCGGTCCGCACCGACCAGTCGGCCCCGCCGCCGCCGCTGGCGGGGGGCGCTACTGGTCGCCACCCTCCTGGTTGGTGTGGTGGTGGGCGGCAGCGTGCTGTTGTCGGCCGGTCGTACGACCACCCGGGCCGTGCCGGCGCTGGTGAACACCTCGGGCGACAGCGCACGGTCCCTGCTCATCGAGCTGGGTTGGCTGGTAGAGGAGCGCTACGACCGGCAGGACGATTCCGTCGAGGGTCAGGTGCTGTCCATGCAACCGGCCGGAGGCTCCCGTCTGGAGGCCGGCGAAACGGTGGTGCTGGTGGTGTCACTCGGTCCGGCCCGGTTGCCGGTTCCCGACGACCTGGTCGGCGTGAGCATCGAGGAGGCGGGTCGTCGCCTCGACGACGCCGGCCTGACGTTGGGCACGGTGTCGGCCCAGAAGGACGAAGCCGTGGCGGCCGGTCTGGTGATCTCGGTGGCCACCATCGAGGAGACGGTGCCCCAGGGTTCCGCCGTCGACCTGGTGGTCTCTGGTGGACCGCTGCCCCGGGTGGTGCCCGAGGGGTTGGTGGGCCTGATGCCGGCCGACGTGGTGGCCGAGCTCATCGCCCTTCGTCTGGCTCCCACAATGGGTGAGGAGCACGACGAGTGGGAGGCCGCCGGACGGGTGTCCCGTGTCGAGCCGGTCGGTGGGACCCGCATCGAGGTGGGTGACGATGTTCGCGTGGTGGTCTCCCTCGGTGCCGAGCCCCGGGCCGTGCCATCCATGGAGGGCCTCTCCCTGGCCGCCGCCGAGAGCCGTCTGGCCGCCTCGGGATTCCGCAGCGTGGCCATCGAGGGCCTGCCCGACGGCGACGACGTCGACCGGGCGTCGCTGGTGGTGACGTCCCAGACGCCTTCGGCCGGGCGACGGGAGATGCCGAGTACCACGGTGACCCTCGTGGTCCGTCCCGCCTGACCCGTATCGTTCAGCCGGCCTTTCAACTCCACCCCTTCTCGCCCTCCGACCGCCCGACGAGGCTTCCCCGATGACCGAACGCATCTCCAGAAGTCGCATTTCCAGAAGCGAGGTGGCCCACGTGGCCAACCTGGCCCGCCTGTCGCTGACCGATGACGAACTCGAGGCCTTCACCGGCCAGTTGGCCGACGTGCTGGACCATGCCGCCGACCTCGAGGCCCTGGACCTGGATGACGTGGAGCCGATGATCCATCCGCTGCCGCTGCGAAACGTGTTGCGTCCCGACGTGGTCGGCGAGACCAGCGACCGGTCCGAGGTGCTGGCCAGTGCCCCGTCGGTGGAGGACGAACAGTTCCGGGTCCCGCCGGTGCTGGGGGAGGCCCCGTGAGCGATCCGGTGGACAACCCCTCGGCGACCACGGCGCTGGATCTGGCTGCCGACATCCGTTCGGGAGCCCGGTCGGCCCGCTCGGTGCTCGAAGAGCATCTGGCGACCATCGAGGCCCGCGAGGACGAGGTCCACGCCTTCAACCTGGTGCTGGCCGACGAGGCCCGTGCGGCGGCCGACGCCGTCGATGCCCGGGTGGCCGGCGGCCAGGACCCCGGTCCACTGGCCGGTGTGCCGGTGGCGCTGAAGGACAACATGTGCACCCGTGGGGTGCCCACCACCTGTTCGTCGCGGATCCTCGAGGGGTGGCGACCGCCGTACGACGCCACGGTGGTCGAGCGCCTGGCGGCGGCCGGTGCCGTGGTGGTCGGCAAGACCAACCTCGACGAGTTCGCCATGGGCAGCTCCACGGAGAACTCGGCGTTCGGTGTGACCCGCAACCCGCTGGACCTGACGAAGGTTCCCGGCGGGTCGTCGGGCGGATCAGCCGCCGCGGTGGCCGCCGGATTCACTCCGGTGGCCCTGGGGAGCGACACCGGCGGCTCGATCCGCCAGCCCGCCGCGTTGTGCGGCGTGGTCGGCGTCAAGCCCACCTACGGAGCGGTGTCCCGCTACGGCCTGGTGGCCTTCGCCTCCAGCCTCGACCAGATCGGTCCGTTCTCCCGCACGGTGGCCGACTCGGCGCTCATGCTGGAGGTCATCGGCGGCCACGACCGCCGGGATTCCACGTCGATCCCCGAGCCGGCACCCGACCTGCGTTCGGTGCTGGACCGTGGCGTCGAGGGCCTGCGCATCGGCATCATCGAGGAACTCTCGGGCGACGGTCTGGAAGGCATCGCGGTGGACGTCCGGGCCCGCCTGCACGAGGCGGCCGCCGCGTTGGAGGCGGCCGGCGCCACGGTGGCCACCACCTCGGTTCCGTCGACGGTGTACGGCCTGTCGGCGTACTACGTGGTGGCCCCCGCCGAGGCGTCGTCGAACCTGGCCCGTTACGACGGCGTGCGGTTCGGCCTCCGGGTCGACGCCCCCACCTCGGGCGACATGCACACGGCGACGCGCACCGCGGGCTTCGGCGACGAGGTGAAGCGCCGGATCATGCTCGGCACCTATGCCCTGTCGGCCGGTTACTACGACGCCTACTACGGCAAGTCGCAGAAGGTCCGCACGCTCATCGTCGAGGACTTCGCCCGGGCCTACCAGGACTTCGACCTTCTGCTCAGCCCGACGGCACCCACCACGGCCTTCCCGATCGGCGCCAAGACGGCCGACCCCATGACCATGTACCTCAACGACGTGTGCACCATCCCGTCGAACCTGGCCGGACATCCGTCGATGTCGGTGCCGTTCGGCGTGGGTGACGACGGGATGCCGGTCGGAGTGCAGGTGCTGGCCCCGGCGACCGGCGAGCCGACCATGTTCCGGGCCGCCGCGGTCCTCGAGGCCGCCGCCCCTCCGGGGCATCCGGCGGTGGGTGGAACCGCGACCGGATCTGCGGGGGGAGCGGGCGCATGAGCGACGACACCGCCACCGCCACCGAGATCGTTCCCGGCTGGGAGACGGTCATCGGCCTGGAGGTCCACGCCGAGCTGGCCACGGCCACCAAGTTGTTCTGCGCCGCCCCGAACCAGTTCGGTGGCGAGCCCAACACCAACATCGATCCGGTGTCCCTGGGCCTGCCGGGTTCGCTGCCCGTGCTCAACGAACAGGCCGTCGAACTGGCCATCCGGGTCGGCCTGTCCCTGCACTGCCGGGTCCAGCGATCGGTGTTCGCCCGGAAGAACTACTTCTACCCGGACATGCCCAAGGACTTCCAGATCTCGCAGTTCGACCTGCCCATCAACGAGGAGGGTTGGCTGGAGTTGGCCGACGGTCGCCGGGTGGGCATCGAGCGGGCCCATCTGGAGGAGGACACCGGCAAGAGCACGCACGTGGGTGGTGGCGGTCGGATCCACGAGGCCGGCCACTCGTTGGTGGACTACAACCGGGCCGGCGTCCCGCTCATCGAGATCGTGGGGGCCCCCGACCTGCGGTCGGCCGAGGACGCCCGGGCCTACGTCAGCGAACTCCGCTCCATCCTGGTGGCCATTGGTGCCTCGGACGGAAAGATGGAGGAGGGGTCGATGCGGGTGGACTGCAACGTGTCGGTCCGGCCGGTGGGCGACCCCGAGTTGGGCACCCGTTGCGAGGTCAAGAACATCAACTCGCTGCGTTCCCTCGGGCGGGCCATCGTCTACGAGGCCCGACGCCAGGTCGATCTGCTCACGTCGGGCGAGCGGATCGAACAGCAGACCCGCCACTGGAACGAGGACGAGGGGCGTACCCACAAGCTCCGCTCCAAGGAAGAGGCGTTCGACTACCGGTACTTCCCGGAGCCCGATCTGGTTCCCGTGGATCCGTCCGCCGAGTGGATCGAATCGGTGCGTGCCGCCCTCCCGATGCTGCCCCGGGTGCGTCGTCATCGCCTGGCCGAGGCGGCCGGCGTGGACACGGCCACCGCGGCGTTGACCGTGGAGCGGGGTATGGACGACCTGGCGGTCGAGGCCATGGCCGCCGGAGCCGATCCGGGCCGGGTGCTGGTCCACGTGGAGAACAACCTGGCCGACGGTTCCGGGTCGCTCACCGCTGACTCGTTCGCCGCGCTGGTCGCCATGGAGGTCGGCGGTGACCTGACGGCCACCCAGGCCAAGACGGTGCTGGCCGCGTTGGTGGCCGACGGCGGGGATCCGGCCGAGGTGGCTGCCGGCATGGGGTTCGAGGCCATGGACGACGGTGCGCTGGAAGCCATCGTGGACGGCCTCATCGCCCAGTTCCCCGAGGACTGGGCGGCCTTCACCTCGGGCGACGAGAAGGAACGCAAGAAGAAGTCGGGCTTCTTCGTCGGTCAGATCATGAAGGCCACCAGCGGTCAGGCCGATGGCCGGGTCGTGAACCAGTTGCTGGCCCGACGGGCCAACGGCTAGCGCTCGGCGCTGATCACTGGCGCTCGGCGCTGATCACTGGCGCTCCGCGCCGGTCACCTGCCAGCGGTCGCCGAGGAAGCGGAGCCCCAGCAGGATCGACCTGGCGCCCATGAAGAGCCAGATGGCCCCCCAGAGCCAGCCGATTCCCAGGTCGGCCTGACGGCCGATCACCATGGCCGTTGCGGCCACCACGGCTGAGCCGGCCATGGCCCGGGCCATGAACCGCTGGTCTCCGGCTCCGATGAGGACGCCGTCCAGGGCGAAGGCCACGCCACCGAGCGGGGCCATGAAGGCCACGTGGACGAGAAGGAACCCGGCCAGAGCCACCACCGCCGGATCCTCGGAGAAGACGCCGGCCACCGGTGTCCGGACGGCCAGCAGGACCACGCAGAGGGCCACGCCCATGGCCACCGACCAGGCAATGACCCGGCGTCCGATCGACACGGCCCGGGCCACGTCCCCGGCGCCCAGGCGTTCGCCGACCATGGCCTGAGCGGCGATGGCCACTGCATCCATGGTCAGGGCGGTGACCATCCACACCTGGAAGGCCACCTGGTGGGCGGCCACGTCGACCCTGCCGATCCGGGTGGCCACCGAGGTGCCGATCAGGAAGGTCCCGGTCAACGAGAGGTTCCGCACCAGCAGTTGCGCGCTGACGGTGAGCAGCCTCCCGATGGAACCCAAACGGGGGGCCAGCGAGGCGTGACGTCGGCGGACGTCGCGTCCGATCCAGATCAGGTAGCAGGCCGCCCCCACCCACTGGGCGACCACGGTGGCGGCCGCCGAGGCGCCGATGCCCTGATCCATGCCGAAGATGAGGACCAGCTCGACCACCAGGTTCAGCACCGCGGTACCCACGGCCACCTGCAGGGGGCGAACGGTGTCCTTGAGGCCCCGCAGGTAGCCCACGCCGGCCAACATCAGGAGCATGGCCGGGGCGCCCAGCAGGCTCACCCGGAGGTAGATGGCGGCCTGTTCGGCCACGTCGCCCGAGGCACCCAACCCGGACACGATGGCGTCGGCCGACAGGGTCCCCACGACGGTCAGCAGCACGCCGAGGATCAGAGCCAGCCACAGGCCCTGGATGGCCTGGTCGGCGGCCCGTCGGCTCTCCCCGGCGCCGGTCAGGCGGGCCACCGCGGCGGTCGTGCCGTAGGCCAGGAAGACGCACAGTCCGTAGCCGAACAACAGGGCGCCGGACGCCACGCCGAGGCCGGCCAGCGGCGCCGTCCCCAGGCGGCCCACCACCGCGGTGTCGGCCAGCACGTAGAGCGGCTCGGCGATCAACGCCCCGAGAGCCGGAACGGCCAGGGTGAGCAGTTCCCGGCCGTCGGCCGACAGGCGGGACCGGACTGGCGGAGAGGGCATCAGCGGAGACTACGACCGTGACAGGCGGGGCCTAGCCTGCATACCCATGACGGATGCCACCCACGGGGGGATGAAGCCCCGCAGCCACGAGGTCACCGACGGTCCGAACCGGGCGCCCGCACGGGCCATGCTCCGGGCGGTCGGGATGACCGAGGACGACTTCTCCAAGGCCCAGGTGGGCGTGGCCTCGTCGTGGAACGAGGTGACTCCCTGCAACATCCCGCTGGATGCACTGGCCAAGCGGTGCAAGGAGGGGGTCTCCGAGGCCGGTGGCTTCCCGATGGAGTTCAACACCATTGCGGTGTCGGACGGCATCTCCATGGGCCACGAGGGCATGCGGGCCAGCCTGGTGAGCCGCGAGATCATCGCCGACTCGGTGGAGGCGGTGATGCACGCTGAGCGCCTCGACGCCTTCGTGAGCTTCGCCGGTTGCGACAAGTCGTTGCCCGGGATGCTCATGGCGGCCGCCCGGATCAACCTGCCGTCGGTGTTCGTGTACGGCGGTTCGATCATGCCCGGCGAGCACACCGACGGCTCCAAGCTGGACATCGTGAGCGTGTTCGAGGCCGTGGGTGCCCATGCGGTGGGCGGCATCGACGACGCCGAGCTGCTGGCCATCGAGCGCGAGGCGTGCCCGACCATCGGCAGCTGCGCCGGGATGTTCACCGCCAACACCATGGCCTCGGTCGGCGAGGCCATCGGTATGTCCCTGCCCGGCTCGGCCTCGGCCGCCGCGATTGACAAGCGTCGGGCCGACGTGGCCTTCGCCAGCGGTCACGCCGTGATGAACCTGTTGCGCGACGGCATCCGGCCCCGCCAGATCATGACCCGGGCGGCCTTCGAGAACGCCATCGCCGTGGTCATGGCCCTCGGGGGTTCGACCAACGCCGTGCTGCACCTCATGGCCATTGCCTTCGAGGCCGGCGTGGAGCTTGAGTTGGAGGACTTCAACCGGGTGGCCGCCAAGGTTCCCCACCTGGCCGACACCAAGCCGCACGGGAAGTACCACATGGTCGACATCGACCGGATCGGTGGGGTCCCGGTGGTCATGCAGATGCTCCACGACGAGGGCCTGCTGCACGCCGACGAGATCACCGTCACCGGGAAGACGGTGGCCGAGAACCTGGCCATGCTGGACGTCCCGGCCCCCGATGGCGACGTGATCCACGCCTTCGACGATCCGATCAACGCGCTGGGTGGCCTGGCCATCCTGCGGGGGTCGCTGGCTCCGAAGGGGTCGGTGGTCAAGGTGGCGGGCCTCGACTTCGACCGCTTCGATGGTCGGGCCCGGGTGTTCGACGGCGAGGACGCGGCCATGGCCGCCGTGCTGGAAGGCCGCATCGAAGGCGGCGACGTGGTGGTCATCCGCTACGAGGGGCCCAAGGGCGGCCCCGGCATGCGCGAGATGCTGGCCATCACCGGGGCCATGAAGGGCGCCGGGCGGGGCGGAGACGCGGCACTCATCACCGACGGCCGATTCTCCGGCGGTACCCACGGGTTCTGCGTGGGCCACGTGGCGCCCGAAGCCGTCGACGGCGGTCCCATCGCCCTGGTGGCCGAGGGCGACCGCATCGTGATCGACGTGGTGGCCCACACCATGGACCTGATGGTCGACGACGCCACCCTGGCCGAG
The DNA here is from genome assembly GCA_014239855.1 of Acidimicrobiales bacterium. GTDB lineage: Bacteria > Actinomycetota > Acidimicrobiia > Acidimicrobiales > MedAcidi-G1 > UBA9410. Next base: position 34,859 of record JAAZXY010000010.1, on the reverse strand, counting down.
CGCCGGGCCAACCTGAAGCCCTTCGAGCCCCGCTACACGTCGGGATTCCTGGCCAAGTACGCCGCACTGGCGCAGGGGGCCGAGAAGGGCGCCGTCACCCAGGCGTGAGCCCGGGCCACAGGCCACTGGCACGCGCTGCGGCCAGGGCCGTCCACGGGGCGCCGTCGACGGCGTCGGTCGACGACTGGCCGCCCACCCAGTCGGGGACGTCCAGGCGAACCTCGTCGGGTACCTCCAGGCTGAGTCGGGAGACCACGGCACAGGTCGGTAGGCGGTCCAGCGCGTCGGCCATGGAGGCCTCGTCGGCGTAGAACGCCGGATCGTGGATTTGGTGCCACTTGTCGGCGCCCATGACCACCACATCGTGGCCGTCGGCGATGTCGGCCACCAGCCGGGCATCGGAGATTTCGACGGCCAGCCAGCGGTGGTCGGCGGCCACGGCACGAAGTACGGCAAGGCGGTCGTCGACGTCGGACCGCCCGATGTCCTTGCCCAACGGTCGCCGTGACACCGTCCAGACCACCCGGTCGAGGCGGTGATGGCGCAGCGCCCCGTGGGCGATGGCCAGATGGGCCAGGGTCGGTGGATCGAAGGACCCCGGCTGGACCCCGGTGCGCATCGGCTGATCCTCTCACGTCGGGGTTGTGGTCCGAGGTGCCACCGGCGCATAATTGCGCACCATGCAGATCGCACCCGCCTCCATCCTCCCCACCCGGGTAGTAGTACTGCCGTAGGCACGCGTCCCGCCCGCACACGGTGGGTCCCAGACGGTTGCGTGCCTCGACCTCCCACAGCGGGAGGTCGTTTCCACTTTTCAACCCGGTGCAGTCACCAGTTCAGTCACCAGTTCCCAGAACAGTTCAAGTACCAGTCCCGACAGCCTCCCCCCAGATCCGAGTTCGACATGGCCACAGAAGAAATGGACGGCGGTAGAGCCCTCATCCGTGCCCTCGAGCAGGAGGGCGTGGACGTGATGTTCGGCCTGCCCGGTGGGGCGATCCTGCCGGTCTACGACCCGATCATCGACTCGTCGATCCGCCACGTGCTGGTGCGTCACGAGCAGGGCGCCGGCCACATGGCCGAGGGCTATGCCCATGCCACGGGGCGTCCGGGCGTGGCCATGGTGACCAGTGGCCCGGCGGCCACCAACATCGTCACGCCGCTGTGCGACGCCTACCTCGACTCGGTGCCCATGGTGGTGGTCACCGGCCAGGTCCCGTACGCGGCGATCGGCACCGACGCCTTCCAGGAGTGCGACACGACGGGCATCACCCAGTCGATCACCAAGCACAACTTCCTGGTCACCGAGGCCCAGGACATCCCGCGGACCATCAAGGAGGCGTTCCACATCGCCACCACGGGTCGCCCGGGTCCGGTACTGGTGGACATTCCCAAGGACATCGTGGATCCCGTCAACCCCCGGTCGGCCATGACGTGGACCGACGACGTGGAGATGGACCTGCCGGGCTACCACCCGCAGACCGCCGTCGACCTCGACCTCATCGCGGCGGCGGCCGACCTGATGCGGGCCGCCGAGCGTCCGGTGCTCTACGTGGGCGGCGGAATCCTCAAGGCACGGGCCGCCGATGCGCTCCGCGCCCTCGCCGAGTTGACCGGGATCGGGGTGGTCACCACCCTGATGGCCCGGGGCGCCTTCCCCGACAGCCACGAACTGTGCCTCGGCATGCCGGGCATGCACGGCAACTACACGGCGGTCACCGCCATGCAGGAGTCCGACCTGCTCATCACCCTCGGCGCCCGGTTCGACGACCGGGTCACCGGAAAGCTCGACGGGTTCGCCCCCGAGGCCAAGATCATCCACGTCGACATCGACCCCGCCGAGCTGGGCAAGGTGCGCCGGCCCGACGTGGCCATCCAGGGCGATGTCCGGGTGGCCATCGAAGCCCTGGTCGACGAGCTGTCGGGCAACGGCACCGGCGATGCCGACCGGTCGGCCTGGCGGTCGCGGATCAGCGGCTGGCAGGAGCGCTACCCGCTGGCCTACGAGCCGTGGGTTCCCGGCGATCCGCTGAAGCCCCAGTTCGTCATCGAGCGGCTGCGTGACGCCACCCCGGACGACACCATCGTGGCCTCCGGCGTAGGTCAGCACCAGATGTGGGCCAGCCAGTACTGGACGTTCGACCACCCCTACACGTGGATCAACTCCGGCGGCCTGGGCACCATGGGCTTCTCCATCCCGGCGGCCATCGGCGCCAAGGTGGCCTTCCCGGATCGGGAGGTGTGGGCCATTGACGGCGACGGCTGCTTCCAGATGACGGCCCAGGAACTGGTCACGGCCACCGTCGAGAACATCCCCATCAAGGTGGCGCTGCTCAACAACTCCTACCTCGGCATGGTCCGCCAGTGGCAGGAGATGTTCTACGACGAGCGGTACTCCGAGGTCTTCCTCTCGCCCGACGTCCCCGACTTCAAGATGTGGGCCGAGTCGATGGGCTGCGTGGGCATCCGGGTCGACGATCCCGACGAGGTGGACGTGGCCATCGCCAAGGCCAACGAGATCGACGACCGGCCGGTGGTCATCGACTTCCGGGTGGCGGCGTCCGAGAAGGTCTTCCCGATGGTGCCGTCGGGTGCCACCAACTCTGAACTCATGGTGCCCGGGTTCCAGGAGGGGCAGCCCCGATGAACGTCCACGAGCCGGAGCACCGCTACCACACGCTGGTGGTGACCGTCGAGAACAAGTCCGGCGTGCTGGCCCGGGTGGCCTCGCTGTTCGCCCGTCGGGCCTTCAACATCGAGTCGCTGGCCGTGGCGCCCACCGACGACGAGGACATGAGTCGGATCACCGTGGTGGTCGACCTCGAGTCGGCCCCGCTGGACCAGATCGTCAAGCAGCTGGACAAGTTGGTGAACGTGGTCGAGATCCGCGAGTTGGCCCCCGGCCACTCCGTGGAGCGCGAGTTGATGCTGGTCACGGTGACCGCCGAACCGGATCGTCGCGACGAGATCGTGGAGCACCTGGATCGGGCGGGCGGCAAGGTCCTCAGCCTGGGCACCGACCGGATGATGTTGTCGCTCGTCGGACCGCCGCGTCGGGTCGACGATTTCGAGGACCTGCTCCGCGAGTACGGCATCATCGAGTTGCAGCGCACGGGCCGGGTGGCCCTGCCCAGCCTCGACGATGCGCTGGACTGACCTGTCCACCGAACACCCTGAAGTTCAGATCTACCGATAGCCAGACCGATACGGCCGTGAGGCCGACCGACCACAAGCCAGGAGAATCCAGTGGCGAACATCTACTACGAGAAGGACGTCGACCGTTCAGCGATCGCGGAGCGCAAGGTGGCCATCCTCGGCTACGGCTCCCAGGGCCATGCCCACGCGCTCAACCTGAAGGAGTCGGGCATCGACGTGTGCGTCGGCCTGCGCGACGGTTCGTCGTCGGCCGCCAAGGCGTCCGAGGCCGGGCTGGCCGTGAAGTCCCTGTCGGATGCGTCGGCATGGGCCGACGTGATCATGATCCTGCTGCCCGACACCGATCAGGCAGCGGTCTACGAGGAGCACATCGCCCCGAACCTGTCGGCCGGTGACGCCCTGGCGTTCGCCCACGGCTTCAACATCCGCTTCGACCTGATCGCTCCGCCGGCTGATGTCGACGTGATCATGGTCGCCCCCAAGGGTCCCGGCCACCTGGTGCGCCGGACCTACGAGGAGGGCGGCGGCGTGCCGTGCCTCATCGCCGTGGAGCAGGACCCGACCGGTGGCGCCAAGGCCCTTGCCCTGGCCTACGCCGACGGCGTGGGTGGCGCCCGGGCCGGGGTCATCGAGACCACGTTCACCGAGGAGTGCGAGACCGACCTGTTCGGTGAGCAGGTCGTGCTGTGTGGCGGGATGACCGAGTTGGTCCGGAGCGGCTTCGACACGCTGGTCGACGCCGGGTACCAGCCGGAGATCGCCTACTTCGAGTGCCTCCACGAACTGAAGCTGATCGTGGACCTCATGTACGAACAGGGCATCGGCGGCATGCGCTACTCGGTGTCGGACACCGCCGAGTACGGCGACCTGTCACGTGGACCCCGGGTCGTCAACGACGACGTGCGGGCCACCATGAAGCAGATCCTCACCGAGATCCAGACCGGCGTCTTCGCCGAGGAGTGGGTCGCCGAGGCCCACGGTGGACGTGAGAACTTCTACCGCCTCGAGGAAGAGGGCCGGGAGCATCGCATCGAGAAGGTCGGCTCCGAGCTGCGGGCCATGATGCCGTGGATCAGCGCCGGCAAGGTCTCGGTCCAGGACGCCTCCGGCGGCCAGGGATAAGTCGCCTCCGGCGGCCAGGGGTAACGCAGGCTGCTTCTCAGATTGACCTGACGAGGCGGTCGACGGCGTCCCCCAGGGGCGTGGCGGGTTCGGCCAGTTCGAGGATGACGTCGAAGTGGTTTCGTCCGGCGACCTCCAGCATGGTGACCGTCGTGCCGGCCGCTTCGAGGTGCCGGGCGAAGGCATCGGACTGCGCCTTGAACTCCGAGGTCTCGTCGGCCCCGTAGGCCACGAGGGCGGTCGCCATGCCGGCCGCGTCGAGCCCCAGCGGACTGTTCCGGCGGGCCGCCTCCCGGTCGAGGCCCAGCTGTTCGTTGATCGACGTGCCGATCAACGGTTCCAGTTCGAAGATCCCCGACACCAGGACCGCGCCGGCGATTCCGGTGTGGTCGCCGTCGTCGCCTTCGGGGTTGATGGCTGCCATGGCCGTCAGGTGCGCGCCGGCCGAATGGCCGGCCACCACCAGGCGGGTGGCGTCGATGCCCAGTGAGTCGGCCCGGTCGGCCAGGACACGGATGGCCCGGCGGCACTCGTCGACGATCTGGTCGAGCGACGCCTCCGGGGCGAGGGTGTAGTCGATCGCCGCGAAGCCCCATCCCCGGGCCAGGCAGGCGTCGGCCGGGAAACGCGAGTCCGCCGCGGAAAGCTGCTGCCAGTAGCCGCCGTGGATGAAGACCAGCAGCGGAACGGGCCGGTCGGTGGTGGGCACCGCCACGTCGATGGTCTGGGAGTCGGCATCCCCGTAGGCGATGACGTGGGTCGATGCGTCGGTCCGCTCTCGGATGCGGGCCCACACGGCGTCGCTGGCCCGGCGGTACTCCGTCAGGTAGGGCTGGATGTCGCCGTCGGGGACACGGGAACTCGGCGAGTACTCGCGTTGCCGGTCAGCGTCGGTCATCGACGGCCAGTTCAGCGTCATGTGGGAGGTCCCTCTGGTCCGTCGGTCGGGTGGCCGGGTAGGGGCCGGGGGCGTCGACAGGTTGACATTAGATTCGTATGAATATATTCTGCGAGCCATGTCGTCACGCCGGGCAACCTTTCTGGGTCGTTATCTCCCGTACCTGCTCCGACAGGCCGACCAGACGCTGTCGGCACCGTTCTACACCGCCCTCACCCGGTCCGGCGTGGCCCGGTCCGAGTGGCGGGTGCTGGCCGTCCTGGCCGACCTCGGGGAACTCCGCGTCGCCGAGCTGGCCACCGCCTCGCTGAGCCCCCAGCCGACGGTGACCCATGCCCTGCGACGACTCGAGGAACGGGGCCTGGTCACCAGAACGGTCAGTCCCGAGGACCGACGCCAGCGGGTCGTGGCCCTGACACCTGAGGGCTCGGCGTTGACCGAGTCCCTGATGGACGAGGCGACCCGGCTGGAAGCCGAGGCACTGGCCGGTGCGGGCGATCTCACCGAACTGGTCCGACGGTTGCGGGAGGTCACGGCATTCCTGGAGTCGGCGGCCAGCGCGGCGGCTGACGACCGGACCCCGGCACGGTGACGGCGGCAGCGGGGCTTCTGACAGCAGGGCCTCTGACGGCACGGCCTCTGACAGCAGAGTGGAGACGGACATGACCGAGTACGACCCGGATCCGTTGGATCGACGGCCGTTCAACCTCGGGGCCTGGATCCGGGACCACCGTGAGGAGCTCACCCCGCCGGTGGCCAACCGGCAGATCTGGCGGAACGCCGACATGATCGTGATGATCGTCGGCGGCGGCAACCAGCGCAACGACTTCCACGACGACCCCCGTGAGGAGTTCTTCCACCAGATCCGGGGCGACATGGACCTGGTGATCTGGCCCGAGGAGGGCACGGCGCCCTTCCACATGCCGATCCGCGAGGGCGACGTCTACCTGCTTCCCCCGGGCGTCCGGCATTCGCCCCAGCGTCCGGATCCCGACTCGATCGGCCTGGTCGTCGAGTACCAGCGACCCATCGGGGAACTGGACGGATTCGAGTGGGCCTGCTTCTCGTGCGCCCACCTCGTCCATCGGGTGGAACTCCAGGTCCAGGCCATCGACAAGGACCTCCCACCGCTCTTCGCCGCCTTCAACGACGACGAGGATGCCCGGACCTGTCCCCACTGCGGGACCCTGCACCCGGGGAGCGGGGCCCGGCTGTGAGCCTCGGCACGCTCCTGACGGCGGCCGAACTGGACGCGGCTGACCCGCTGGCCGACCTGCGCCACGAGTTCGAACTTCCCGACGGGACCTACCTCATCGGCAACTCCCTCGGGGCGCTCCCGAGGGCCGCACGCGACCACGTGAACGTCGAACTCGATCGTTGGGCGACGCTGGGCGGCGAGGGCCACTTCACCGGGGACCTGGCGTGGAAGGGCTACCACGACCTGCTGACCCGGCAGTTGGCCGACATCACCGGGGCGCGACCCGACGAGGTGGTGGCCATGAACTCGCTGACCGTCAACCTCCACCTGCTCCTTGTCAGCTTCTACCGACCGACGGCCGACCGGCACAAGATCCTGATCGAGGACCACGCCTTCCCCTCGGACCACTTCGCGGTCGAGTCCCAGATCCGCCAACGGGGTCTTGACCCCGAGACGTCGTTGGTCACCGTCTCGCCGCGTGAAGGCGAGGAGGTGCTCCGGCCCGAGGACCTGCTGGCGGCCATTGCCGAGCACGGTGACGAACTGGCCGTGGTTCTCCTGCCCGGTGTCCAGTACTACACCGGACAGGTCCTACCGATGGCCGACATCGTGGCCGCCGGACACGAGGTGGGTGCCCTCGTCGGCTTCGATCTGGCCCACGCCATTGGCAACATCGAACTGGAGCTCCACGACTGGGGGGTCGACTTCGCCGTCTGGTGCTCCTACAAGTACCTCAACGGCGGTCCCGGCGGCGTGGGTGGGGCATTCGTCCACCACGACCACGTGGATGACCAGGACCTGCCCAAGTTCCTCGGCTGGTGGGGGACCGACCCGGCGACCCGGTTCGAGATGGCCACCCGGTTCGTTCCCATCCCCACCGTGGAGTCGTGGCAGCTCTCCAACGCCCCCGTCCTGCCCATGGCGGCCCTGCGCGCATCGCTCGACCTCGTCGACCGGGTCGGCGGCATGGCTGCGCTACGAGCCAAGGCCGAGCGCCAGATCGACTACCTCGACCGGCGGCTGACCGAGACGCTCGCCGGGCGGGTCGAGAACGTCACCCCGAAGGCGCTGGCCGAGCGCGGGTGCCAGCACGCGCTGCGGGTGGTGGCCGGTGACGGCCAACGGGTCTTCCGGGCCCTGCAGGAGGAGCACGTGTTCTGCGACTGGCGCGAGCCCGACGTGATCCGTGTCGCCCCCGTCCCGCTCTACAACTCGTTCGCTGACATCGACCGTCTGGTCGACGTCCTGGATCAGACCGTCTCATGACCGGCTCGGGTTCCCGCCTCACGACCGGTCCGTTGGCCGTGGTGGGCGCCGGGCAGGCCGGAGCGTTGCTGTCGATCTATCTGGCCCGTCAGGGCCACGAGGTGACCCTCTACGAGAGCCGGCCCGACCTGCGACGCACCCGGGTCGGTGCCGGGCGGTCGATCAACCTGGCCCTGGCCACCCGGGGCATCGTGCCCCTCGTCGACGTCGGCGTCATCGACCGGGTCGACGAGCTCACCATCCCCATGCGAGGCCGGATGGTCCACGCCGTGGGCGACCCGGAGCCGGCGCTGCACCCCTACGGGAGCCGGGACCACGAGGTCATCCACTCCATTTCCCGCACCGACCTGAACGCCATCCTGCTCGACGACGCCGAGGCCACCGGACGGGTCAGGATCGAGTTCGGGGCCGAACTGGAATCGGTCGACTTCGACCGGTCCCTCCTGGGATTCGCCGGCGGTCGGACCGAGTCGTTCGGCGTGGTGTTCGGAGCCGACGGTGCCGGTTCCCGGGTGCGGGCCGCCATGGTCGGGCAGGGCACCTGCCGGTTCACCACCGACTGGTTGGACCACGGCTACAAGGAGCTCACGCTGCCCCCGGCCGGGAGCGGGAGCCACCGACTGGACCCCAACGCCCTCCATCTCTGGCCCCGAGGCGAGTTCATGCTGATCGCCCTGGCCAACCCGACCGGCGACTTCACGGTCACCCTGTTCGCCCCCACGGCCACCATGGACTCGCTCGACACGCCGGACGCCGTCCGGGAGTTCTTCGGTGCTGAGTTCGCCGATTTCGCCCCGCTGGTTCCCGACCTGGTCGAGCAGTTCCAGGCCAATCCCACGGGTCCGTTGGGCACCATGCGGGCCACCGGATGGAGCCACGAGGACCGGGCGGTGCTGGTCGGTGATGCCGCACACGCCATTGTCCCGTTCCACGGTCAGGGGATGAACCTGGCCATGGAATCGGTCCGGGCGCTGGATCGCCACCTGCGGGATTCCCCCGATGACCCGGCTGCTGCCTTCCGTGCCTACGAAATCGAACGCAAGCCGGACGCCGACGCCATTGCCGACATGGCGTTGGACAACTACCTCGAGATGCGGGCCGGGGTGATCGATCCGGACCACGTGGCCCGGCGGTCGTTGGCCCTCGAGCTGGAACGCCGCCACCCCGAGCACCTCAGCCCCCGCTACAACATGGTGATGTTCTCGACCATGCCCTACGCCGAGGCCCGGCTCCGGGCCGAGCGCCAGGCCGAACTCCTCACGACGGCCCTGGACGACCCGACGGTCGACGTCGACGGCCTGGTCGCCGCGCTGCCCGAACTCCCGGCCCTTGATCCGTTGGCTGACCCGAGAGCCCTGTCGGTCCGATGAGGTCGATCGCATGAACCTTCCCCTCGAGAACCCGTTCGGCAGCCCGTTCAGCAACCGGGACGACCTGACCTACGGCAGCTACCTGATGGTGCCCGAACTCCTGTCGTTGCAGCGTTGCGTGTCGATCGACCCGGCGACCGGGAAGCCGGAGCACGACGAGACGCTCTTCATCGTCATCCATCAGGTCTACGAACTCTGGTTCAAGCAGCTCCTGCACGAACTGGACTACGTCATGACCCTGCTCGACGCCGACAAGGTCCAGGCCTCCGGGCACCGCCTCAAGCGGGTGCTGAAGATCCTCAAGACCCTGGTCGGACAGGTCGACGTGCTCGAGACGATGACCCCGGCCGAGTTCGCCAGCTTCCGGTCGTTCCTGGCCAACGCCAGTGGCTTCCAGTCGGCGCAGTTCCGCGAACTCGAGTTCCTCCTCGGAATCAAGGACCGGGTGCAGGTGGACTGGTTCCAGGGAGCGGACGGCGAGCGACTGCGGACCCGATACGAGGCACCCACCCTGTGGGACGGCGTCCTCCACCTTCTGGATCGGGCCGGATACGACCTGCCGGCCGCCGCCCTCCAACGCGACGTCCGTCAGGCGGTCATCGAGGACGAGGGGGTCCAGGCCGCCATCGTGGCCTGCTACGCCGACGACGGTTTCGCCAGCCTGTGCGAGACCCTCACCGACCTCGACGAGGGGCTCCAGGAGTGGCGCTACCGGCACGTGATGATGGTCCGCCGGACCATCGGCACGAACATGGGCACCGGCGGTTCCGACGGTGCCGCCTACCTGGCCACCACCCTCTTCCGGCCGGCCTTTCCCGACCTGTGGGCCATCCGAGCCGGCTTCTGACACCCGTTTCTGAAACCCGTTCACCCGTTCCTGTACCGGTCACCGAATCCGAGAGACGAGATCCCGACCATGACGACCAACCCCGACACTCAGCTCTACATCGATGGGGCCTGGCGGACGACCGGCGACGATCTTCCGGTCATCGACCCGGCGACCGGACAGGAGGTCAGCCGGGTCGCCGTGGCCGGAGCCGGTGATCTCGACGACGCCCTGGCCGCCGCGGTGGCCGGTTTCGAGACATGGCGTGCCACGCCACCCCGGGAACGCTCCCGGGTGATCCTCGCCGCCACCGCCCTCCTCCGGTCCCGTCAGGAGGAGATCGCCCACGCCATCACCCGTGAGAACGGAAAGCCACTCGGCGAGGCCCGGGCCGAGGTGATCCGAGGTGTCGAGTTCTTCGAGTGGGACGCCGGCGAGGCCATGCGGACCTACGGCCGGGTCATCCCGAGTGGCCCCGACTCCCGCAACGTCGTCCACCACCAGCCGATCGGCCCGGTCGCCGCCTTCTCGCCCTGGAACTTCCCGGTCAGCCAGCCGGCCCGCAAGCTGGCGGGCGCTCTGGCGTCGGGATGTTCGATCATCCTGAAGGCGGCAGAGGAGACCCCCGCCGGTGCCGCGCACATTGCCCGGGCGTTCCACGAGGTGGGGCTGCCTCCCGGCGTGCTGAACCTCGTCTTCGGCGTCCCGGACGAGATCTCCCGCCACCTGATCCCGAGCGAAGCGATCCGTCTGGTGGCCTTCACCGGCTCGACCGTCGTCGGTCGCCACCTCACCGGGCTGGCGTCCCAGCACCTGACGCCGGTGCTGATGGAACTGGGCGGGCACGCCCCGGTGATCGTGTGTGAGGACACCGATGTGGATGCGGCAGCCGCGCTGTCCGCGGATCGTGCCATGCGCAACGCCGGGCAGGTCTGCACCTCGCCGACCCGCTTCTTCGTCCACCAGGACGTCTACGAGCGCTTCCTCGACGGGGTCACCCGGGGGGCGACGGGCATCCCGGTCGGTCCGGGCACCGATCCCGACGTCGTGATGGGGCCAATGGCCAACGACCGCCGGATCGCCGCGGTGGCCGAACTGGTCGAGGACGCCTGCGCCCATGGTGGAACCGTGACCACGGGGGGCCGACCCCTTGGCGACGCGGGCTACTTCTTCGAGCCCACGGTGCTGGCCGACGTCGGTGACGACGCCCGGATCATGAGCGAGGAACCCTTCGGCCCGGTGGCCATCGTGAACCCCGTCGACTCACTGGACACGGCGATCGACCGGGCCAACTCGGTGCCCTTCGGCCTGGCCTCCTACGGCTTCACCAACCGGGCCGACTACGTCGACCGGATGGTCGACCGGGTCGAGGCCGGCAACTTCTCGATCAACACCCTGGAGGCGTCGCTGCCCGAGACGCCGTTCGGTGGCGTGAAGTCCAGCGGCTACGGCCGTGAGGGCGGCACCGAGGGCCTCCACCACTACATGGTGGTCAAGAACGTCATGCACAACATGGACATCGGCTGAGCCGGCGCCACACCGGGACGGGAGCACGCCACATGGACTACTCGAGAGGTGACGCCAAGGCGTACGCCCGGGCGAACATGAAGGGCATCTGGGCCGCGGCCCTCATGCCGTTCACCGAGGAACTGCGGATCGACGAGGACGGTTTCCGGGAGAACGTCCGGCACTGGACCGAGGACCTCGGCATCGAAGGCCTGTTCGTGACCGGCAAGCAGGGCGAGTTCTTCTCGATGTCGGTGGAGGAACGCAAGCGGTCGTTCGAGCTGGCCGTCGAGGCCACCAGCGGCCGGGGCCACACGATCATGTCGTGTTCGGACCAGAACATGGACGTGGTCATCGACCTGGCCCGTCACGCCGAGCTCGTGGGGGCCGATTACATCGTCGTCCACGCGCCGGCGCTCCATTTTCACTCGGCCCGCGACGAGACGTTGCTGGGCTATTACCGGGAGATCGCCGCCCAGGTCGACATCGGCATCGCCCTGTGGAGCCATCCCGACAGCGGCTACCTGATGTCGCCGGAACTGTGCAACCGCCTGGCCGACATCGAGACCGTGGTGGCCATCAAGTACAGCGTCCCGAGGTCGATGTACTCGGAGCTCACGGCCCTGGCGTCGGATCGCATCCAGGTCAGCACGGCGTCCGAGGACGAGTGGCTGGACAACATCCTGGAACTGGACTGGCGGTTGTACCTGTGTTCGTCACCCCCGTTCCTTCTTCAGACGGCGACCGACCGGAGGATGCACGACTACACCCGGGCCGCCTTCGAGGGGCGGGTCGACGACGCACGGTCGATCAGCGCCAGCCTCGAACCGGTGCGGGCCGCCCTGAAGGGCACCCGCCCGGCGGAGAAGCCCCACGCCCACCAGAAGTACTGGCAGGAACTGCTGGGCCAGGTCGGTGGACGGGTCCGGGGACCGCTGCTCGAGTTGACCGAAGCCGAGAAGCGGGCCACCCGCGAGGCCTTCGAGCAGTGCGGGCTCGAATCCTGAAGGGTTCGACAATGACCGGCGTGGAACCGCTCAGGGTCGTCTTCGTGGGGTGGGGGTCGATCGCCCGGGCCACCGTCGGACTGTTGGGCGATGCCCCGATCCGGGTGGTGGCGGTCGCCGAGAGGCGCGGGACGCCGGCCCCTCCCGATCTGCCCGCCGGGGCCCGTCTGCTCATCGATCCCGACGACCTCGCCGAACTGCAGTCCGACGTGGTGGTCGAGGCCGCGGGCCGCGATGCCGTGGGACCGTGGGGAAGGGCCGCGCTGGGCTCGGGTGCCGACCTGGTCGTGTCCTCCACCTCGGCGTTGGCCGATGAGGCGTTGCGGGCCGAGCTGGAGGGCCTCGCCGTCGAGAACGGGGCCCGGGTGGTGGTCCAGCCGGGGGCACTCGGTGGGGTGGACGCCCTGTCGGCCGCGAGGGCAATGGGCATCGACGACGTCGAGCATCGGATCGTGAAGCCACCCGGGGCATGGCTCGGAACGCCGGCCGAGGAGGGGCACGACCTCGGGTCCCTCGACGAGCCGGTGGAGATATTCCGCGGCACGGCATCCGAGGCGGCGTCGAGCTTCCCACTGAACGCCAACGTGGCCATGACGACCGCCCTGGCAGGGATCGGCCCCGAACGGACGAAGGTCACGCTGGTCGCCGATCCCGCGGCGACCGGCAATCGACACGAGATCTCCGCCACCGGCGACTTCGGTCGGCTGGCCGTCACGATCGACAACCAGCCGCTTCCCGACAACCCGAAGACGTCCGCCATGGCGGCGCTGAACCTGGCCCGGTGCCTACGCAACCGGGTCGAGCCCTTCGTCATCTGATTCCCGGCTCGCTCCTCGCGGATCGGCGAACCCGTGGCTCAGTTCAGGCGCTGGACCACCCGTTTCCGGACCGGTTCAGCCGCCGCTCAGTTCAGGCGTTGGACCACCATGGCCATGCCCTGGCCGCCGCCCACGCACATGGACTCGACGCCGAACTCCTTGTCGGAGTCCTCGAGGCCGTTGAGCAGCGTGGTCATGATGCGGGCACCGGTCATGCCGAACGGGTGGCCCAGGGCGATGGCCCCGCCGTTCACGTTCAACTTGTCCAGGTCGATGCCGACCTCGTCGGCCGACGGCAGCACCTGGGCGGCGAAGGCCTCGTTGATCTCGAACAGGTCGATGTCCGCCGCGGTCATGCCGGCCCGACCGAGGGCCTGACGGATGGCCTCGATGGGACCGAGGCCCATGATCTCGGGGCTGAGCGCCGAGACGCCCGACGAGATGATGCGGGCCAGGGGCTTGATGCCCAACTCGGCGGCCCGGGTGTCGCTCATGACGACCACCGCGGCGGCGCCGTCGTTGAGCGGGCAGGCGTTGCCGGCCGTGACGGTGCCGTCCGGACGGAACACCGGTGAGAGCTGGGACACCTTCTCGTAGGTGGTGCCGGCCCGGATGCCGTCGTCGGAGCTGAACACCGAGCCGTCGGGCAGGGTGTAGGGGGTGATCTCGCGCTCGAAGAAGCCGCGGGCCTGGGCGGCCTCGGCACGGTTCTGGGAACGCACGCCCCACTCGTCCTGGGCCTGACGGGACACGCCCTTGTGCTCGGCCACGTTCTCGGCCGTCTGGCCCATGGCGATGTAGATGTCGGGCAGACCCTCGGGGTCGGCCCATGCACCCGTGCCCTCACCGGTGCGTCCCGCGGTGCGGGCCTCGGCGTCGGCGAAGCGGGCGTTGTGGGAGCCGGTGTCCGCGGCGCCGAACTGGAAGCGGCTCACGCATTCCACGCCACCGGAGACGAAGGCGTCGCCCTCGCCGGCCCGGATGGCGTGGGCGGCCATGCGGATGGTCTGCAGCGACGACGAGCAGTACCGGTTCACGGTGGTGCCCGGTGCGTCGAGGCCGGCCAGCAGGCTGGCCACGCGGCCCAGGTTGTAGCCCTGCTCGCCACCCGGCTGGGCGGTACCCCACATGACGTCCTCGATCTGGTCACGGGGCAGGTCGGGCACCTTGGACAGCACGTCGTCGATGATGAAGGCGGACAGGTCGTCGGGACGGGCCTCGACGAGGCCGCCCTTTCCGGCCCGCCCGATGGCGGTGCGACTGGTGGCGACGATGACGGCTTCAGCCATGGGATTGGGCTCCTGCTCAGTGGGAAGGGGATCGATGGAATCGAACGTTGACAAGAAAGACCGGCGGGTTACCGGCCGGTAACCGATTCTACCGGTGGGACGGTGTCCGGATCCCAGCCGGAGAGGTGTGACTCAGGTCCTCCGGACGAGGGTCAGCCCGTCGCCCACCGACAGCATCACCACCTCGACCCGGTTATCGGCCACGATCCGGTCGTTGAGGGCCCGTAGCGCCACCGTGTCGTCGTCCTGCGCCGTCTCGTCGAGTACCCGGCCGCTCCACAGGACATTGTCGATGGCCAGCAGGCCATGGGGCGACAGGCGGGGGACCAGTTCCTCGTAGTAGGCGAGGTAGCCCGTCTTGTCGGCGTCGATGAAGGCGAAGTCGACCACCGCGTCGCCCAACCCCTGCAGGGTCTCGAGCGCCGGGGCGATCACCAGGTCGATCCGGTCGTCGACGCCGGCCGCCTCCCAGTGGTGGCGGGCAATGGCCGTCCACTCCTCGGACACGTCGCAGCACAGGAGGCGGGAACCGGAAGGCAACGCCCGGGCGATGGCCAACGACGACGAACCGGTGAAGGTGCCGATCTCGACGGCCAGGGTGGGGCGGACGGCCGCCACCAGCGTGGAGAGCAGGGCGGCCTGATCGTCGGCCACCTGCATGCCGGCCCACCGACCGAGCGCCGCGGTGGCCTCGGTGAGCGACCGGCGGACCGGATCGGCCGGGGTGGTGTGGGCGATCACGTAGTCGTGGAGGTCGTCATCCAGGAAGAAGGAGCGATGGTCGGCCACGGGGGTCTCCTCAGCGGCTGTCGGTGCCGCTTCGCAGCACCCGCCCGGGTCGGTGCTCGGTGAACTCCCCGCCGGCCACCACGGGGACCCCGGCCACCAGGACGTCGTCGATGCCGGTGGCGCCCGCGTAGAGGCGGGCTGCCCCGCCGGGCAGATCGGGCCGCATGGCAATGGGGTCGGAGTCCACGGTGGACTCGTCGATCAGGATCACGTCGGCGTGGGCGCCCTCCACGAGACGGCCCCGGCCGACCAGCCCGTACAGGTCGGCCTGCACGGCGGTCATCCGGTGGATCGCCTCCTCCAGGGAGAGGAGCCCGTGCTGGCGTACCGGCTCGGCCAGAACCCGCGTCGGGTAGTTGAAGGTGGCCAGCAGGTCGAGGTGTGCCCCGGCGTCCGACGCACCGATGACCGCCCGACCGTCACGCCAGACGTCGACCCGGGCCTGCCAGTCGGCAACCGTCGACGGGACGTCGGCCCGGCCGAACGAGGTGAGGAGGTCATCGGCCAGGCACACGTCGAGGAGGGCGTCGAACTCGCTGCAGCCTCGCTCCGCGGCGATTTCGGCCACCGTGCGACCGTCGCAACCCTCGTTGGCAGGCGCCACGGTGTCGAAGATGGTCATGGTGCCCCAGTTGGCCAGACGCCGGAACGGATGGTCGCTCTGGGCCAGGTCGTCGAGGCGTCGACGTTCGGCCGGGTCGGCCAGCACCTGCTTCTTGTCCTCGTGGGGGAGGAACATGACCTCGGCCCATCCGGGGATGGCGTCCAGCACGAACCCGCTGGCCATCGAGAGGCGGGCCGCGATGACCATGGGAACGGTGAGGGCCACCACCCGGCCGCCCCGCTCGGCGGCGTAGGTGGAGGCCTCGAGCTTTTCGAAGCACTCGTCGACGTTTCCGGCCGTGACCTGCATGACGTTCCAGTTGACCTGGCGACCGCCGGCGGCCAGCGACATGTCGCAGAGCAGGGCCCGGGACTCCTCGTCGGTGGGCCCGCCGGCGGCGGCCAGCATCTCGAGGCTGGTGCCCGGGTGGTCGACGAGAACCGAACAGAGGGCCAGCACCTCGTCCCGGGAGGCGTGGCGACTGGGGACGGGCCGACCCTCGGCGTCGTTGTGGGTGATCGACCAGGTGGACGAGAAGCCCATGGCGCCGGCCGACAGCCCGTCGCTGAGCAGGGTGGTCATGGCGGCCAACTCGTCGTCGGTGGCTTCGCGTTCCGTGGCCTCGTCACCCATGACCACCCGTCGGATGGCCGAGTGGCCGACCTTGAAGCCGGCGTTGATGGCCAGCAGCGGGTCGACGGCGTCGAGGTACTCGGCGGTGGTCCGCCAGTTCCACGGCACGCCTTCGCGGAGCGATTCCAGGGGCATGCCCTCGACGCGCGACAGCATCCGCATGAGGTACTCGCCGTCGGCCGGATCGTCGGACAGCGGGGCGATGGTGAAGCCGCAGTTGCCGGCGATGACCGTGGTGACCCCGTGCAGGGGCGACGGGCTGAGCGTGCCGTCCCAGAACACCTGGGCGTCGTAGTGGGTGTGGACGTCGATGAAGCCCGGGCAGACGACCCGGCCGGTGGCATCGAGCACGGTGTGGGCCCCGTCGGCGGGCGCTGCACCCCCGAGGTCGGGGCCGATGGCCGTGATGCGGCCGTCGGTGATGGCCACGTCGGCCAGTCGGCGTTCGCCGCCTGTTCCGTCGACCACCCAGCCACCATGGATCAGCATGTCGTACATGGTCCGGGACCGTAGTCAGCAGGCCGGTGAGGGACCTCACGGGGCCCATCGGTACGATGGCCAGACGACCTGACGGACCGTCAGAATCAATCGGAACCGATTTCGGGAGGCCAGCACCCATGGGTGACGTCAGGACCATCGACCCCCAGGAACAGTGGCGCCTCCTCATCGGCGGCGAGTGGACGGCCACCGCGTCCACCTACGAGATCATCGACCCCAACACCACCAACGTGGTGGGTCACGCTCCCGACGCCACGGTGGCCGATGCCGAGGCGGCCATCGCGGCGGCCAAGGCCGCACTCCCCGGGTGGGCGGCCACGTCGCCGGCCGAACGGGGCGCCATGCTCCAGCGTCTGGCCGACGTGTTGCGTCGGGAAGCCCCGACCTGGTCGGCACTGGTCCAGGCCGAGACGGGGGCCACCATCAACGTGGCCGAGACCATGCAGGTCGGCCCCAATCTGGCTGACCGCTACGGCCAGTACGCCATTCCCCGCAACCTCGACCGTGCCGAGATGCCGGTCACCCAGGCGGCCTCGGCCCTCGGCCCGGCCGGCCTGGTGGGCGCCGCGGTGTACCGGCGCCCGGTCGGCGTGGTGGCCTGCATCACCTCGTACAACTTCCCGCTGGTCAACGTGGCCGGCAAGCTGGCCCCGGCGCTGGCCATGGGCAACACCTGCATCATCAAGCCCGCTCCCCAGGACCCCCTGGCCGTCCTGCGCCTCGGTGAGGCCGTGGTCGAGGCGGGCTTCCCACCGGGTGTGGTCAACATCCTGACCTCGGCGGGCACCGAGGCCCCGGCGGCCCTCATCTCGTCGCCCGACGTGCAGATGGTGAGCTTCACCGGATCGTCATCGGTGGGGGCGCGCATCATGGCCGACGGTGCGCCGTCCATGACCCGGGTGCTCATGGAACTGGGCGGCAAGGGCGCCATGGTGATGACCGACGACGCGGACGTGGGCAAGGCCGTGGGAGCCATCGCCAGCGTGTGGGGCTTTCACAGTGGACAGATCTGCACGGCACCCACCCGGGTGATCTGCCACCGCAGCAAGGTCGACGAACTGGTCTCCACGCTGGGAGCGGTGGCCGGGATGCTCAAGGTGGGCGACGCCACCGAGCGCGACACGCTGGTCGGCCCGCTGGTCAGCGAAGCGCAGCGCGACAGCGTCGAAGCCTTCATCCGGGGAGGCGTCGACGCCGGCGCCACGTTGGTGTGCGGCGGCGAGCGACCCGACCTGCCCGGTTACTTCGTGGCTCCCACGTTGCTGGCCGACTGCACGGCCGACATGCACGCCGTGCGGGAGGAGGCCTTCGGTCCGGTCGTCGTCGTCCTGGCACACGACGGTGACGACGAGGCGGTGGCCCTGGCCAACGACTCGGACTACGGGCTGTACAGCTACGTCTACAGCGGCGACAACGCCCGGGCCCTGCGGATCGCCCAGCAGATCCAGACCGGGAACGTGGCACTCAACAGCGTGGTCCCCCATCCTGATGCCCCGTTCGGCGGCTTCAAGCGGTCGGGCATCGGCCGCGACCGCGGCATCGCCGGACTCGAGGCCTACAGCGAAATGCAGTCCATCTCCTGGCTGGCCTGACGCGGCTGGCGACCGGTGTCGTGCTCGGCGCCGCCCACCGTCCATAATCATCAGGTAGCGATCAGCGGAGGACGACACATGTTGGATGTGGGAACGAAGGCGCCGGACTTCTCGGCGCCCGACCAGGACGGTGAGGTGGTCACGCTGGACAGCCTCCGTGGCCACTGGGTGGCCCTGTGGTGGTACCCGGTCGCCTCCACCCCTGGTTGAACGATCCAGGGCGGGGGGTTCCGTGACCGAACCCCGGAGTTCAGTGAGGCCGGCGCCATCATCGTGGGCGCCAGCTTCGACACCGTCGAGGCGCAGAAGCACTTCGCCGACGACCAGGGCTTTCCCTACCGGCTGCTGGCCGACACCGACAAGGTGATGGGGCAGGCCTACGAGGCCGACCAGCCCGAGAAGGGCTATCCGCGCCGCATCACCTACCTGATCGACCCCGAGGGCACCATCGCGGCCACCTATGACCTGGCCGGTCAGGACCTCGAGGCACACGCTCAGGCGGTGCTCGACGACATCCGGGCCCGTTCCTGACGCACTTCTGATGGCGTGATCCGATGACCGCCTCCGGGCCGCTGGCCGGCCTGCGGGTCGTGGAGGGGACGGCCTTCGTGGCCGCGCCTTCCGGTGGTATGACACTGGCCCAGTTGGGTGCCGACGTCATCCGTTTTGATCAGATCGGTGGCGGCATCGACCACCGTCGTTGGCCACTCACCGCTGACGGGGTGAGCCTCTACTGGAACGGGCTGAACAAGGGGAAGCGGTCGTTGGCCGTGGACCTCCGGGACGGCGAGGTCACCGAACTGCTGACCGAGCTCATCGCCGGGGCGGGGAACTTCCTGACCAACTTCCCGGCCCGGGGCTGGATGGACCCCGAGCGCCTGACCACGAGGGCCCGGGAACTGGGCCACGTCGACCTGGTCATGGTGGTGGTCACCGGTAGCCACGACGGCACGACGGCGTTGGACTACACGGTCAACTGTGCGGTGGGCTATCCGGGCATCACCGGTCACGCCGACGACCCCCGACCGGTCAACAACGTCGTGCCGGCGTGGGACCTGGTGTGCGGGCAGATGGCGGCCACCGGGTTGCTGGCTGCCGACCGACGGCGCCTGCTGGGCGGCGGCGGAGGCCTGGTCACCATTGCCCTGGCCGATGTGGCGTTGGCCACCGTGGGCGCCCTCGGGAACCTGGCCGAGGCCCAGGTCAACGGCACCGAACGCGACCGGGTGGGCAACGCCATCTACGGGGCCTTCGGCCGGGACTTCGTGACGGGCGACGATCGTCGGGCCATGGTGGTGGCCATCACCGCCAAGCAGTGGGCGGGCCTCCAGGCCGCCACCGGTACCGCCGACGCGGTGGCCGCGCTGGCCGGGGACCTGGGGGTCGATCTGGCCGACGAGAGCGAGCGCTATCTGGCCACCGACCAGTTGTGCGCCCTGTTCGAGCCGTGGTTCGCCAGCCGGACGTTGGCCGAGGTGGCGACCTCGCTGGACGAGCACGGGGTGTGCTGGGGTCCGTACCGGACGGTGGCCGAACTGGTGGCCGAGGATCCGCGGGCCTCGACGGCCAACCCGCTGTTCGCCGATCTGGACCAGCCCGGGGTGGGGCGCCACCTCGTGCCCGGGTCGCCGCTGGCCTTCGGTGGACCCGACGCCGTGGACCGTGGTGCCATGGTGGCGCCGCGGTTGGGCGAGCATTCCGAGCAGATCCTGACCGGCGAGTTGGGTCTCACGGGCGCTGAACTCGGCGCCCTGGTGGACCGGGGAGCAGTGGCTCTGGGCTAGGCGCCCCAGCTCACCAGTCGCCAGTCCAGGACGGTGTCGGTGGATCCGTCGGCCCGTTGGGCGTCGACCTGGGTCTGCAGCGCCCGGAGGCGCCCGCCGTTGGACGGGAGTTCGTCGAGCAACGTGTGCCGGAACGACAGCACGTCGTCCTCGAACACCGGTGCCGGATGGTCGCACGACTGCCAACCCAGGACGGTGGCCGTGTCGGGGAGCAGCCGGTTCATCGAGGCCTGGGCCAGGCCGATGGTGTGACCGCCGTAGACCAGCCGTCGACCGCCGGGGCCGAGCGACGGATCGCGGTGTACCGGGGCCAGGTTCTGGGTGAGACGGGCCAGCTCGGGCGCATTGGTGACCGTGTCCCGCATGGGGTCGGTGACCGGGTCGCCGCGGGTCCAGGTCGGCGTGGTCGCCGCGGCGGCTCTCAGCGGGGCGGGGTCCCAGCTGTCGGGTACCAGATCGGTCCAGGCGGCCAGGTCGATGTCGGTGTCGACCCCGCCGAGGTCGTCGTCATGGCCGGTCACCGCGTCGGGGTTGCGGAACCGGAGCATGGCGCACCGCTCGTAGTCGGCCACCTCGGCGCCGTCGTCGAGGCAGATGGTCCGGATGCCGAGCAGGGCCAGCCCCCGGGCCGGCCGGTCATCCCTGCGTGACAGCTCGCGTAGGCCCCGAATGGTGACCGTGCTCTGCAGGGTCTCGCCTTGGCGGACCGGCCGGCGAAGGGCCACCCCGCGGTAGAAGAGGTTGGCGATGACCGTGCGGGTGGCCACCGTGCTCTGCCCGATGGACACGTGGAGCACCAGTGCCGGATTGACGAGGGCGCCCGGGTGGCCGGTGACGGCCTCGGCCAGCGGCCGGCTCAGCGGCAGGGCCAGCGGGTCGCCGCAGATGGCCTGGTAGGCGGCGGCCTCCCCGGAGCCGATGGTGACCGCCGGGGCCGGGTCGAGGACCTGCCCCACGGACAGTTCATCGAAGTACGGGCCGTCGCGGTTGCTGGGGGGTGGGTTCTCGGGGGCCTGATCCTGCACCTGTGCACTCTGCCAGCCGGAGGGGTCCCATGGGGAGACCGGCGGCTGGCCGTTACCGTCTGGTTGGTCGCTGCCGGTGCCTGCCGCCCCTGGTTACTACCGGGTGGTCATCGTGGGGAGGTATCCACAGGCGAGTGATCTATCATCAACACAGATAGATAGGTTCTCTAACAATCATCGCGAAACGCTGGAGCGCGGCGGCGCCTGTTCCTACCATCGCGAAGCGGCCTGGTGACGGGCCGTCGTATTGACAAGCAGTTGGCAACCAGCAATCGGATCGCGGGACGTCGGAGGGGCGGCCGGGTGAGAGGGAGGGGCAATCCGCCCCATCTCCGGAACCCGGGTCTCCAAATGCGTCCCGGAGGGAGCACACCATGTCAGATGCAGCGGCGAACCTGTACGTCGACTCACAGGAGATGCGGTGGGTGGACGACGTCCTCTGCCGAGGCAAGAGCGACCTGTTCTTCGCTCCCTTCGCCGAGCGTCCCGAGGCCCGCGTACGCCGTGAGGCCCGTGCCGCCCAACTCTGCGCCGCATGCCCGGCCATGGACTCCTGCAAGCAGCACGCACGTGACAACCGGGAACTCGGCTTCTGGGGCGGCGAGTCGGAGGCTGAGCGGGCCACCGCGGGATTCGCCCCCACCACGCCGATCATCGGTCGTCGCCAGGTGGCCGCCCGCCGGGCCGCCGCCGCACTCGCCGAGGTCGGCTGACCCACCCTGTTCCCGGGTCACTGGTTCCCGGGTCACTGGTTC
Organism: Acidimicrobiales bacterium; assembly: GCA_014239855.1. Lineage (GTDB taxonomy): Bacteria > Actinomycetota > Acidimicrobiia > Acidimicrobiales > MedAcidi-G1 > UBA9410. Next base: position 12,723 of record JAAZXY010000010.1, on the reverse strand, counting down.
CCTGGTCCCTGGGGCTACAAGCCCCGGAACCCACCACCGTCCACGACCAGCGTCTGGCCGGTCACGTGGCGGGAGAGATCTCCGGCCAGGAACACCGCCACCGGACCCACGTCGTCGGCCGGATCGCCGATGCGGCCCAGAGGCGTCCGGGCCACCAGCCGCTCGCCCAGTGACGGGTCGTGGCGGATCGCCCCGGCCAGCGCCGGGGTCATGGCCACCGGTGCGATGCAGTTGACCCGGATCCCGTCCGGACCCCATTCAGCGGCCAACCCCTTGGCGAACCCCCGTTGGGCGGCCTTGGCCATGGCGTAGAGCGGCCGGGCTGCGCTGCCTTCCATGCCGGCGGCCGAGGTCAGCAGGACGAATGATCCGCCGGTCGCCTGCAGATGGGGATGGACGATGCGGGCACAGTCGTAGGACGCCCGGACCGAGGTGGCGGCCAGCGCGGCCCAGTCCCCGTCGGTGGCGTTCTCCAGCGGACCGCTGGCCGAGCCGTCCAGTGCGTTGTGGATGAGGCAGTCCAGACGACCCTGCTCCTCGACGGTGGAGTCCACTGCCGCGGTGATCTCGTCGGGCACCGTCACGTCACACCGGACCCACGAGGCCTGCAGGCCCTCGGCCCGGAGCCCGGCCGCCGCCGCCTCGCCGACCTCGGATCGCCGGCTGGCCAGCACCACCGATGCGCCGTGACGGGCCATGGCGGCGGCCATTCCCAGACCGATCCCGGCTCCGCCCCCGGTGACCAGCGCCACCCGCCCGGCCAGGAGATTCGCGCCTGGGCTGCTATCTGAACTGGTGCCCGACGGGCCGGCCGACGCGTTCACGGGGCCATCCAGGTGCCGCCGTCGGCCACCAACGTGCCGCCGGTGGTGAATCGGTTCCGGGGGTCGGCCAGCAGGTCGACCAGAGAGGCCACGTCGGTGACCACGTCGCCCGGGCCTCCGAGGGCCGGCGCGGACAACGACCCCTCGTCAGATGGTCCCGGGCCGGCGAACAGGAGGGCGGGCGAGACGGCCAGCACGGTGGTGGTGCACGACGGCCCCCACTGCTTCGCTGCGCCCTTGGCCAGGGCCCGGATGCCCTCCCCAGCGGCGCCGACCCCCACGAACCCGGCGCTCCCGCCCAGTGCCGTCGTGGGGAGGATCCAGACCAGGCGGCGAGTTCCGGTGTCCGGCGACGGGTCGGCGAGGCTGCCGATGGTTCGGGCCACCCCGATGGCCTCGACCATCGGGGCCTCACATGCCGCGGCCCAGGCGTGCGGCTCCTGGTCGTTGACGGCCACCGGGCCGTCGGTGACCGCCGGGATGTGGACCACCAGGTCGGGCATGCCCAGCAGGCCGACGGCGGCCCGCAGGCCCGGTCCGACGGCGTCGAGCTCAGGGAACCCCTCAGGAGAAGCCGACCGGTCCCGGCCCGGCTCGACCGTGGCGGTGGCGTGACCGCGGACGTCCAGCCCGTCGACGAGGGCGTCGACGAACGGTCCTGATCCGATGAGCAGGGTCCGGATCAGGGGAAGATGCCCCGCTGTCCGTAGACCACCTGCAGCCGCCGCAGAGCCACCGCGTAGGCGGCGTCCCGACGCGAGGTCACCTCGAGTTCGGCCCGCAGGTCGACCACCGCGTCGCATGCTTTCCACAGGGTCTCGCGCAGCTTGAAGTCCACGTCGTCCAGGTTCCACCGTTGGGCCGAACGGTTCTGCAGCCACTCGAAGTACGAGACCACGACGCCACCGGCGTTGACGAGGATGTCGGGCAGCACCTCGATGCCCCGCTGGGCGAGAATCTTCTCGGCGTCCAGCGTCGTCGGACCGTTGGCCGCCTCGACGATGACCTTGGCCTGGATCCGGCCCACGTTGTCGGCGGTGATCTGGTTCTCGAGGGCCGCCGGGATGACGATGTCGGCCGGAACCGCCCAGAAGTCGTCGGTGTCGATCCACATGCCACCCGGGAAGCCGGCCACCGAACCCCGCTCACGGACCCAGTCGGTCAACTCGAAGGCGTCGATGCCGTCCTCGTCGGCCACCGTGCCGGCATGGTCGGACACGGCCACCACCCGGGCGCCGTGCACCTGGAGGATCCGGGCCGTCGCACTACCCACGTTGCCGAAGCCCTGAATGCTGACCGTGGCGCCCGACAGGTTGAAGCCGACCTCATCGGCCCAGTGCTGAAGGCAGAACACCACGCCCTGGCCGGTGGCCTTCTCCCGTCCCGGGCTTCCGCCGGTCTCCAGCGTCTTGCCGGTCACGATGCGCTTGACGTTCTGTCGCTCGGTGACCCCGGTGGAGTTGGCGTACGTGTCCATCATCCAGACCATGGACTGGGCGTTGGATCCCAGATCGGGCGCCGGAATGTCGTGGTCGGGACCGATGTTGCCGCCCAGGGCGTGGGTGAAGCGACGCACGACCCGCTCCAACTCGTCGGTCTCCAGCCCGCTCGGGTCGAACGAGATGCCCCCCTTGGCGCCGCCGAACGGGATGTCACACAGGGCCGACTTCCACGTCATCCACGAGGCCAGGGCCTTGACCTCGTCGAGGTCGACCATGGGGTGGAAACGCACGCCTCCCTTGTACGGACCCAGGAGGTTGGAGTGCTGGATGCGGTAGCCGCGGAAGACCCGGTAGGTCCCGTTGTTGAGACGTACCGGGAAGTTGACGATGATCTCGTTCTTGGGCTGGGAGAGGATCGACCGCAGGTCGTCGGACAGGTCGATCAGGTCTGCGCCGCGATTGAACTGGTCCAGCGCGGTGGCGAACAGGCTGGTGGGGGAATCGGACATGGGGAGACCCTTCGGGTCGGACGGGGATCGCCGTTGACCCCCGGTCGCACCGGCGACGCTAGCGGCCCCGGGTGCGGCCCATCAGGAGGACCCCCTCTGGAGGAGAGCGGTGATCCTCGGTACCGCGGCCACCAGGAGGCCACCGGCGGCCGTGCAGATCGCCGCGGTCAACCAGGCGGAGTCCGGCGGGACCACCAACTCGAAGTAGTCGCGGGCGAACGGCCACACCATGGTCAGCGCGTAGAGCCCTCCCATGGCGGCGGCCAGGGCCAGCTTCCAGGGGCGGAGCGGTCGGCTGATCCCCACGAGGATGGCCAGTCCCACCCCCAGCAGGGTGAGGGTGGCTGCCGTGCGGGCCTCGGCCAGCGAAGCGTCCGAACGGCGGACCACCTCGTAGCAGATGAAGGTGGCCGCCGACGCGGCCAGCCCGGCGGGCAGGGACCATCGCAGCACCCGGGGAAGGAAGCCGGGCCGGACCAGTGAGTCGTCGGGCGCCAGGGCGAGGAAGAAGCCCGGGAGGCCGATCGACACGGTGCCGATGAGGGTGAGCTGCTTGGGCAGGAACGGGAACGGCACGCCGAACAGCCCGACGAGGGCGGTCAGCAGCACGGCGTAGGTGGCCTTGGTGAGGAACAGGTTGGCCACCCGCTCGATGTTGTTGATGACCCGTCGGCCCTCGGCCACCACCCGGGGCAGGGTCGAGAAGCGGTCGTCGAGGAGAACCAGTTGGGCCACGGCCCTCGATGCCGAACTGCCGGAGCCCATGGCGATGCCCATGTCGGCGTCCTTGAGGGCCAGGACGTCGTTGACGCCGTCGCCCGTCATGGCCACCGTCCGGCCACGGGCCTGCAGGGCGCGGACCATGGCCCGCTTCTGGTGGGGAGTGACCCGGCCGAACACTGATCGGCCGGCCAACTCGCCGGTCAGGGCCTCGGCCAGCTCGTCGGGATCGTCGGGGAGGGTTCGGGCATCCACGCCGTCATCGGCACCGGGAATGCCGGCCCGGCGGGCCACGGCGGCCACGGTGGCCGGATGGTCGCCCGAGATGACCTTCAGGTCCAGGCCCTGTTCGACGAACCAGGCGAGGATCTCCGGTGCCTCGGCCTTGATGGTGTCGGTGAGCAGCACGAGACACAGGGGCAGTCGGGCCCGCGGGAGTTCATCGGTGGGGGCCTCGGGGTCGAAGGTCGACCGGGTCACGACGAGGACCCGGCGCCCGTCGTCGGCCAGTTCGGCCACCCGGTCACGAGCCACGGACCACTCGCCGACCGGCAGCAGGACGTCGGGGGCGCCCAGATGGAGGACGACCCGGGCGGCATCGTCGGGTCCGTGGGGAGCGAAGGTGGCGGCGGCCCACTTGCGTGCTGAGGAGAACGGCACGGCGTCGACCACCGTCCAGCCGGGGTCGGGCAGGGCGGCGGCCAGCGCGGCCAGGGTGGGGTTGGGCGACGGGTCGGCGCCGGCCATGGCACCGACGGCCGCCGCAGCATCGGCATCCGTGGTGGCTCCGATGACCTCCAGACCGTCGAGCGAGATCTCACCGGTGGTGATGGTGCCCGTCTTGTCGAGACACAGGGTGTCGACCCGGGCCAGGAGTTCGACCGAGGCCAACTCCCGGGCCAGGGCCCGTCGTCGGGCCAGGGCGATCACCCCGACGATGAACGAGAGGCTGGTCAGGAGCACCAGGCCGTCGGGGACCATGGCCACCGCGGCGGCCACCGTGCCCCGCAGGGCCTCCTGCCAGAGATCCTCGGTGACCAGGAGGCGCAGCAGCAGCAGGCCGGCGGCCGGGGGGATGACCATGGTCAGCCAACGCAGAACCAGGTTGACTCCCGACCGGAGTTCGCTGTCCACCAGCGTGAAGCGCCGGGCCTCCTCGGCCAGGGTGGCGGCGTACGAACCGCTGCCGATGCGGGTGGCCCGGTACCGACCGGAGCCGGCCGACACGAAGCTCCCGGACAGCACCTCGTCACCGGACCCCTTGTCGACCGGGTCGGCTTCGCCGGTCAGGAGGGATTCGTCGATCTCCAGGCCGGCCGCGTCGACCACCGTTCCATCGACCACCACCTGGTCGCCGGGAGACAGCACCAGCAGGTCGTCGGCCACCACGCCGGAAACCTCGAGGTCGAGGGTCTCGCCGTCGCGGAGCACCCGGGCACGCGGGGCAGACAGGACCTCCAACTCGGCCAGGGTTCGCCGCGCCCGGAGTTCCTGGATGGTCCCGATCACGCTGTTGGAGACGATGACCCCGGCGAACAGGGCGTCACCCGGGAAGCCGGCCACCAGGATCAGGACGAGGAGGGTGCCCATGATGGCGTTGACCGGGGTGAGGACGTTGGCCCGGAGGATCTCGCTGGTGGTCCGAACCGGTGCGTCGGGCACGTCGTTGACCCGACCGTCGGCCACCCGTTCCGCCACCTCGGCATCGGTCAGTCCCTGCACGGTCGTCTCAGCATCCACGACCGATGATCGTAGGCGGGTGTCCCCGGGAGTCCGGTCGCCGGAGGTCCGACCGCTGGACGGAGACGGAGGCGTGGACCCGGGACACCGTGGAGAGGAGGTGTCACACTGGGCACATGCGAGTGGCGGTGACGGCGATGATGGTCATGTGGGCGGCCTCGGCGTGTGGTGGCGGATCCGACGTGTCGGCACCGGTCGCCGTTGCCGAGACCACGGTTTCTTCCGCCACGGCGCCGCCTTCGACGATCGCGGCCTCCACGACGGCTCCATCTGCCACGACGGTCCCGACCACCACCACGGGCACTGCGTCGACGGCGGAGTCAGTTTCGACCACGGTGCCGACCCCGACGACCGCGCCGGTTTCGACCACCACTTTGGCGCCCACGACGGTCGCCGTTCCGACCACGGTCCCGGTGCCGACCACCGCTCCCGCATCGACGACCGTCGCTGCCCCTGGTGAGGCGCCCGTCCCGGCCGACTACGACTACCGGCAGGACGACAGCAACGTCCTGAACCACCTGTTCGCCGGGAACGAGGCCTGTCTCCGTCGGGAACTGGGCGATGCCACGATCACCGCACTGCGGACCCGCCCCATGGACATGGTCGAGGCCGAACGGTCCCTGCGTTGCTTCGGGGACCCCGGCGGCGATCCGGACCCGCCACCGCCACCCGATCAGCCCGAGCCACCGGTACCGGGCGAGGCTCCGGCACCCGGGTCCGGCGGGGAGCCCGACTGGGACGGTCCCAGGATCTGCACCAGCCATGGGGTGTTCATGCAACCCCCGGACTTCGGCGTGGTGGTGGGCGACCCGTTGGCCGATCCGACAGCGGCCGTACTCGACGACGGCCGGATCCGCCTCTACGCCTACGCCCAGGACATCGGCATCGTGAGTGCGGTGTCGGTCGACGGGCGGTCCTTTACCGAGGAGCCGGGCGTCCGGGTAGCGGGAACCGATGGGGGACAGCCCCGGATCTGGCGTCTGGATGATGGGCGTTGGCGTCTCTACGTGAGCAAGGTCCGGGAGATCGTGTCGTTCACCAGCGTGGACGGCCTGGTCTTCACCCGGGATGCCGGCGCCCGGCTCACGGCGTCGGAAGCCGGTCTTCCGGCCATCAGCAGTCCGTCGATCATCGAACTCGAGCCGGGCCGTTGGCGGATGTACTACTCGACGCTGGCCATCCCGGGTACGGGTCCGGGTGGCAAGCGGGTGGGTAGCGCCACGTCGGTCGACCTCATGAATTGGACGGTCGAGCCTGGTTGGCGGCTCGGAGAGGGGGCGCCGGCGCTCACCGATTCGGCCGAACATCCCTTCCCGGTGGCCGGGTCGGACGGGTCGGTATCGCTGTTCTACGGGAAGTTCCGGGCATCGACCGGGGGTGCGCCTGACGGCCTCTACCGGACGGTGTCGGTCGATGGTCTGACCTTCACCGAGGAGGCCTACACGGGTCTCTACTTCGGAAACGATCCCGAGGTGCTCCGGCTACCGGGTGGGGACCGGATCATCTACTACGGCGACTTCGACCCGCAGATCGGTGGCCAACTGCTCTCGGCGACCTGTTCCAAGTGGTGAGGTTCCTGAAACGTCAGTCCCGGGTGTCGGTGAACACGTAGCCGTCCTCGACGAGGGTGAGGCGATGGCGGGGTCCCTCGATGGCAGGGTCGTTGGTCTCGTAGCCGGCATCGCCGGCCCACATGGCGACCGGTCCGTCGTCGGTCCGGGCCATGTGGGTCTCGTAGAACGGAGGCTCCTCGCCGTCGAGCACCTCGAGGGCCTCGGCGACCGTGGCGAACGACGCCAGCCGGTTCAGGGTCATCCAGGTCGGTGGGGCCAGTTCGATGTCGCCGCCGTCCCGTCGCGCCAGGGCATCGACGGGCCGCATCCACTCATGCTCGGTGATCTCGCCGTCGTCAATGGTGACCTCCGACGCCGGACCCTCGTGGCGGGCCGCGAAGAAGAAGGTGGCGAACCGCTTCGGCATGACCGGAGGCGGGACCCAGTGGGCAAACCAGACCAGTGCCGTCGGATCCACGGCGACCGAAGCCTCCTCGGCTGCCTCGCGGACCGCAGCGGCTGCCGCGGTGGCCAGTTCGTCGGTCGCTCCGTCATCGCCGACGACCTGGTCGGCGGTATCGATCTTCCCGCCGGGGAACACCCACATGCCTCCGAAGGCGATCTTGGAGTTCTTGCGGAGCATGAGGGTCTCGACGCCCGCTTCTCCGTCGCGCACCACCACCACGGTGGCCGCCGGGATCAGTACGGAATCCCCGTGCTCGGCGTGGTGTCGGGCGTAGGCGTCATAGCGGCGGTGGTCGCGGTGCCCACCGTCGCCCGGCGTGGAACCCGGTCGTGTCGTCATCGGATCACCCCGGCGGCCCGGAGTTCGGCGATCCGTTCGCCCCGGCCCGTCTCGGCCACCACCTCGTCGGAATGCTGGCCGAGCGTGGGTGCGGCCGGCTCACGGAACTCGGCTGGCGAACCATGGAAATGAGCCGGCACACGGTGGTGGCGGACCCGTCCGGCCGCCGGATGGTCGAACTCGGTGAACAGGCCGTTGGCCACCACCTGAGGATCGGCGGCCACCTCCTCGACGGCCCGCACGATGCCGAAGGGCACCTGGTTGTCGTCCATGCGTGCCTCACCCTCGGCGACGGTCATGCGGGTGGCGTTCTCACGGACCTCGCGGTGGATGGCCATCGACTTGGGGCGGTTGGCTGCCCGGTCGCCGATGGTGGCCACATCGGGGTCCGAGCTGTCGACCCGCAGGGCCCGGGCCAACCCGTGGAACTCGTCGTCGGTGGGGACGGCGATGGCCGCGAATCCGCCGTCGAAGGCCAGCGGCGTGTTGTTGGCCGCCACCGACTGTGGTCCGGAGTGGTCCCCCTCGAGGATCACCTCATGGTCGGCGCCATCCACGAAGAGGAAGGCAATGCAGGCGTCCAGCATCGACAACTCGATGTGCTGTCCGCCGGCGCCCCGTTCCCGGGCGAACAGGGCGGCCGTGATGGCCTGACAGGCCGTGTAGGCGGTGATCTTGTCGCACACCAGCTGCTTGAGGAACCGGGGTTGGTCGTCGTTGAGGCCCGTCTGGCTGGCGGCCAGACCCGACTGGGCCTGGATCACCGTGTCGTAGACCCGCCGGTGGCTGTACGGCCCGTCGGGGCCGAATCCCGTCAGGTCGGCGTACACGACGTCGGGCCGGACGGCGGCCACCTCGTCGTAGGTGATGCCGAGCCGTTCGGCGACGCCCGGGCGGAAGTTCTGCACCAGCACGTCGGCTTCGAGAATGAGGTCGTCGAGGATGGCCCGCCCCTCGGGCTGGCGCAGGTCGAGCACCACCGACCGCTTCCCCCGGTTGGCCACCTGGAACATGGCCGAGATGCCGCCGACCGTGGACCCGAGCCACCGCACGACGTCGCCGATGGGGGCCTGTTCGATCTTGATGCACTCGGCGCCCTGGTCGACGAGCATGCCGGCGGCCAGCGGGCCGGTCAGGGCGACGGAGAGGTCGACGATGCGGATGCCGTCGAGGGGGCCGGGCATGCGGCGACGGTAGTCGGGGGACTCCCCATGGGAGCAGCCGGAGACGGTCCGGACGATCGATGACGCCTACGGTTCCCCGCAATGGCGGCTACGACTACGCCGTCCCGAGGGGGAACCTGATGATCGAGGATCTGAACGGCCGGGTTGCCGTGGTGACCGGAGCGGCGTCCGGAATCGGCCTGGCCATGGTCGAGGCGTTCCTGACCGAGGGGATGAACGTCGTCCTGTCCGACGTCGATGCCGGTGCACTCGACGCGCAGGTGGGTCGGCTGACCCCCGAGGTCGGCGACCGGGCCAGCGGTGTGGTGTGCGACGTGACCGACCCGGATGCGGTCACCGCTCTGGCTGACACGGCGTGGGACCGCCACGGAGCGGTCCACGTGTTGTGCAACAACGCGGGGGTCGGTCCGGCCGGAGCAATGTTGGATACCACGGCAGCGGAGTGGCGTTGGACCTTCGAGGTCAACGTGCTGGGCGTGGCCCACGGTGTGCTGGCCTTCGCTCCCCGGATGGTCGCGGCCGGTGCCGGTCACATCGTGAACGTGGCATCCCAGGCCGGACTGATGACCAACGCGTTCCTCGGGATGTACGCGGCCAGCAAGCACGCCGTGGTCGGACTGTCCGAGGCGCTCTACCGGGAACTGGAGGCCACGCCGGTCGGCGTGTCGTGCCTGTGTCCCGAACTGGTGTCCACGGCCATCTTCGACGTGGCCCGGGTGCGACCCGACTGGGTCGACGTGCACGAGTCCAACGACGCCACCCAGGGCTCGTTGGCCGAGTTGCTGGATGACCGGGGGATCGGGACCGATCTGGTGGCCGAGCGGGTGGTCGACGCGGTCCGTGCGGACCGGTTCTGGGTGTTCACCCACGACGTCACGGTGCCGGTGGCCGCCCGACGGTTCGAGGACCTGCAGGCCGGACGGAACCCGACGGCCGCTCCCTGACGGGGCTGGTGCCTCAGCCGCCCAACGCGTGCGGGTTTCTCAGCCGCCCAACGCGTATTTGGAGAAGTCGACCTGACCGGTGGTCATGGCGGCCATGAATCCACCGTCGATGTCCAGGTTCACGCCGTTGATGTAGCTGGCGGCCCGGTGGTGGCCCAGGAAGAGCATCGCAGGGGCCATCTCGGCGGCCTCGGCGAGTCGTCCGATGCCGGCGTCGGCCGTCATGTCGATGGCCGCGTCACCCATGGCCTGACGGAAGTCGACCATGATCTTGGTGTCGGTCACGCCGGGGCAGATGGCGTTGACCCGGACCCCGGACCGGATGGCCGTGGTGGATCGCCACATCGTCCAGTACTGGACGCATTCCTTGGACAGGCCGTAGCCGTCGCCGACCAGGTCGTCCCGTCCGTCCATCCATGCCTCGGCGCCGGCGAAACCGTCGGTGGCCATCAGCTCGGACAGCTCAGCGGTGTGGCCGGGCCAGCCGCCACCGGCGAGCGACGCGATGCTGGTGATCGAGGCGTCACCGGACAACCGGCCGAACACGGCTTCGGTGAGGTGTCGCAACCCGAAGAAGTTCACCCGCATGACGGTGAGCGGGTCGAAGCGGGTGCCGCCGGGGATGCCGGCGCAGTGCATGAGCGCGTCGATCCGCTCCGGGAGGCCGTCGAGTACCCCGTCTATGGAGGTGGGGTCTCCGAGGTCGACCTGATGGCTGGCGGCCACCGGGGCGGTCACCTCGGCGATGTCCAGAGCGTGGACCTCGGCGCCCGCGTCGAGCAGCAGGGCGACGGTCTCGGCACCCATGCCGGTGGCCGCGCCGGTCACCACGACGGTCCGGCCGGAATAGTCGAGAAGCGGCGGTGTGGTCATGGCGGGTTCGTCTCCGGTATCGGGCAGGCGGGTCGTGTGCTGTGGGACGGGTGGGAGGGGTGGGGCGTGTTGGTGGCGTCCGGGTCAGAAGGGCGCCCGGTCGAACCAGGCGCTCTCCTCGCGGAGGCGTCGGCTGCGCCATCCGTCGGTGGTGCGGACCAGGTCGTGGTGGTACCAGCCGCCGGTGAACCAGACCTCGCCGCCGGGCAGGCGCATCGGGTTGTTGAACATGGCGGTCACCGTGGCCGTATCGCCATCGACGCTGACGTCGATGTTGGACACCAGATGCTGGGTCATTTCGAACATGTCCAGCGTGGTCGACAGGAACTCGACGACCTCGTCGACGGTGCCGGCGATCCCGCCGGCCGACGTGTAGTCGATCTCGGCGTCGTCGGTGAAGACGTTGCGGTAGCCGTCCCAGTCGCGGCGGTCCACCGTGGTGGCGTACCGGGTGAGGAGGTCCTCTACGGCGATCCGGTCGGCAAGAGCATGCAGGTCCATGTGGCGAACCTAGGGCTGTTATCGGGCGGCCACCGGATCGGGCCCCAACCCGGTCCGGTGCCTATGGTCACGCTCATGACGAACACTTCTGCCGCCGGCCGTCCTCTCGAAGATCCGGCCCTCGAGGATCTGGACCTGTCGCGGATCGACCCGCTCTGGTCCGGTCCGATGGAGGAGCGACTCGACGGGTTCTCCGCGTTGCGCCGCCACGATCCGATCCGCTTCTTCGCCGAGCAGGACACCGAGTACCTGGCCGCCGGCCCGGGCTACTGGGCGGTCACCCGCCACGCCGACGTGGTGGAGGCCAGTCGTCGTCCCGATGCGTTCTGCTCGGGCGAGGGCACCAACATTGCCGACCTCCCACCGGAGTTCCGGGAGTTCTTCGGGTCGATGATCAGCATGGACGATCCGCGGCACGCCCGGTTCCGCAAGATCGTCTCCGCGGGGTTCACCCCTCGCATGATGCGGTCGCTGGAGGACGGGGTGGCGTCCACGGCCGCCGGAATCGTGGACCGGGTGGCCGGGCTCGGCTCGTGTGACTTCGTGACCGAGGTGGCGGCCCGACTTCCGCTGGTGGTGATCTGCGAGATGATGGGTATCGCCCCGGAGCGCCACGACGAGGTGTTCGACCTGTCCAACATCGTGCTCAGTCAGGGCGACCCGGAGTACATCCCGGAAGACGTCAACCCGTTGGAGGCTTTTCTGGCCGCCGGAGCGGGCCTGGCGGCCATCATGCAGGAGACCGCGGCGGACCGGCGCGGTGGTGACGGCGAGGACCTCACCTCACTGCTGGTCAACGCCGAGGTGGATGGCGAACGGCTGACCACCGAGGAACTGTCCGCCTTCTTCGTCCTGCTGTGCGTGGCCGGCAACGAGACGACCCGCAACGCCATGTCGTGGGGGCTGCACTTCCTGACCACCAACCCGGACCAGCGTGACCGGTGGATGGCGGACATCGAGGGGGTTACCCCCACCGCGGTGGACGAGATCGTCCGGATGGCCAGCCCGGTGATCCACTTCCGCCGGACGGCGACGGCCGACGGGGTGCGACTCGGGGACCACGAGTTCAAGGCCGGCGAGAAGTTGGTGCTCTGGTACGCCTCGGCCAACCGGGACGAGACGGTGTTCGCCGATCCGGACCGATTCGACGTGACCCGGGATCCCAATCCCCACGTGGGCTTCGGCGGACCGGGTCCCCACTTCTGCCTGGGGGCCCATCTGGCCAGACGTCAGATCGGGGTGATGTACCGGGAGCTGTTCACCCGTCTGCCCGACATCCACGCCACCGCCGAGCCGGACCGCCTGCGGTCCAACTTCGTGAACGGCATCAAGCACCTCCCCTGCGCATACACCCCGGAATGAGGGGCACCCCCGAATGAGCGAGATGCCCAGCCTTCCCCTGTCGCACCGGGTGGCTCGTCGAATGGCGGCCTCGGGCCTCCGGGGTGCATCGTGGTACTGGCGTGTGGCTCGGGCGTTGGCCTCCGAGCCGGTTCCCGGCGTCGTGCTGCTCGGCGATGGCACCCCGATCATCCATGAACCGTCGGACTGGACGTGTCGCGGTTCGTACGAGGGGACCTATGAGAGGGAGGTCCTCCGGCTTCTGCCGGGGCTGCTCCAAGACGGAG
>JAAZXY010000109.1 GCA_014239855.1 Acidimicrobiales bacterium | reverse complement strand
CCGGGCTGGCCTTCACCAAGTCCCAGATCGCCGCCGGAGGAGCACTTCCCGATGGAGGCACGGTGTTCCTCTCGCTGGCTGACCGGGACAAGGCGGTGGGCCTGGAGGCGGCGCGTGGGTTTGTCGAGCTAGGTCTCGACCTGGCTGCCACCAGTGGAACCGCCGCACACCTCCGGGCCAACGGCGTGCCGGTCTCGACGGTGGTGGCCAAGCTTGGTGAGGAGGGCACCGATGCCGTCGAGCTGGTGCGGTCCGGCGCCGTCCAACTGGTGGTCAACAGCCCCCGTGGGCGAGGCCCGCGTGCCGATGGCGAACACATCCGTGCCGCGGCGGGGGCTCAGGACATTCCGCTTCTGACCACCGGGAACGCGGCACTGGCCGCGGCCCGGGGACTGGCCGACTGGCGGACCTACCCGCTGGCTGTTCGCACTCTCCAGGAGTACCACCGCGGCATCACCCTGCGTCCCGAGGTGGACGGCTCCACGGAAGCCAACCGATCGTGATTCGCCGGGCCGCTACCGTCGACCTGACGACGCGCCTCGGTTCGGTCGTGCTTTCCAATCCGGTGCTGACGGCATCGGGAACCGCCGGCCATGGTCGCGAACTGGCCGACCATCTGGACCCGGCCGCGTTGGGTGCTGTGGTAGTGAAGTCGCTGCACGCCGAGCCATGGGCCGGCAATCCAGCGCCCCGGGTGCACGCCACCCCATCAGGCATGGTCAACAGCGTGGGTCTGCAGGGGCCAGGTGTCGAGTCCTGGCTGGAGCACGACCTGCCGGGTCTGGCCGCCACCGGTGCTCGAGTCGTGGCCAGCATCTGGGGGCGGACCGTCGAGGAGTTCGCCCGTGCCGCTGAGCTTCTGGCCGACGCTCCGGACGTGGTGGTGGCCGTGGAGGTCAACGCCTCGTGTCCCAACCTCGAGGATCGGCGTGCCCTCTTCGCCCACTCGAGGTCGGCTACCACCGAGGTCGTCGATGCGGCCGGCGCGGCTGGTCGACCCCGATGGGCGAAGTTGAGCCCCAACACCCCTGAGCTTCCGGACGTGGCCGCCGCGGCGATGGCCGCGGGTGCCGAGGCGGTGACGGTGGCCAACACGGTGCTGGGCATGGTGATCGACACCG
>JAAZXY010000108.1 GCA_014239855.1 Acidimicrobiales bacterium | reverse complement strand
AGATGCACTTCTACTTCCCCGACCACCGGGCCCTGTGCATGGCCGAGAACTGCACGGCCACCATGCACAACGTGCTGACCCTGCGTGGGGCACTCGTGCGCGACACCCTGATGTGGAGCCGCTACATCGACGAGGCCCTGGACCGCTGGGGCGACGAGTCCGACGTGGTGTTCGCCAGCCACGGCTGGCCCCACTGGGGCGCCGAGGCGGTCCACGGCTACCTGACCCGTCAGCGCGACCTCTACCGGTGGCTGCACGACCAGTCGATGCGCCTCATCAACCTCGGGTACTCACCGAACGAGATCTCGGCCCGTATCGACCTGCCGCCCGGACTGTGGGACGACTACCACTGCCACGGCTACTACGGCACGGTCAGCCACAACGTCCGGGCCGTCTACCAGCGGTACCTCGGCTTCTACGACGGGCACCCGTCCAGCCTCGACCCCTACGAGCCGGTGGAAGCCGGGAAGCGGTACGTCGACTTCATGGGCGGGATGGACCAGTTGCTGGCCCGGGCCCGTGAGTCCTACGAGGCCGGTGACCACAAGTGGGTGGCCGAGGTGCTGCGACACGCCGTGTTCGCCGACCCGACGTGTGAGGAGGCCCGGCTACTGCAGGCCGATGCCTTCGAGCAGTTGGCCTGGCGGGCCGAGTCCGGCCCGTGGCGCGACATCTACCTGTCGGGCGCCCAGGAACTGCGGCACGGGTCGATCACCGTCCACTCGATGAGCCGTCCCCGACCCGAACTGGTGACCGGCATGGACCTCCAGCAGGCGTTCGACCTGCTGGCGGCCACCCTGGACGGGGTAGCCGCGGCGGCCGTCGGCCACCTGGCCGTCGACTGGCACCTCGGGGACGTGGGGCAGACGGCCCGGCTCGAACTGTCCAACGGCACCCTGCACGCCACGCCGGGAATGCGCCACGCCGAGCCAGACGTGGTCGTACACGGCGACCGCAGCCAACTGGACCGGCTCTTCGACTCCGACGCCACGGTGGGCAGCCTGCTGGACGAGGGGGCCATCACCGCCACCGGCGACGTGGAACGACTGCAGGCCCTGTTCGCCTGCGTGACCGAGTTCCCCCGCTTCTACAACATCATCGAGCCCTAGCCCCGATCGTCCGCCTCTTCCAGTCCGGCGCGGATCTCGGCGCCGTGCTCGTCATTGGACGG
>JAAZXY010000107.1 GCA_014239855.1 Acidimicrobiales bacterium | reverse complement strand
GGGCCTCGTCGGACATGACGTAGCGAAGCAGCTTCTTGAGCAGTGGCTCCTCGGTCGTCTGGTGCATGAAGCCGAAGGCGGCCAGCGCCAGACCCTCCACCATGATCTGCATGCCCAGGTAGGTCATGTCCCAGCGGCTGTCCTCGAGGATGTCGTCGAGCAGCGAACCGAGGTGGGTGTTGACCGGATACTTGATGCCACCGAGCTTCATGTCGAGGTACTGGGCGAACACCTCGACGTGTCGCGCCTCGTCGACCACCTGGGTGGCCGCGTAGTACTTGGCGTCGATCCACGGGACGGTCTCGACGATCTTGGCCGTGCACAGCAGCGCGCCCTGCTCGCCGTGCATGAACTGGCTGAGGCTCCAGTTCATGGACTCCACGCCGACCTCGAGCCACTCGGCCTCGTTCAGCTTGTAGAGGGGAGACTCGGGGTTGTCGGCGAAGTAGGCCACTTCAGCGGGGTCGGCCGGAGCGAGCACGGCGTACGGGTCGACGTCGATCGACCAGTCCAGATCGGTCTGCCCGTTCCACTGCGAGGTCTTGGCCTTCTCGTAGAGCTTGTCGAGGCTGGCCCGCTCGCCCTTGTCGTAACGCCACGTGAAGATGGCGTCCGAGTTGTCCTCCACGACGCTGATCAGCGAGTTGACGTCATCGTTGCTGCGGGAGAAGTCGGTGATGCGGTCGGGATCGTTGGCGTACGCCCGGAAGTCGAAGGCCGCGTCGGTGACCTGCTAGTCGGGGAGGGGCTCGGTGGTTGTCATGTTCTGGTTCCTGGTTCCTATTCCTGATTCCTGGTTCGGGTCGCTGGTCGGGGCTCGTGTCAGTTCGAGTCAGAGGCTGGGGGTGTCGAGGACCTCGACGCCCTCCAGGGCATCGGGATCGAACGAGGCCCGGTTGGCCGCATCGTCCAACTCCCGGTCGGCAACCGGACCGTCGAGGTTGAGGGCCTCGGCGGTGTTCTCCCAGTCCTCAAACTGGATGATGTTCATCTCCTGGAAGCGTTCCCGCAGCCAGCCGTCGCGGTGGTCGAGCAGACCCAACTTCTTGCAGTTGGGCACGATCTTGGAGAACAGGAGCTGCTGGAACTTCTGCTGCGAGTTCTGGTCGGGCAGCAGGGCCTCGATCTCCTCGTTGGCGATGCCGTAACTGGGCCACAGCTCGGCGTTCAGGGTGCGCCGCCGCATCCGGTCGCAGGCCTCGTAGGCGAACTCCTGGCGGAGTCGGAACTCCTCGGCCGAGAGGTCCTCGTAGATCTCCTGGAGCGAGAGGATCCCGAAG
>JAAZXY010000106.1 GCA_014239855.1 Acidimicrobiales bacterium | reverse complement strand
ACCCGCAGCGTGACCATGCGTCCGAAGCGGTCCGAGATGGGTCCGTAGATGATCTGGCCGCCGGCCATGCCGAGGAAGTAGACGGTGATGGCCAGGGTGATCCGGTTGGATCCCGGTGGCAGGCCCACGTCGGGTCGCATCTCGTCGAAGGCGGGAAGCGAGGCGTCGATGCCGTAGGCCACCGAGATGCCCGCCGATGCCAGGAAGGCGATCACCCGCCAGTCGGTGCGTCCCCGTGTCCCGTCCATCGGGGGAGTCTGGTGCAGCCGACCCACTGGATCCCGATCCGGCCCGACGGCGTGGCCGTGGCTAGCGTCGGGGTATGGACCGGGTACCCGTCGTCGACATCGGATCTCCCAGCGACACGTCGTTGGACGCCCTGGACGAGGCGTGTGCCGATCACGGCTTCTTCCTGCTGGCCGGGCACGGACTCGACGACCTGGTGGATCGCACCTGGGAGGCCACGCGTTGCTTCTTCGGCGCCGACCGGGAGCTGAAGGAGTCCATCCGTCGTACCGAGGACCAGGCCCTGGGCTGGTTCGACCGCGAGCTCACCAAGCGGACCCGCGACCACAAGGAGGTCTTCGACTTCATCGACCCCGAACTGATCTCGGATCGGCCGATGAACCGTTGGCCGGCCGGCCTCGACGGCTTCGAGCAGGCCATGCGGGCGTTCTTCGATGCCTTCGCCGACCTCGCCACCCGAACCACCCGGCTGGTGCACGACACCCTCGGCCTGGACGCCGACACGGCCGACCACTGCGCTGGTGCACGCACATCGAGTACCGCCCGGCTCAACTACTACACGGTCGGTGATCCGGTGCCGGCCGACGAGCGGTCCGGTCTCAACGACCTGGGCCCCACGGCGTTGGGTGCCCATACCGACCCCGGAGTCCTGACCCTGCTGCTCCAGGACGACACCGGCGGCCTCCAGACGCTGGACCGGTCCGGCGACTGGATCGACGTACCGCCCCGTCCCGGCACCGTGGTGGTCAACCTCGGCGACATGATGCAGGTGCGGACCAACGACCGCTACCGGGCGTCGGTCCACCGGGTGATGCCCATGACGACCACTGACCGGTTCTCCATCCCGCTCTTCTTCAACCCCCAGCGCGATGCGATCATCGAACCGCTGCCCGAGTTGGCCGGCGGCGCGCCCGCCTACCGGTCGTTCACATGGCGCGAGTTCATCAACGGACGGATGCAGGACAACTACGCCGACATCGGCACCGACGACATCCAGATCGGGAGATACCGGATCACATGAAGGACAGGGTCACATGAACGAGCTCGGACATCTCTCTGCCGACGAGTTGGCCACCGGCCTGGCCGAGGTGCTGGCCGCTCC
>JAAZXY010000105.1 GCA_014239855.1 Acidimicrobiales bacterium | reverse complement strand
CTGAACATCTGCGAGGGCACCGGCGTCGACCCCACCACCCGGGTCCGTGATCTCACCGATGACGAGGTCACGGCGATCCGTGCGTTCGTCGACCAGCAGTTCAAGGTCGAGGGCGACCTCCGGCGTGAGGTCTCCCAGAACATCAAGCGCAAGATGGACATCGGCTGCTACCAGGGCCTGCGCCATCGTCGCGGCCTTCCGGTCCGCGGTCAGCGCACCCACACCAACGCCCGGACCCGTAAGGGCCCCCGCAAGACGGTCGCGAACAAGAAGCAGGTCACGAAGTAATGGCGAAGCCGAGCGCCGGGGGCCGACGCCCCCGCAAGAAGGAGCGCAAGAACGTCCCCCACGGCGTTGCGCACATCAAGAGTTCCTTCAACAACACGATCATCACCATCACCGACCAGGGTGGCAACACCCTGGCGTGGGCCTCAGCCGGCAATGTCGGCTTCAAGGGTTCCCGTAAGTCGACGCCGTTCGCCGCCCAGATGGCGGCCGAGCAGTGCGCCCGTCGGGCCATGGAACACGGCGTCCGCAAGGTCGACGTGGTGGTGCGGGGTCCGGGGTCCGGTCGTGAGACCGCCATCCGGACCATCCAGCAGACCGGCATCGAGGTGACGGGGATCAAGGACGTCACGCCGATCCCCCACAACGGTTGCCGGCCGCCCAAGCGTAGGAGGGTCTGACCAATGTCTCGTTACACCGGCCCCCGGGCCCGCGTCTCGCGGCGTCTGGGCACCAACATCTTCGGCACCAAGGGTGAGGTCGTCGCGCTGGACAAGCGCCCGTACCCGCCCGGCGAGCACGGCCGTACCCGTCGTCGGGGCAACCCGTCCGAGTACCTGCTGCAGCTCCAGGAGAAGCAGAAGGCCCGTTTCTCGTACGGCCTGACCGAGCGGCAGTTCCGCCGTCTCTACGAGGAGGCGAGCCGCCGTCAGGGCGTGACCGGCGACAACATGCTCCAGTACCTGGAGCTGCGCCTCGACAACATCGTCTACCGGGCCGGCATGGCCGCCACCCGGCCCCAGGCCCGTCAGTTGGTCAACCACGGTCACGTGGACGTCAACGGCAGCCGGGTCGACATCCCCAGCTACCGCTGCAGCAAGGGCGAGGTCATCACCCTGCGCGACAAGGCCCGCAAGATGGTCGTCGTCCAGTGGAACATCGACGTCCTGGACCGTCAGGCCCCGGCGTGGATGGACATCGACGACGACGGCCACCGAGCCACCATCCGTGAGATCCCGGTCCGCGAGCAGATCGACATTCCGGTCCGCGAGCAGCTGATCGTCGAGCTCTACTCCAAGTAGGGCGCCCGCCTAGCGGCGCCTCCCACCTCTTCCCCGACCCCCCCGAAGCGAAGGACATTCCCATGTTGGTCATTCAGCGACCCACGGTCACCGCGGTGGCCGACGCCGACGGCAACCGTCAGCTGTTCTCCATCGAGCCCCTCGAGCCCGGCTTCGGCCACACGCTCGGCAACTCCCTGCGTCGGACGCTGTTGTCGTCCATCCCGGGGGCTGCGGTCACCCAGGTCAAGTTCGATGACGCACTCCACGAGTTCGGCACCATCGACGGCGTCGTCGAGGATGTGACCGACATCGTCCTGAACCTCAAGGATGTCGAGCTCCGCT
>JAAZXY010000104.1 GCA_014239855.1 Acidimicrobiales bacterium | reverse complement strand
AAACCCCCGGTCGACGGCCACCCCCACGCTGGGACGGGCGCCCTCGATCCGCAGCAGGGTCACCACGTGGACCCCGGGCACCCCGTCCCGGGAGCGGTTGGCCAGGTAGACCTCCGAAGCAACGTCCCACGTGCCGGACACCGTGACCCGCACATGGCGGAGGTCCTCCGGCGGCCTGCCCTCCGTCAGGGCCCCGAACGCCGTGGCCAAGGCCACCACGGGCTCGTCGGCCCGGGCCACCACCCTGGCGTTGTAGTCCCGTCGTGCATCCAGGCGACGGAGTTGCCAGAAGCCCAGGTTGGTGGTGGCCACCAGCAGGGCGGCTACCAGCACGTGCGAGGCGATCCATGCCGGCCTCAAAAAACGCCGGGTACCGGGATCCACGGTGGGAACCGGGTTAGAGGCCGAGCAGCGCGTCGAGGCCCACGGTCACGCCGGGCACCTCGGCGATCCGGCCTATGGCCAGCACCACCCCGGGCATGAACGAACTGCGGTCGGTGGTGTCGTGCCGGATGGTCAGGGTCTGGCCGGTAGTCCCCAAGACGACCTCCTGGTCGGCCACGGCGCCCCTCATGCGCAGCGAGTGGATGCGGATGTCCGCCGGTCCTACCCCGCCCCGGGCCCCGGCCACCGCCTCCCGGGTAGTTGGATCGGGAGCCCAGTCCGAGGAGGCAGCCGCCATGCGTTCGGCGGTGGCCGTCGCGGTGCCCGACGGGGCGTCGACCTTGCCATCGTGATGGACCTCCACGATCTCGGCCGTCTCGAACCACGGCGCTGCCATCTCGGCGAAGCGCATCATGAGAACGGCACCGATGGCGAAGTTGGGAGCCACCAGGCAGTTGCTGGTCGTGAAGGCGGCCCGAAGGTTGTCCAGGTCGTCGTCACTCAGGCCACTGGTGCCGACGACGACGTGTACCCCGGCCGCGGCCAGGACCGGCAGGTTGGTCCGGCTGGCCTCGGCCACCGTGAAGTCCACGACCACGTCGACACCGGCGTTGAGCAGGTCCCCTATGTCGGCCACCAGGGTCACTCCGGAGACCTCCGACCCGGGAGCTGACGGGTCGGCTGCGGCGACCAGGACCATCCCCTCGGCGGCCGTGACCGCTCCGGCCACCATACGGCCCATGCGGCCGGCGGCCCCAAGAACACCGACACGGATCGGATCTCCGGACATGGGGTGAGGCTAGCGGTCACCGTCGCGGCGGCCCGGCTGGGTTCAGGCGGTCGGTCCCACCAGGGCCACGACCGCCTCGGGAGACAGCACCTCGTTCAGCACGGCGTTGACATCGTCCAGAGTGACG
Source organism: Acidimicrobiales bacterium (assembly GCA_014239855.1). GTDB lineage: Bacteria > Actinomycetota > Acidimicrobiia > Acidimicrobiales > MedAcidi-G1 > UBA9410. Next base: position 407 of record JAAZXY010000104.1, on the reverse strand, counting down.
GCCCGCAGGGTGTCGACGTACTCGTCCAAGGGGACCACGCGGCCTAGGAGGCTCTGGCTGGTGCCCAGCCGGGACATCCGGCTCCCAGAGTCTTCCAGGCCCAGCAGGATCGACCCCTCAAACCCGTCGCGGGCGATGTCCATCTCCTCGGCGGTGATCCCATGGGCGGCCACCTCGGCCACCTGGTCGGCCACTACCCGTTGGAGTTCATCGGCTCGCTCGGGGGCCGTGCCAGCGTAAACCGACACCACGCCGGCGTCCTCGTAGCCGGCCGGCGAGGCGAAGACGTTGTAGGCCAACCCCCTCTCCTCGCGCACAGTCTGAAAGAGACGGCTGGACAGCCCCCCGCCCAATACGTGGATCCCAAGGGCCAGGGCGTTTTTTGAGGCCGGCATGGATCGCCTCGC
>JAAZXY010000103.1 GCA_014239855.1 Acidimicrobiales bacterium | reverse complement strand
ACCTCGACGAGGTGCTGGCCCTCAGCGATCGGGTGGCCGTCATGTTCGAGGGTCGGATCGTGTCCGTCATGGACGTCGCCGAGGCCAGCATCGAACAGATCGGCCTGCTCATGGCCGGAAGCGGGCTGGTCTCCGAAGCCTCGTAATCGGGCATCGTGTGCCCCCCCACTGGGGGCAGGTCAGCGGGTGTGGACGGGTCGGCCGACGAGCCCCAGCGCGGCCTCCATGAGCGACTCACCCAGCGTGGGGTGGGCATGGATGGTGCCGGCCAGGTCTTCAATGGTGGCGGCCGTTTCCACAGCCAGCGCTGCTTCGCCGGCCAACTCGGCCACGTGACCGCCCACCGCGTGGACGCCGATCACGGTGCCCTCGGCGTCGGCCACCACGGTGACCGTGCCCTCGGTGTCGCCCAGCGTGCGGGCCCGTCCCGAGGCGCCCAACGGGAAGCGGAAGGCCGAGGGTTCCAGGCCGGCGACGGTCGCCTCCTCACGGGTCAGCCCGACCGCCATGACCTGTGGATCGCCGAACACCACCATGGGAATGGTCGTCGGATCGAAGGCCGCCGGTCGACCGCAGGCCGCCTCGGCGGCCACCTCGGCCTCGGCGGTCGCCTTGTGGGCCAACGCCGGCCCGGGGGTCAGGTCGCCAATGGCGTAGACGCCGTCGGCGGCCCGTCGGGCGGCATCCACGGACACGTGTCCTGAGGGCTCCAACCTCGCCCCCGAGCGGGCCATGGCCACCGAGTCGGCATCGGGGCGGCGCCCGACCACCACGCCGATCCGGTCGGCCGGAAGGGTCACCGGCCCGCCGGAGTCGCTGCCCGTGGGTTCGACCACCAGCCCGTGTTCGTCTGTCCCGACGGCCCGATGGCTCAGGCACAACCCGATCCCGAGGCGCCGCAGGCCCCGTTCGACGAGGCGTGTGGTCCGGGCGTCGAAACCCGGCAGGACCCGATCCTCGGCCTCGACGATGGTCACCTCGCTGCCCAACTTGGCGAACGCGCTGCCCAACTCGACGCCGACGTATCCGCCGCCGATCAGGACCAGTCGTTCGGGGAGCACGTCGGTGGACAGCAACTCGGCCGACCCGACGACCCGCTGGCCGTCGAGGGGTACGTCGGCCAGTTCGATGGGGCGGGAGCCGGTGGCCACGATGACGTCGCGGGGATCCAGGAACTCCACGGTGTCGCCGTGTTCGACCGACACCCGGCCGGGTCGGGTGAACCGTGCGTGACCGGCCAGCACCGTCACCCCGGCATCGGCCAGCAGGCTCGACACTCCGGAGGTCAGGTCGCCGATCACGCCCGCCAGATGGGCCCGGACCCGGGTCATGTCGACGGTGGACGTGGCGTCCACACCCCACGAACCGACCCGACCGGCCAGGGCGTGGGCGTCAGCCACCTCGATGAGTGCCTTGGACGGGATGCACCCGACGTTCAGACAGGTCCCACCGATGGCCTCTCGTTCAACGAGGGTCACGTCCCGGCCGAGGCGGGCGGCGTGGAGGGCCGCTGCGTAGCCGCCGGGGCCGGCGCCGATGACCAGCAGGTCCACCGGGGTGGCCACCTCGCCGACGACCAACTGTTCAGCCCCCGACGAGCAGGTGCAGCGGTTCGGTCAGGTCGTCGACCACCGCTCGACGGAACGCCTCGGCCAGGTCGCCGTCGATGAGGCGGTGGTCGGCATCCTGGGCAACGACACCTTCCCCCGCGGCGCGGTCGAGAAGTCGGTGCTGCTCGAGACCGCCGACATCCGTGATGCTTTGTGAGAGGTCGTGGAACTCTAAGAACTCGCTCTGGCGGATGATGTTGCTCTTCTCGGAG
>JAAZXY010000102.1 GCA_014239855.1 Acidimicrobiales bacterium | reverse complement strand
TGGGCAGGATCAGGATGTACACCTCGGGGTGCCCGAAGATCCAGAACAGGTGCTGTTGAAGCGGATCTTGCCGCCCCACATGGTGGCCAGCCAGTTCAGGATCTTCACGCCGGTCGGCACGGCGATGAACATGGTCGACACCGAGAAGGCGGCCACCGAGATGGGGCCGATACCGGACACGAACATGTGGTGGGCCCACACGCCCCAGCCCATGAAGCCGATGGCGATGCCCGAGAACACCATGAACGGGTAGCCGAAGATGGGCTTACGGGAGAAGGTCGGGATGACCTCGCTGATGATGCCGAAACTGGGCAGGATCAGGATGTACACCTCGGGGTGCCCGAAGATCCAGAACAGGTGCTGCCACAGCAGCGGATCGGCGCCCATCTCCGGGTTGAAGAAGTTGGCGCCGAAGTTCCGGTCGAACATGAGCAGGAAGAGGGCCACCGTGATGACCGGCACGGCGAACAGCAGCAGGAACTGCACCACCAGGATCATCCAGGTGAAGACCGGCATCTTGAAGAGCGTCATGCCCGGTGCCCGCATGTTGAGCACGGTCACGATCAGGTTCATGGCCGACACCAGCGAGGCGATGCCCATGATCTGCAGGCCGAGGGCGTAGTAGTCCATGCCCTTGCCCGGCGAGAAGATCATCCCGGTGTTGGGGGCGTAGGCGAACCAGCCGCCGTCGGGGGCGTCGCCTACGATCCACGCCATGTTCAGGAACAGGCCACCGGCCAGGAACACCCAGAACGAGAGGGCGTTGAGACGGGGGAAGGCCACGTCCCGGGCCCCGATCTGCAGGGGCAGCAGGTAGTTCGCGAAGGCGGCGGCCAGCGGCATGATCACCATGAAGACCATGGTCACGCCGTGCATGGTGAAGACCCGGTTGTAGGTGTCGGCGCCCAGAACCGTCCCGTTCGGGGTGGCCAGCTGCAGGCGGATCAGCAGGGCCTCGAGGCCGCCAATGGCGAAGAAGATCATCGCCGTGGCGCCGTAGAGGATCCCGATCTTCTTGTGGTCGACCGTGGTGATCCAGTCACGCCAGCCGGTGTTGCCCTTGGGCCGGGTGTAGACGCCGATCGGCCGGGCCGGGGCCTCGATTTCCATCGTCTCACTCATCAGTCGACCTCCGTCGCCGCGATGACGTCCAGATCCGGGGCTGCGCCCAGGGTCTGGAGGTACGCCACCACGTCATCGATCTGGCTCTCGCTGAGGCCCATGGCCGGCATACCCCGGCGACCCTCGGCGTAGGCGGGCTTCTCGGCCGGCGCATCACGCAGCCAGGCCTCGAGCTGGGTGCGGTTCAGCGACCCGTCGGGCTCGTAGAGATCGAAGATGCCGCCGGCGAAGGTGGTCCGGCTCATCAGGTGGGTCAGGTTCGGCGCGGCGTTGGCCACCAGGTCGGCGCCGCCACCGTCGTTCATCCCGTCGACCACGTGGCAGCGGGTGCACTGGCCCTCGAACACGGCCTTGCCCCGCTCCGCGGCAGCCGTGGTCGGTTCCGTGGCCGGCTGCATCTGCTCGTCGATCCACGTCTGGAAGTCGGCGGGATCGACGGCGATGGTCTGCATCCGCATGCGGGAGTGGCTGAGGCCACAGAACTCGGTGCACTGGCCGAAGTAGACGCCGGGCGTCTCGGCTTCGATCTTCCACGGCGCCACACGGCCCGGCACGGCGTCACGCTTTCCGTTCAGCGCGGGAATCCAGTAGCTGTGGATCACGTCGCGGCTCAGGATCTTGAGGCCGATCTCCGAGCCGATCGGGATGACCATCTGGTTGGCCGTCACGATGTCGGCCGGCGGCAGGTGACGGGCATCGCTCAGGTCCACGTCGTCGAGC
>JAAZXY010000101.1 GCA_014239855.1 Acidimicrobiales bacterium | reverse complement strand
GGCTCGGCGCGAGCGGGATCGGGCCAACAAGGGCAAGACGAGGGGTCGAGAGTCTCGATTCCTGCAACGTTGGAAATCCAGATTCCTGCAACGTTGGAAATCCAGGCAGCCCCCGCCCCAATGACGCGATTGAGACAACTTGGGAACGCGTCCCATGATCTAGGTATCTACCAGAGATGGAGGAAGATCTCGCCGTCCATGTCAGCTACCAGGTGTGTGGAAGCCACCTGGCCTGCGGACACGGACGTGTACTGGTCCGGGAAATGGATCTCCTGCTCGGTGCCCGACCGGTTGTAGACGGCGTAGCCGTTCGTGAACTCCCGGATGAATAAACCGTCGACGCCCTGGTGTGTTGCCCGCTTCGGCCCGACCGGCTGGCCCAGATCAGCATCCCAGAAGTCGTACCAGTTGTGGAGGTGGTCCACGGTGGGCTCGGCATTGTCGTCACCAAAGACGACCATCTCGTCGGAGTGGGTGAGGGCCATCGCCGTGAACAGGCGCATCCACTGCCGGTTCTCCTCGGAGTTCCTCTCGTCGACCTGTGCGGCCGCATTGCCGTAGTCGGTGACGACACGCCACCCCTCGAGACAGTTGATCCGCGGTTCGCGGAACGCCTCGGTGGCCCAGGTCAGGGTCTCCTCGATGTCGATGACCGCTTCACGCGTGTAACCAGCCGACCAGTCGGGCTTGTAGAGCTCCATAAACGTCCCGTTGGCGTATGGCGCTGACAGCGGCGCGGTTCGTTCGTTGGTGTTGACCAGAATCAGGAAGTCGTCGCCCACCAGTTCGCGGATCCGACGGATCAGCGCCAGCCGGGACTCCAACTCCTCCTCGGCGGTCATGTAGAAGGTCGACCAGTCCAGGTACGAGGTGGCGGTCAGGCCGTGCTCGTTCCACCAGTCCAGCATGATGCCGTCGGCCACACCCGTGCGTTGCACGGCCTGGGCCCGCTGGGCGACCAGCTCGATCACCTCGGGCATTCGGAAGTCGACCAGCGAGGAGAGCGCCTCGTCAGCCTCGATCACGCCGTCCCCGTCGGCGTCCTCGCCGAACCCGGGCACTGGCATCCCCGCCTCGTCGCGGATCCAGAACGGTGAGTTAGGCGGGAAGTGGCCGAGCTCCCACCAGCGGTGGTCCTCCTCGTTGGCTACGTACTCTCCTTCCCGGTAGAAGAGTGACACCAGCACGTTCAGGTGTGGGTTGAGGCGCCGCAGTTCGGCGCGCCGCTCGATGGCTACGGCTAGGTCGGGGTCGTTCTCCACGTCGACGAAGTCCGTCGACAGGCCCCGGTACGGCTGGGCCTCGGAGATCTCCCACCCGAGACCTAGGTCCCAGCCCGACGTCCACCAGAGGTCGTGGAGGGCGATCCGCTCCAGTTCGGTCAGCTCTGGGCGGTTCTCGGCCCCGGCCCACGGCCGGCAGACCAGCGGGTAGCTGGAAGGCCCAGATTCCGGATCGGGTGTGGGTGCGGGGGGTGTCGTGGTGGTTGACGTGGCGGCGGCAGAAGCCGTCGCCGTAATCGTGGTGGTGGGTACCTGGGTGGTGATCGAAGCTACTGCTGCTGTAGTGGGTGGGGTGGTCGTCGACTGGGTGGTGGTAGGTGCCGTGGACGACGATGAAGTGACCGCAGCGGTCGAAGTCGTCGAAGTTGCCGGTGGTGCAAGCGAGATCGGTCCGCTTGAGCCGCAAGCGGCCGCGAACAGGGTTGCGGCTAGGACCGCCGTCAGGCGCACCGTCGCGACGTTAGGCCTACCAGCCAGCCAGATCCGCCCCAAAGGGCCAAACCAGTACAGGCCAGCGTGGGCCATCGAGCATTACCGTCGGGCTATGTGGCTCTTCCGACTGGCTCGACTCCTGTTCCGGCGCAGGGCTCTAATCGCTGGCCTCACAGGACTAGTGGGGTGGTGGAAACGGTCAGCAGGGCGACCACCGTACC
>JAAZXY010000100.1 GCA_014239855.1 Acidimicrobiales bacterium | reverse complement strand
GGGCTACTTCCACCTGTCCGGGGACCGGATCTGTACCACCTGGGCGCCCCTCGACGAGGTTGACGCCGAGACCGGCGCCGTGTCGTACCTCCGCGGATCACACCGGTCGGGGGTGGTCCACCGCCCCAACTGGTTCGTAGACGATCAGCCCCTTCCGGGCACCGGGGGTGAGCCGGTCCCCACCGTCCGCCTCGACGACCCTCGCCTGGTTCGCTTCGACACCGTGCCCGGCGACCTGGTGGTCCACCACGCCGCCACCCTCCACGGCGCAGGACCCAACCGGTCGACCACCCGCCGGCGCCGGGCCGTCTCGGTCCGGTACTGCGGCGACGGCGTCCGATACCAGATCCGGCCTGGGGCCCCTGCCAAGGCGCACCACGCCGAGGTCCGCTCTGGCGACCCGGTGGTTGACCATCCTGGGTGTCCTGAGGTCTGGCGACGACCCTTAGGGTCCGACTGATGAATGCGCCGTGGTCCACCATCCCCGACCTGGTCGACGACGCCGCCCTCCGGTTCGGCGACCGAGAGGCAATCGTCGACGGGGATCTCCGATGGACGTTCGCCGAATACCGCGACCAGATCCACGCCGCCAGCCGGGCCCTGATGGCCCGCGGGATCGGAGCGGGCGACCGGATCGCCGTCTGGGCGCCCAACGTGGCCGAGTGGGCGGTGGCCGCCCTGGGTGCCCACTGCGCCGGAGCCGTGCTTGTCCCCATCAACACTCGCTTTCGGGGCCGGGAAGCCGCCGAGCTCCTGGATCGCACCCTGGCTCGTGTCCTGTTCACCGTCACTGACTTTCTGGACGCTGACTACGTGGCGATGCTCGCCGACGTCGGCGGGGGAACCGAGCTGGACGAGGTAGTCGTCCTCCGAGGCTCCGTTCCCGACAGGTGCACTTCGTGGGCCGACTTCCTGGAGGCAGGCGACACGGTCGACGACGGCAACCGGGCGACTCGTTCGGCAGCCGTCGGAGGCGACGACCTCTGCCATCTCATGTTCACCTCGGGGACCACCGGCTCGCCGAAGGGCGCCATGCTCCGCCACTCAGCTATCTGCCGGGCCTTCCTCGCGTGGAGCGAGGTCATCGGCCTGGAGGCCGGCGACCGCTATCTGGTGGTCAATCCGTTCTTCCACGCCTTCGGCCTCAACTCCGGGATCCTGGCCTGCCTGATGAAGGGCGTAACTCTCGTTCCCCACCCAGTGTTCGACGTCCCAGCAGTGATGAGGCGGGTCGGCGAGGAGCGAATCACCATGCTCCCCGGTCCGCCGGCCATCTACCAGACGATCCTGAACCACCCCGACCTCGACGAATTTGACCTGTCTTCGCTCCGACTGGCTGTGACCGGCGCTGCGACTATCCCCGTCCAGATGATCCACGCCATGCGCGACCGTCTCGGCTTCGAGAAGGTGGTGACCGGCTACGGCCTCACCGAGGCGTCGGGAATCGCCACCATGTGTCGCCACGACGATGATCCGGCCCTCATCGCCGGGACCTCGGGACGGGCCATCGATGACGTCGAGGTCCGGGTCGTCACCCCCGACGGAGCCGAGTGCCCGGCCGGCCAGCCGGGCGAGGTGGTCGTCCGCGGCTACAACGTGATGGTCGGCTACCTGGACGATCCCGACCAGACCGCCGAGGCCATCGACTCCGAGGGTTGGCTGCACACCGGCGACATCGGGGTCATGGACGCCGACGGCTACCTAAACATCACTGACCGGGTGAAGGACATGTTCATCAACGGCGGGTTCAACGTCTACCCGGCCGAGGTGGAGCGCCTGATGCTGGCCCACCCCGAGGTCGGTCAGGTGGCCGTCGTCGGGATCCCTGACGACCGGCTCGGCGAGGTGGGAATGGCGTTCGTCGTACCGGCCCCCGACACCCACCCGGACCCGGCGGACATCGTGTCGTGGTGCCGCGACGAAATGGCCAACTACAAGGCACCCCGCCGGGTCGAGGTCATTGACGTTCTGCCGCTGAACGCCAGTGGCAAGGTTCTCAAGTTCGAGCTGCGCCAGCGCGGCGCGGCGCTTCTCTGAACCGAACCGCCTCCTCCCGGCCAGCAGGGACGTACCAGTAGCCTGCACCAGGTCATGTCCGACGAGCACCCACCCTCTGCCGACGCCCCAGACGCGTCCAACGACCCCTACCCGCACGTAGGACGGGCCGACTTCCCTGCCATGGAGGAACGGGCGCTGGCCCGGTGGGCGGACGAGGGCACGTTCCCGGCGGCGGTTGAGGCCCGACCAGCCGAGGCCGAGTACGTCTTC